>NZ_ABCK01000006.1 GCF_000170755.1 Lentisphaera araneosa HTCC2155
GAGAGCGATAATCGAGAAGGGTTTGAGCTTCTTTAAAAAGACGTCTTTAAACCATTTTTCGCCGTGTTTTTTTATCAAAATTCGGTTTGAAAGAAAACCCGCAATGAGTGGGACCAAAACAAAAATAATCACACTCATCGTTAAGGTATCCATAGGGATTTCTACTTGATTGACACCAAGTAAAAACTTAACTATGGGAATGAAGGCAATGAGCAAGATGAGGTCATTGACCGATACTTGTACCAAAGTATAAGAGGGGTCACCATCAGTTAAGTAGGACCACACAAAAACCATCGCCGTACAGGGGGCAGCGCCTAATAAAACGGCGCCTGCAAAATATTCTTGGGCTTGTTCAGGATTTAAAAACCCCTTGAAAATATTATCAAAAAAGAGCCAAGCAAAAAAGGCCATCGAAAAAGGTTTGAGTCCCCAGTTGATAAATAAAGTTAGAATCAGGCCTTTTGGTTTTCGACCGGCATTTTTGATCGAACTAAAATCAATTTGCACCATCATGGGGTAAATCATAAACCACACTAAAATGGCAATGGGAATATTGACGTTGGCATAGGTGAAGTCACCCAAATGTTTTATTTCATCACCCATAAAACGACCGAGTAAGATGCCGGCAACTATGCCGAGACCTACCCATATACTGAGGTACCTTTCAAAGATGCCTAAACTTTTTGTTTTATCCATAATGAGAATCCTGAGGTTGAGTCGGCTTAGTCAATTGATCCGTGAATACCTAGGAACTTAATGGATCATAAGGTAAAATCAAAAATAGTTCAAAGAGAAGCGTGGCACAAAAAAAGAGCGTCGTAAATGAAACGACGCTCTTTAGAATGTTTTTGAGGGAGATTATTTTACAGCAATAAGCTCGATGTCAAAAACTAAAGTTTCGCAAGGTCCGATTTTGGGAGGACTTCCAGCTGCACCGTAAGCGAGTTCGTAAGGGATGAAAAGTTCCCATTTGTCACCAGCTTTCATGAGCTGAAGAGCTTCCTGCCAGCCTTGGATAACGCCATTCACTGGGAATGAAACAGTTTCGCCACGCTGGTAAGAGCTATCGAAAACTTCGCCGTTGATTAAACGACCTTCGTAGTGAGTTTCTACTGTGCATGAAGCTGTAGGAGTTTGACCATCGCCACTATTGACAACGCGGTACTGAAGACCACTTGCCGTAGTTGTGATGCCATCTTTCTTGCCGTTTTCAGCGAGGAAGTCGATTCCAGCAGCTGCGAGCTCTTTAGATTGCTCAGCTTGTTTAGCTTGCATGCGCTCTTGGAGTGCACCGAAAACAGCTTGCTCATCAGCAGCAGTGAAAGGGTTTTCTTTACCTTCAGAAGCGTCGAGGAGGCTAGCTCCGAGTACTTTGAAATCGAGTTCATCTGCAAGGCCTTGGCCTTTGAGATTGTCAAAAATTTGACGACCAATCATAGTCGACAATTTTTCTTGGTCTGTGCTCATATGTATTCCTTTTGTTTTGAGATGGCTGAGTATAAGGGTCGAAGCGAAGCTTTCAAGCTATTGATGTCATGCTCATAAGGCCGATAAAACTGAGTCTTTGGTCGATGACTACTGGCCTCAGTTATATTGTTTTCGTTCAAAGTTTAATGCTTATGAAATTTCCCTTGTAATTCGTAGTAATCAGTATTAGCTTCATGTGAATTCAGACTATTTTATTGAGGTACTTTATGAGATTTTTATTATTGTTATTTTTCTTTTCTTTCCCAGTCTTTTCCAAAGACTTAATTGCAGTCTACCGCTTGGGCCATGTTATGGGCGAGACTTTGCCTGAGCCGGGGATTAATGAAATTCTCAATCCCGAGAAAATTCGTCCCTTAAATTTTATGCACTTACTCTCTTGCTTAAATTATTGTGTGAGTAAGGATGACGTCAAAGCCGTCGTCCTCTATGCCGAAGGCATGCGCTTGGGTTTGGCACAGAAGCAAGAGCTCTTACGCCGTATTCACGAGATCAAAAAAGCAGGCAAAAAAGTTTATCTCTATACGCATGGTTTGGATGAAGCATCGCTTCCTTTAGCGCAGAGCACCGAAATTAGCTTGTTCCCCGAAGGTGGTGTGAGCTTCCGTGGTTTGGCAATGCAACAACTCTACTTTAAAGGCATGCTCGATAAGTTGGGGCTCGAAGCCGACATCGTTCACATCGGTGATTACAAGAGTGCAGGCGAACCCTTCTATTTAACCGCTCCAAGTGAAGAAGCAGCGAAGCAGCAAAGAGAATTGGGTGAGGGCTTATTTGTCGAAGTGACGAAGTCCTGCGCCACGAGTGAGCGTAAAGACGCAGCAGCTTACCGCGCACTCATTGATGAAGGCCTATTTTCGAGTCAGCAGGCTCTTGATCACAAGTTGGTAGATACGCTCGAATATCATAATGAGTTCATAAAGCGCTTGAAAAAGACTTATGCCAAAGCTGATTTTAAATTGAATTATGGTATGCCAAAGAGTTTTGAGCCCCCCAAGATTAATAATATGATGGATGCGATCTCATTTTTTCAAAAATTGAGTGCCCCCAAAAAGAAATCGAATAATGATATCCTTGCACTGGTGAATCTCGATGGAACGATTGATACACGTATGGGTGAAGCCTTGCGTCGCTACATTATGCGAGCTTCGCAAAACGATAAAGTGAAAGCCATGGTCTTGCGTATTAATTCACCTGGTGGTTCGGCTCTAGCAAGTGAAATGATCTGTCAGGCAACGGAGGAATTTAAAAAGACAGGCAAAACTTTTGTTGTATCTATGAGTAACGTCGCGGCGAGTGGTGGCTACTACTCGGCGGTCTTTGGTGAGCCCATTTATGCGGAGTCCGCAACGATTACGGGTTCCATTGGTGTTTTAGGAGGGAAACTGGTCATGTCGAAGATGTTTGATAAGATCGGCATTAGTACTCACGAGTTCAAAATTGGTAAATATAGCGACATTAATAGTTCAACGAGTTTCTTTAATGAAGATCAGCGTGCGAAGATAACTGAATCAATGAATCGCGTCTACGATGTCTTTAAGGGACGTATCATTCAAGGGCGCGAAGGTAAACTTAAGGGCGACCTCGAAGCCATGGCCGGCGGGCGTGTTTACACAGGTCTGCAGGCAAAGGAATTGGGACTCGTCGATAAAATCGGTGGTTTACGTGAAGCGATTAATGATGCCAAAGAGCAAGCTGGACTCAAACGCTATAGTCTCGAAACTTTTCCCAAACAATTAAGCTTTGAAGAAATGCTCATGGAGAGCTTTCGCCCGCAAGAAAAAGAAGATGAATTCGTCAGTTACGATCCAATCACAGTAAAATCAATGAATTCTGCTTGGCTAACAGAATTGATGTTAAACTTAAAAATTCATCAGCCGCAACTCACCCAAGAAATTCATAAGTTCTTCCAATATCTGACTTTGCTTCAAGGGGAAAATACCCTCGTTTTAGACCCACGATGGGCGCAATAATAGCGTCTAAAAAAAATCTTTTGATTTTTTCGAGGAAGACGTTTGCATAAGAAAAAAGTTTGTGTATTCTCTAAGCACGCTAAACGAAATGTTTGAAGCGGGGTTGTAGCTCAATTGGTTAGAGCGCTGGCCTGTCACGCCAGAGGTTGCGAGTTCAAGTCTCGTCAACCTCGCCACTTCAAGCACTTCTTATAGCAATATTTTTTCGAGTGGGGTTGTAGCTCAATTGGTTAGAGCGCTGGCCTGTCACGCCAGAGGTTGCGAGTTCAAGTCTCGTCAACCTCGCCACTCTTAAAACTCATGGTGGAATAGCTCAGTTGGTAGAGCAACGGAATCATAATCCGTCTGTCGTGGGTTCAAGTCCCTCTTCCACTACTAAGGTCGTAACGCAAGTTACGACCTTTTTTAGTGCCTCAGAACGAGGCAAGCTTCATCAATTCATCGCTGGGCTAAAAGAGCATGTCCAATAAGTCCTCTTTAACAATCATTCTATTAATGGGCGTTCGACTTTGTTATTTATCATGTCTTTTGTATACTGGAGGGGAATTAATAAAATTTCTATTTCTATCAATAATAACTTTACCTAAAAGGGTTTATAAAAATGACAATACTATCACTTCGCCCTGCGGGTAAAGAAATCACTTATGTACTGATCAAAAACGATGATGCTGAGAAACTCACTCTCCTTGATCAAGGGGCTTTGAAGCTCAGTAAAAGTACTTCTAGAACGGCTGATATCGGCGAGCTCTTTAAACAATTGAAAAAGCTTATTGCCCTACATCAGGTTAATTTTATTTTGATCAAAGCGAGTGTCTCGACACAAGACATGAATCTCGCGCACTTACATACGGCTGAAATCAGAGGTATTTGTGTGGCCGCTGCGATGAGTACCAAAACTCAAGTCAAACTCATTAGCCCAGCAGCAACTTTTGCACAATCGGGCAAAGTTAAAGAAACGCTCAAAAATGATGATTTATTTGCTCGAAATATTGAGGGTGATTTACCCAAAACGAAACGCGATTTAGCTTTATTAACGCTCAATCATTTAGAGAAGAAATAGTTCGACTCAACACCTTCGTCAATAGGGTCGTAAAGAGACCTCGTATGGCGATCTCGTAAATCGAGTGAATTGGCTCTTTAATCTCAAGAAGGGCAGTACTCATATAGCTTTAATTTATACGATTATCCACTTAACGATGAGAACTTACATCGCAGAGCGATGTCACTTTAAATAGCCCCACATGTAATGTGGGGTTTAGTACAAAGGTAAAAAATTGTGTGCCTTTAGGTACACTACTTAAGCAGCCTTCTCAGTTTCATACCTAGAGGCATGATATGTTCCTCCCTTCGTTTGTCTTAGGGCTTTTTCCTAAGCTAATTAAAGTTTAATGGTTTCACCATAATTTATATATGCTGTAGATGTATATACATCGTTAGCTGATAGTACGCTTAGCCAATAGTACTCACGGTCAAACGTGATCTACAAAATTTGGCAAAGAAATGGCAATAACCTAAATTGTAATTCCACAAAACAAAAAAGGATATTGCCATGAAAATGTATACTACAAAAACAAAATTTCACTGCGGAATTGATCTTCACAAATCGATGTCTTATATCTGCGTGATGGACAAAGAAGGAAAAATATACGTGCACACAGAGATCAAAAATAATGACTTTCAGTACATGAAGAAAATCCTCTCTCCTTATTGGGATGACCTTACTATTGCCTGCGAAACTACTTACAACTGGTACAAATTATCTGATTTTTGTGAAACAGAGCCCGTTCAATTTGCCCTAGGCCATGCCCTTTATATGGGAGCAATTCATGGAGGTAAAGCAAAGAACGATAAAATAGACAGTAAAAAAATAACAGATTTGTTACGAACTAATCTCCTGCCCAAAGCGTATGCTTGTCCACGTCGGTTTCGTTCTCACCGAGATCTACTACGCCGTCGAATCAAGCTCGTGAGTATTCGCTCAGGTATATCAATTTATCTTAATCTCTTCGAAGACCAAAATAATTTAAAACATAGTTCTGCTGAGCTTCGACGAAATGCAAAGTCATCACTTCAGTTCATGGATCTTCAGACATTCCTACCAGAAGATCATGCTATGGCTCGAAACTATCAACTCAACGCCGATTTACTAAAGATGTTTACTGATCAGTTAAAACAAATAGATAAAGGACCTTGTGAAATTCACCCTTGACTCTCAGTTCAAAGAAGATTTTGAAATAGTGAAATCAATGAAAGGTATCGGAGATATTTTAGGTATGACTCTGGTTTATGAAACTCATGATATTCAAAGATTTAAAACTCCAGGTGATTATGCAAGTTACTGTCGCGTTGTTAAATGCAAAAAAGAAAGTGCGGGAAAAAGTTATGGTTATAGTGGGACAAAAATGGGCAACCCTAACTTAAAGTGGGCCTTTGGTGAAATCGCAATGTTAGCAAAATCAGATCCAGTAATGAAATTCTTTGCCGATGAACTCGATCAACGTCACGGTAAACGCAAAGGACGATCCATCTTTATACATAAAATATGCCGAGCTATTTATTTTATGCTTTTACGAAAGAAACCTTTTGATCCTATCGATTTTTTCGGCAGAGAAAAATATGAGCGACTCACAAAAAAAGTTCATTAAATAAATTTAGTACCTCAGTCATGAACCTATTGATTACCCTTGTTCCGTCGAAACAACTTAACTGATTAGGATATGGCTGAGTGTACACTTTACACTCACAGCAATTTACTGATGATGACCCACTCCTCCCCGAGCCCCTAAAACCCTGGACAGTCCAATAGAGAAGGACTGAGCCCTAACACCCAACTGAATGGGACGGCGAGGATATGACCGTTAGGAGTTTCTAAGGCGTTGAGCGCAGCTAAAAGAAAAAGTTGGACTGATCAACACGGTTCCTTTAAAACCGTTGACCTTATATGGATGGCTGGAGGGCTTCACTTTTGTGAAGACTCGTACCCACAAAGTTGAAATCAAGATGGGCACAAAGTAAAGAGCTAATTCTAAGCTTCGTTTTAAGCAAAAATAACAAAAAACGGATACAATAGATTATTGTCTACTTGACAAATATGGCTAAATGGATGGGTAATCATGTTAATTTAAGACACCGCCACAGAACGGTTTGAGGATGAGAACTAAGACTCTATGATCTTAGAGTCTATGTGAAAGATCTCTCTTTAATGTACAAATTACCGGTATGAAGTAGCGTGTGGTGTGAGCCACACCAAAAATAGATTTGATAAAATGAGGGCTCGCGGATGTGAGCCCGACATATATCGGACCTAAATGTGGGCACTCACAATCATGATTCTCTTAGTCATCCTCCTCATGGTGCATCCTACAGTCTACCGAACTCACAAATGAACCTAAATTCTGATTTTTATTATTTCTAAGGCATTTATCTACTCTAAAATTAGGAAAGTTTTTTCTTTGGAAGTAGTGTTTGGAGTTTAAAAAAAATGAGGATGCATAAGATGCAAGACCAAAGTAAAGCTCTCCATAGTTCGTTTAAATTTGATCCTAGTACAAATGCGGTAGCAGTGCCGATTTACCAAACTTCGAGTTACGCCTTCAATTCAAGTGAACATGCGGCTAATCTCTTTTCTCTGAGTGAATTTGGCAATATTTATACTCGACTGATGAATCCAACGACTGATGTCCTCGAAAAAAGGATGGCGGATATTGAAGGGGGAACAGGAGCCTTGGCTTGCGCGAGTGGCATGTCGGCCATTTTCTTAGCGGTCACAACGGTGGCTTCGTCTGGAGATCATATTATTTCATCAGCATCACTTTATGGTGGGACTGAAACACTTTTCCGTTATACGCTTAAGAAATTTGGCATAGAAGTAACTTTCTTGGAAGATTTTAGCTCTGCAAATATTCAGTCTGCAGTGAAAGAGAATACCAAGCTCGTGTATGCGGAGTCCATAGGCAATCCTCAGGGTGACGTGATTGATTTTGAGGAAATTGCGGAGTCCGCACATCAAAATGGCATCGCTTTTATGGTCGATAATACTTTTGCACCCGTATTTTTTAAGCCCTTTCAACACGGCGTGGATATCGTCGTTTACTCTTGTACAAAATGGATTGGAGGTCATGGGACGAGTATTGGCGGTTTGATCATCGATAGTGGCAATTTCAACTGGGGACAAGGACGTTATGATGACTTTACGACTCCAGATGAAAGTTATCATGGTCTTGTTTACTGGGAGGCACTTGGTGATGTGCCCGGTATGGGCAATGTCGCTTACATCATAAAGGCGCGTGTGGAAGGAATGCGCAATATAGGTATGTGCCCGAGTCCCTTTAATTCATTTCAAGTGATTCAGGGTTTGGAGACTCTGCCACTGCGTTTAGAGAAGCATGCTGAAAATGCCCTAGCGCTCGCCCATTATCTCGAATCTCATGAGAAAGTCAGTTGGGTGAATTTTACAGGTTTAGAAAATCACCCATCTCATGAAAGAGCCAAGAAGTATTTTGCATCGGGCCAATTTGGTTCCGTCTTTGGTTTTGGCATCAAAGGTGGGGTTGAGCAAGCCAAAAAGTTTATTGACTCAGTGGAAATGGCTTATCACTTAGCCAATGTCGGTGACTCGCGTACACTAGTGATTCACCCAGCTTCGACAACGCATCAACAATTGAGTGAAGAGAACTTATTGAAAATTGGTATTAAGCCCGACTTTGTTCGCGTTTCTGTGGGTATTGAAAGTATAGAGGATATTATTGCCGACTTTGATCAGGCCTTAGCCAAGATCTGATCAGTAAAAACCCTGGTGATTAATTCCACCAGGGTTTCCTTTAGAGTTTAGCTTTGAAAGTACGGCAGGGATTGCCGCGTTCGAGTTGATAATGCTTTTGCCTTTGAGCTTTGCTCTCTTCGCCTTCTTTTTGCGAATGATGCAAATTTAAGGCTTCGAGAACGCGGGCCATCGCGAGCATTTTATTGCGATACTGAGAGCGCTCTTCATTACAAAGAATCGAGAGCTGAAGTGGTGCATAATAAGCTCGAATGGCCGTAGCACATTTGTTGACATGCTGGCCGCCGGGACCCGATCCTCGTTGGGCTTCAAACTTGATTTGCGACAAATCAAGTTCAGCTTTTGCGGGGATCGCAAAAAAACTCGCCTGCACAAACCAATTGCGTCGTTTGTGGTGGGGACGAAAGGGACTGGGAGCTCGCCAAAGTAGGCTTCCTTCCCAGTTTTTTCGCAGCGTTTCGAGCTGATTTCCTTCCAAGCTTATGAGCAAGGAGCGAAAAGAGTTTTTCTCACTACCCTTTTCCGCTTTAATTAGCTCGCATTGGATATTTTCGTCTTCAGCCTCACGGCAGAAGATTTTGAAAATATGCCAGAGTACCCGTTCACATTCACGCGGCCCTTGACCAGAAGAAAATTGAATCCAAGCATTCATTTTGACCTCCGAGTCTTGTAGCTAATGACGGGACGCAGGCTAGCAATCACTTCGATCAGGCCGAAGTCTACTAAGTCCTGAATGACCACATCAATATTTTTATAGGCCTCGGGGAGTTCTTCGTAAAGTAATTCTTTGTCTTCGCAGATAACGCGACTTCCCAAAGAAGTTTGCTGAAGATCCTTGACCCTAAAACGCGGGCTAAAGCGCGCTTTACATTGCGAGCGGTTCCACTTTCTACCTGCACCATGAGCAAGTGAGCAAGCACTGAAATCGAGGTCGCCAATGGGACGAACGATATAACTCAGGCTACCGCGAGAACCGGGGATGAGGACAATGCCTTTATCTCCAGGGGCAGCTCCTTTGCGATGCAACCAGCCCTGTTTCCAAGGAGTAAGCGTATTGTGATTAATATCGGCAATACGCTGGCCTTGACTGCCAAGTGCGTCTAAGAAACGCTTGGCGATGAGCTGACGATTCGCCTCGGCCCACTGCAGTGCATAATTGTGCTTTTGCAGATAGCTTTCGGCTTCTTCGCTGCCGCAAATGAGACCTGCGGCTCCAAAGCGCGAGGTGTGACGCCGTAGAATCGCTTGCCCTAAGCCACGAGATCCACTGTGTACCATGAGCTGCAAGTAATCTTTACTAAGCCCCGCTTTTTCGAAGAGCTCTTGGTCAAAGACCACTTCAATTTTTTGTAGCTCAGCAAAGTGGTTGCCACCGCCAATGGTGCCGAGTGCATCGTCCCATTGTGGTAGTTTTTGCTCCTGAACAAAAGCCTCGCGATCTCCCTGCCAAGGGGAACCGAGATTGCCAAGTTTTTGAACCCAGCGATCACGTTTGGTCTTGCGAACTTTGAGCTGGCTCTGCCAAAGACCCATGCCGCAGCCAATATCGCCTCCTACGAGGTAGGGATAAAATATCCCCTCCGAATAGAAAGTGGCTCCAATCGGATTGCCACGTCCGGGATGAAGATCGGGAAGCCCCACGGCCAGTTTCATGCCTGGCAAGCTCGCCGTTTGTTTGAGTTGCTCGAGTGCGGATCCTTCGATCCAATTTTTATTCGAAGCCACGAGCCGGACTTCTGTAGGTGATGAAGTATTAATAACTTTCCCTCATAATCTGCTCCCAAAGCCTTAGCTTTAGGAAAAATTATTCCAATTTTGGAATCATAAATAAATGAAAAGACGAGGTCATTGACCCGTCTCAAAAAGGTATGTGGAGGAAGTTACTGGGCACCCGCCCAGCTAAAGGAGCGGGAGACTAGAAAGATCCTCTTGTGAGTTTTCTATTTTGCATGATGCGTCTCCGTAAATTTTTTAAGTACTTAGATTATAGTAAGATTTTTTTATGACACAAGTGTGTATTTTAAAAAAGTTCGCCATTAAATGTAAGAAAGGACCTTAAGAAGCAATTATCCATAAAAGTTATTACAGGATTTAATCGCTCGGTTTAATTGATTTTGATAAGTTTTATCATCATCTAAATCCATGGTTTCTGCAAATGATTCAAGTCGACCTAAGAGTCGTGGGTCGGCTATTTTTTCTGCGGCTTCAATACTCAGACGCCCAATGAATTCTCGATCCCACTCCTTTAAAAGTGCTTCTACTACTCTTCGATCGCCTCGTTCTGCTAAACCAATTAAAGCTTCTCCCCTAGCTTCATCATTTGAATCATGGAGTGAGTCAAAGAGTGCATCTCGAATTTCTAATGTATCCGTTTCAATTTGAGTTCCCAAGCCAAAGATTGCCCAGTTGCGGACGTCTTCGTCAGAATCTTTACTTAAGTCAATTAAGCAAGAAATCGCTATTGGATCTTCGTAAGTTAATAGACCATGAACGACCCCATAACGGACATCTTCACAGGGGTGTTTGGCGAGTTTTATTAAATGAGGAATGGCACGTGGATCTCGGCGATGACCTAAGGCAACTGCGGTGCAGTAAAGAACTTCAGTATCAGGATCCGAAAGCATAGCTAAAAGGATGTCAACAGATTCTTGTAGGAATTTTTTTTGTTACCCCAGCCCAATTGTGCAAGAATATCAGCCCCAGTAGCTCGATCCCAAGGGTCTGAACTCTGAGCATATTCTTTGCCTAGGTTAAATTCTTCTTTACCACCACGATAGTGAACCGTGGCTAGACTAACGGCCTCACTTTCATCTTCGATAACAGCTCTGTAGGCAACAACAATTTCTCGACTTGAACGAGCATCATTTTTATATTGCTCATGATTTGGTCTGGCCATTACACAAGACTCCTTTTACGTGTATAAGGATATCAATTTAAAATGGTAGATAGGAAAAGCAATTAATGAATTTATTTAAAAAATAAAAAAGCCTCAGAATAAACGGAGGCTTTAAATGTAAAGGGTGTAGTGGACGAGTTCTAATCAAGAGCGTTCCATTGGGTATCGTCACTATCTTGCATTTCCCACCATCCCGTCCATGTGCCTGAATAAAAATTATCGCGCCATGTGCCTACAGTTGCTGCGGGTGATTTGAATTCTACGTGACCATCTCCGTAGAGGAAGTTCATTTTCAATTGAGTGGGTGAATGTACATAAAAACCACTTATACCACCTTTGACGTTTCCGTCTCCGGGAAGATTAACAGGTGAGTAACTTGAAGTGACATGCCCCATAGAGTGGCGACCTACACCTGTAGCTCTAGAGAAGCCCATAATATTTTGAGTGTTATGAACTTCCATCATTACAGTAAAGTCATTGGCATCGACAATTTGAGAAGCATTAAGCGACCAAGGATCTGTCCCATTCCAACCTGCAGTACCACGAACGGCAGGACTACCGCCTATGTCACCATAGTCTTGACCAATTGAATAAGATTTAAGTGGAAGTCCATTTCGTTGTTGAATACTACCAGGACATGAATATAAAGAATTATTTATATTTTGGTTATCGTTAATTTCTTGAAGTTCTTTTTGCACTTGAGTAAGTTTTCTACCGTCATAATCACCTAATTGATCATCCCAAGAAATATTGTCAGTGGGGCTACCATAGACAGGGTAGTAGCCGTCGTTATCACCATGGTACATGGCAAAAGCGATACCAATTTGTTTTTCTTGGCTCATACAGGAAGCGCGGCGGGCAGAGTCACGTGCTTTTTTGAGTGTAGGAAGGAGAAAGCTGGCAAGAATGCCAATGATAGCCACTACGACGAGTAGTTCTATGAGTGAGAATTTTTTATCTTTCATTCTTGATCCATTAATTATTGATTATCTAATAATTAAACTACGTAAGCAGATAAAAATCAAGTGGCTATATTTGTCAAATCACGACATTTAATTGTCTCATCATGACTGTGAAACAAGTGCTTTATGAACGATTTGAGCCCTGTTTTGAGCTCAAATCTATGGAATCTCGAGCCTTGTTTTTACAAGGCGCGATTTTTCTTTAGATAGAAAAGGTCTTTTGTTTTTTTGTCTTCACCGGTTTTTCAACTTTTTTAGTTGTTGAAGATTTTTCGTAATTGCCACCAATGAAGTTTCTGTTGCGCATTTGCATTTTGCAGTGCTCAGTGGATTTACTAAAGCGAGCCATATCGGCATCATATTTTTTCTGGAGTAGGGCTTTGATCTGGGTAATTTCGGAAGCCGACTTATTTCTGGAGCGAATTTCAAGATTATTTTTATAGTTGTGTTTGGCTTCCTTCATCCAATTTGCGAGCTCCGTTAAACGAGCCTCATAGACGTCTTCGATTTTAGGAGCATTAACTTCTGAGAGGTAAGAATCCATTTCTTGAGCTAAGCGAGCCGCGATTTCTGGTTTTTCTTGAGCCAAGTTATTTTTCTCTGCCAAGTCTTCATCAATATTAAAGAGTTTGATTTCACCTGTGTTGAGTTGGCGCATGAGTTTGTATTTACCCATGATGATCGCATTGATTGGAGCGGCTGCGTAATAGGGGTAGTTAAAGACAATGCCTTCATTCGGACGTTTAACTTTCCCTGCATTACCTTTGGCAAAAACATTGCGTAGGCTACCACCATCGACATCGCTTGGGAGGGGAGCTGAAGAGTCGGAAAGATCGTGGAAAGTTGTGAGTAAATCCCACTGGATTACAGGTACATCGCAGTATTGATTTTTAAGAACTTTTGGACCCGCAATAATTGTTGGGACACGAAGGCCACCCTCAAAGAGGTTGGCTTTACCGCCGGTGAGAACTCCGTTAGGCGTGAGTCCGCCGCCATTATCAGAAGTGAATACGATGTAGGTGTTATCAGCTTGACCATTGGCTTCAAGTGCATCCATAATGGCGCCCAAGTTCATGTCGGCTTCTTCGAGCATCGCTGCGTATTGTAAACGCCAAGTACAAGTGCGTTGACCAACAGTCATTTCTGAGGGGTCTAAATAGTCTTCGTCGCGTAGGTGTTTACCACGTTTTTTCTTGCGATACTTTTCAATCACTTCAGGACTGGCTGCGTGGGGAACGTGAACGGCGTAATGCGAAACCATCATGAAGAAAGGTTTCTCAGTTTTTGATTGTTTGTTGACAAAATCGACAGTGGATTTTGTGAGGGAATAAATTCTTTTGGGGTTATCGACGGGAAGTTTTTCGCGTTCTTTTTCAGGAGCGATTTTAACGTAATCTCCGTGGTAGTTGCCATTATCGCCAACATCATAGGCATCGTGAACTTGGTAGCCAATTTCTTGTGGTTTAGCAATGGCAATGCCTTTGCCGAAGTGAGCTGTTGTATAACCCGCTTCATTCATCACTTGAGCAATGGATTTATTGTCTTTGGGAATGCTTTCTTTGAGACCGCGATTATTGGCTAATACATCGTGGACAGTCGTGTAACCGAGGCGCGCGTTTGTTTTGCCGTAGTGGATACTGATGCGTGAAGGAGTACAAGTGGGAGCTGGGGAGTAACCTTGAGTAAAAGTCATGCCTTGTTTTGCGAGTCTTTCCACATTGGGAGTTTCGTGGAAATCGCTTTTTGATTCCTCAATGCCTTTTTTCATTTCGTGAGAAGTATCGGCCCAGCCGAGGTCATCCATGTAAAAAACGATGAAGTTAGGTTTTTCGGCCGCGTTGAGTCCGAGTCCCATGAATAATAAGAAGGCCGTCGTAAAGCCTTTCTTGAAGTTTGAAACATATTTGAGCATATCAGAATCCTTATAAATTGTCTTTAATAAAATATCTCTCTATGGATGAATCGAGCTTATTTTGAGGATCTAACGGCAAAATAAGAAAAAAATCATTTTTTATGAAGTATTTGCTTCCGTAGTGGAGAAGTCATGGGGGGGGGATAGAGCTCTATGCCGTTCTTTCAGAACTCTCTTTATCGTTTGTTTTGTTCACCTAGCTCTGGCGAGCCAGGCTAAGTTATGTCGTGCCTTCAGCACTCAAAAGCAATTTGATTGATTTCCTGATTGTTTTAAATGACTCACTTTATTGTTTGTTTTGTTCACCTAGCTCTGGCGAGCCAGGCTAAGTTATGTCGTGCTTTCAGCACTCAAAAGCAATCTGATTGATTTCCTGCTGGTTTCTAAATAACTCCCTTTATTGTTTGTTTTGTTCACCTAGCTCTGGCGAGCCAGGCTAAGTTATGTCGTGCCTTCAGCACTCAAAAATGATTTACTTTATTGAGGGCTATTCTATCAAACTGATTTAATACTGATTTTCAGGACCACTTGTCGTTGAGGATGCGGATTTCGTGACAGAGGGCATCCTTGACGCGTTGTTTATAAACGTAGATGGTGGCTTCGGCAATGCCGGTGATTTCTGCGATTTCCGCAGTGGATTTTCCCTTGAGAGTTAAGTCAAAGCACTGCATGACTTTCTCGGAAAAGTTCCCTTGAATATTGCTGTAGGCTCGATCGGAGATATGCGCCCGCCATTCTTTTTCGGCAATATCATAGATCTCTGGATCTGAATGAGTCTCGGCGTCGGGGATATCGACTTTTTTATTTTTCTTGGTGTTAGCCTTACGTATGTGGTCAATAACTTTATTGCGAACAATGCGGTACAGCCAGGTCCTAAATTTACAGTCTTCGGGGGAATAGTTGAAGCCGCCAATTTTTTCCCAAATCGCCAGCAGAGATGTTTGAGTTAAATCTTCGGCATCGTGGTGGTCAATTTTCATACCTCGAATCAGCAGATAGATATAACGCTTGTAGGCGTCGGTAAATTCACCCCAAGAGAGTTCGTCTTTTTCATCACTACAGAGCCTATGCAGGAGAGTCACACGTGTGTTTTTATAATCGGCCATCAGGGGATATCCTTATAATTGAGTATTTGAACATCGATACTTTCGAAAGTTTGTGGGTCAGTTTGTGGACTAATATAAATCGTTTTTATATTGGGGCAAAGGCTTAAATTTTCTAAAACAAGTTTGGGTGAAATCATTTCCGGCATGATCACACTTTGAGTATTTTCTCCCACAATCATCTTTGTCTTTATTTTTTTAAATTTGCGGAGGTTAAATGAAGTGACTCCTGTTTTATAGAGAACTTGGGGCATTTTCTTTTCGATGATGGGTTTGAACTTTTCAAAGGGCATTTCTTTTTGTGCATGGAATAGAATACCAAGTTCAAGCGCTAATTGACGTCGCTGCTCTTGAGTCAAAAAATGAAGTGCAGGACTATAGATTAATTCATCGACATGGAGCATGGCCATGTTTTGTTTTTTATAGAGGTGAAACATTTTGACAATCTTTTCGTAAGTCGCTTCAGAAGGGGACGAGATCTCTTTTTTCATTTCTTTTACGATCTTAAGAAAATCATTGCGCTTCGTTTCTGCTCTTAAAAAATATTGCTCAGCTTCCTCAAAACGAAGCAGTGCAGTTAAAATTTTTGCTTTAGTAAATTTACCTAGGGAGATATCGCTCTGCAGGGCAAGAGCTTGGTTGAGTTCTTCAAGGCTTTGAGAAAATTTAAATTCAGTGAGACTCATGCGGCCTAAGCGTAAGAAGCGGGGTGCGGCTTTATGAGAAACTTGATTTTTTTCCGCCGTCATTCTTTGCAGGTTTTCTAGAGTTTCGCGGGCCTGCTTTTCACTGGCGGCAAGCATGGCCATGGCTTCGAGAGTTTCTTGCTCGGAAAGGCGAGCTTGCTCGGCTGCCTGAGTCGCAGAAACTTCGGACTTGAGGGCTTGCTCGGCGGCTTGATTCGCAATGGTTTCGGCTTCACGTGCTTGCTTTTCTTTGGCGCTAAGATTGATCAAAAATAAGAAAAGAGAGCTATTGAAGACAACAAAGAATATGGCGATTAAAATAGAAATTCGTTGATTGCGCTTGATGAAGAGTTTGAGGGAAGACCAGGGGCCCGCTTCTTCTGCTGCGGTGGGAAAACCGTGTTGGTATTTGAGGATATCATTCTTGAGTTCTTCCACACTTTGATAACGATCTGCGGTCTCTACGGCCATGGCCTTGCGACATATGGCATTTAGCGAGTGGGAAACGTTGGGATTAAAAACCTTTATGGGGGTGATTTCTCCGGCAATTGTCTTGCGAATGGATTGCAGTGTATCGCATTCTTCTAGGGGTGCTTTACCACTAAGGATAAAATAGAGTATGGCGCCAAGGGAGTAAATATCGGCGGTGGCGGTGAGTTCCTGCTTAGTGGGTTGGGCTTGTTCGGGTGCCAGGTAGCCCGGTGTTCCTTTAATCATGCCATCTAGGGTAACGGGAAGGAAGAATTCTTTGGTTTCTTCTTTGTCTTTCTCGCTGCTATGTTTATAGCCATGTTCACAGGCAAGCCCCCAGTCACAGACTTGAACTTCACCAAAATCGCCGATTTGGATATTATCAGGTTTGAGGTCGCGGTGTAAAATCCCCTGGGAATGCGCATAGGAAACGGCATCACAGATTTTGACATAGACATCAATGAGGTCAGCTACAGAGCTCTCGGTCTTGGTGACTTTTTTTTGCAGTGTTTGTCCACCGAGTAAACGCATGGTGAAAAAAGGCAGGCCATTTTTATCGAAGCCAGTATCGTAAACGGGGACAATATTGGGGTGCTCGAGTGAGGCACAGATGCGAGCTTCGTGAAAGAAACGCTCGGTTTTTTCGGGATCGTCTTTGGCAATGAGCAAGGCCTTTGCGACTTCGCGACCAGTCAAGATATCTACCGTACTCTCGATGGACTTCATGCCCCCACGGGCAATTTCTTTACCGGGCAGGTAGCGATCGTTTTGGGAGAGTTTGATATCCTCCGCGAGGCCAAGACCTAAGGCTTCATCAAAAAAGTCACTGACATTGCGGTTTAAGCTGTATTCATCATCATTCATGTCCTCCAAGTTAAACTTTTTGGAAGCAGAGTGCAAGACTTGGGGCGTGGATTCACTCGCCCAAGAGCTACTTTTCAATTGATTTAAAGATGAGAAGATGTTTTTTTGTGTCTTTTGAAAAATTTGCAAGATTTTAAGCTCTACGCATTAATCACTTAAAGAATTCCAAGGCGTATCAACAAAGTAGCTCCAGTTGCGACCACTGCCATCATAAAATGCACTGGCACCATCTCCCATTGTGCTAGGTACAGTACGGTACTTCACATGACCATCACTAAAGAGGAAATTCATTTTATAGCTTTTTGAGTCGTGAATATAAAAGCCTTTGATTCCGCCTTTATCTTCGGCTTTCTGCTTACTTTCAACTTTAGCAACTGAAAGGCCATCGGCAAAATCTCTAGGACCACCTTCCCCCCAAGCGCCAGTGGAACCCATTTTGTTTGACCAAAATTGGACCTCGTTTAAAATGATAAAATTGCTGGTATTGACTACATCATTAATGGCTGTCGACCACCCCGCATCATCTTTCCACCCAGCAATGCCTCTCACACTATCACCACTGTATGAATCATTGATGGCGTAAGATTTTATGAGGATCGGGTCGCGATTTTGTATATTGGAACCACAGAGGTAGCTGCCGACACTATATTCATCTATACGTAGTTCTTCTGTAAGTTTATCGGCGTCGCTAATTTCTCTGCCATCATAATCGCTGAGCATATCGTCCCAGGAAATATCGTCTTCAAAAGTGGTACCATAAATTGGATAGTATCCTTCGTTATCATCCTGATAGAGGGCAAATGAGATGCCAATTTGTTTTTCATTATTTATACAGGTGGCTCGACGTGCAGATTCTCTTGCTTTTTTGAGTGAGGGCAGCAACAGGCTGGCGAGAATGCCGATGATGGCGACGACGACCAAAATTTCAATGAGGGTGAATTTCTTTTTCATTTACTTCTCCACTTGTGCGTTTAACTCCTTAGCATCATCTGCGGAGTTTAAGCAAACCATCGAGCCATCTTGCAGGACGATGAAGAGTTTACCATTGGCAGCTGACATGCCGTCGAAAACTGGAGGTGCACTGATCTTATATTCAGCCACAGTTTTGCCATCTGCGGTTGAAACCGAACGCAAGATAGCGCCCATGGATCCATCGATGGCATCTTGTTGAGCTTTTATTTTAGCCACTGAATCAGGCTGACTGAAGCGACCATAGAGTTTGGTCTCATCGAGAATATCCGGCGGGCCCGCAATGAAGAGGCTCTCGCCTGCGCCCGCCATGGCACGACCAAGTAAGCCGGGCTCCGTATTGCGCCAGTTGAACTTGAGTGAAGAAAGTTTCTCTATGGGAAGTTTACTATTCTTTTCCCAGTTGGTGATCGACGCTTCTTTATTGCGGATGGGAGTAAATGTTTTTTCCCAATCGCCCGCTTTGTAGGCATTGCCTTGCGACGAAGAAATCATGTATTCCATGATATGGGCTTGAGCAAAAAATTCTGGTTTGCGACCAAAGCTATAAACCGTATGGTCGGGTTTCACTACCATGAGGCGTCCGGTAGGAACGTATTTACCTGGCTTTTGCCAGCCACCCCAACCTGAACCGGCGCCTTTGCCGTAAATCCAGAAACTGCGGTGATGCCAAGAGTCATCGAGAAAGCCAACGGGAGCAAAGAGGTGAGTGCCTTCGCCATCTTGATCACTGCGGCTGAAAGTCAGTGTCTTGTAGTGTTTGCCATGACCATCTTTGTAAATTCTATTGCCATCGAGCCCAATGCGTTGGGAATTCATGTAGATGTGTTTGCCATCAAAACTCAGTATATCGCTATTGCCAGGGACCATTTTTTGTCCTTGGTTCTTGACCTGAACCTGAATGCCATCGCGTTCGTCTTTGTCCCCGTGAATGACTTCTTTTTTCAGTTCACCAGTGGCGGCATCGATAAGACAAAGTCGAAGTCCACCATCGAGGAAGATGGTGCGTCCGGCGAGGCAGTAAATAGTGCCATCGACAATCGGGTTGCTTCCATGGATTGGCCAAACAGATTCCATACGACCGTCAATGGTCATTTGGCGATCGCCTTTGGCACCGCGGAAGCGCCAGACTAATTCGCCATCTTCAGCATTGAGGCAGTAGAGGTAGCCATCGGCACTACCAAAGATAACACGACCTTTCCATAGTGAAGGAGAAGAGTCGATTTGACCTGCCGTATTAAAAGTCCAGAGAGTTTTACCGGTATTTTGGTCCAAAGCATAAAGAGTGTTCTTACGGACGGCTGCAACGTAAACTCGGCCATTATTGGCCACGGGCTGTGTCAGCTTTTCTCCCGGGGCAATCTTGACTTCCCATTTCGGAGCTAATTTTGCGGAGACCGCATTTTCGTTGTAGCTTAAGCGTTTATTGCCGTAGCGGAAATGATTCCAGCCCTGAGCCTGTTCTTTAAGAGGCGTATTGAATGCGGGTCCTTTGACGAGGCGTGGACTTTCTTGGATGTCGATAACAGCTTTTTGCATGCCGGGAGTTACGAGGCCACTGAAACCACGTAGCATCGATTCGGTATTGCAGGCACAAGGGTGAGGGGTGATGTAAGTCATGCCATTGGCAGGAAGAATCCCATTGAGGCAGGCACCGCGCAACCAGTGGTGCACATCCCAAGTTTTGTTTTGCAGGTCCACATATTCAGTCCCAGTGGCGGCAGGGATGACGTATTTTGCCGTGGCTTTTGAACGGTAACAGCGTTGGTGAAACCAAAAGTTGGATTTTACATTGGGTGGAAAAGAAGTTGCCACTTCACCTGATTTGAGGTGGTGACCATCATAGTTACCACCCTGATGCTGAATGCGGGCAATAGCGCCTGACCAAGCGAGGCCATTAATCACAAAGAGGTCATCCTGCGAACTGTGGCCTGAAGAGTGATGTTTCGAGGTCCAGATGATTTTTCCCGTGTCGATGTGATGAGCGTAGATTTTGCCGTCTTTAAAATCAAAACCTAGTGTCGAGAGTACGACGTCATCTTGGCAAAGCAGAGTCGGAGTTACAGCAGTGCCCATTTTATAACCTTTGAGCTTAAATTCTTGCCCCTTCCAGTTTTCTGAGCCATCGGGTTTCAGGGCAATAACTTGTTTACCATTGTGAAAGAATACGCCTTTATGATTAACGGCCATGGTATTGGGGACAATGGCGGAACTATAGGACCAAGTGATTTTACCACTCTTTTGTTCGATCTGCATGATTTTGTTCTTTTGATTATCTGTAAAGCGGTATTTACCTGTGGCATCACCCGCGGCACCCCAAACTTCCACATTTGAGAGCTCATAGCCTTCTTGGGCTTTCGCACTTTCGCCAGTGACCGCATAGAGTGAGCCATTATCGAAGACGACTTCTTCCAAGCCTTCAGTTCCCGCAAAAGAACGTAGAACTTTACCTGTCTTTGCATCGACTTCAGAGAGCGGAGCACCAGCTGCAAGGGGGAGATAGAGTTTATCGCCAATAGCAATGAGGCGGCGTTGAAGTTGAGCAGGGCCAGACTTTACGGGCCATAAGTGATTGTGCCAAGTTTCTAGATCGAGCTTCCAAAGGACCTTGCCATTGAAGGCATCTTGGGCCACAAGACGCCATTTTTCGGGAAGAACTGCCGAGAGACGCGAACCTTCATCAATGATGTAATAGAGTACGCCATTATTAGAAACCATAGAGGTTAAACTAGAAATCAATTCGTGAGAACGTGTCCAAGAAGGACCACTTCGCCACTGAATATGCTTGGGAGGGCCCACCATTTCGTCAAAACTTACAGCATTATTATCGGCGCCATAAAAAGCCATGGGCCAGTCATCGATTGTAGAGGGTACGGGTTTGTCTTTAGCTTTCCATTCACCATGAGTAGCGAAGTAAGCTTTGCCGCGAGGGGCGACAATTCGAAAGATTTCTTCTTTGGGAGTTGTTGCGGAGTTCGCAATCATCACTCGGTTGATGAGGTTATTGACCACGGGCAGGTTAGTGCCATTATAGGCGCGGACTGAGAGCGAGCCATTGCCATTTTTCTCTAAAGCTTTGCGAAGTTCGCTAACTTTGGACGCGTCACTGATAAGGATTTGGCCATTCCATTGATCGCCATTAGTCAGCTCAATGAGCTCGCTAAGATTTTCTTTATCGGGGGCACCTAGATAGAGTAGCATGCCACCTGGAGTATCGGAAAAGTCGGGAAGATTTCCAGCAAATAAAATCTGCGGGATTAAAAAGAGTGTTAGTAATGTCTGCCATTTTGTCATTTGAGTCAAGCCTAAATTTGAGTTCATTTGCTAGATGAATCGCAAATGAGTCTTTACTCTAACACGACCTTTGTAAAAAAGTTATAGATTTTTTTTGGTGCCATGTACTTGAGGAATAAATGTATTTGAGAACTTTAGCCCGACATAAAATATCGTATGTCGGACCCAAGTTTGGGCCCTTCGTTAATTTAAATTTTATTATCATCCACCTCACGGTGGATGCTATTATCTGCCGGTACTCCGTACCTAAAGAGGGCTTCAGCCCGACATAAAATAGCGTGTGGCGTGAGCCACATGTCGAATGGGAAAAATAGTAGAGGGCTTTAGCCCGACATAAAATAGCGTGTGGCGTAAGCCACATGTACCGACATAAAATAGCGTGTGGTGTGAACCACATGTCGAATGGGAAAAATAGTAGAGGGCTTTAGCCCGACATAAAATAGCGTGTGGTGTGAGCCACATGTCGAATGGGAAAAACAGTAGAGGGCTTCAGCCCGACATAAAATAGCGTGTGGCGTAAGCCACATGTATTTTTTGATAAGAGGAATAAGGGCTCGCCTGTGAGTCCGACATAATTATTCAAAAATTTGCGAATTATTAATAACTATCTTATATTAGCTATAATAAAATAAATTGGAGTCAATTATGTCTAAATCATTCAATCAAGTTTATGTCCATATAATTTTTCATGTAGGAAGCGGAGCGTTTATCAGAAGTGATAATGAGGCAGAGCTCTATTCATACATATCTGGGATCTCTAAAAATCTATTTTGTCACATTATGGCTATAAATGGGACGGGAAACCATATACATCTTTTAGTTTCATTATCACAAAAAATATCTGTCGCCAATTTTGTGAGTAAAGTGAAAAGCAATTCTTCAAAGTGGATGAAAAAATATGATGATAAGTTTAGTTGGCAACGTGGTTATGGGGCATTTTCAGTGAGTGCTAGTGTGTGTCAAAAAGTTAAAAGATATATAGAAAAACAGAAAGCACATCATGAAAAAATATCATATCAAGATGAATTACAGAGCTTTTTAGATAACTATCATTTTAGTTGAAGTGCCGGACCCAAGTTTGGGCCCTCGAGGCTGATCCAACTTTAGCCATACACCTTACGGTGGCATGCTACATTCTGTCGATGATATGCACCTAATTAACTTGTGTGGCTTTGCCATATTGGGCAAATCAGTAGAGGGCTTTAGCCCGACATAAAATAGCGTGTGGCGTGAGCCAAATGTAAATTTTGACAAAAGGAACAAGGGCTCACTTGTGAGTCCGAAATATCGTATGTCGGACCCAAGTTTGGGCCCTTCGTTAATTTAAATTTTATTATCATCCACCTCACGGTGGACGCTATTATCTGCCGGTACTTCGTACCTAAAAAATGAATCATCTAGGGCTTTAGCCCGACATAAAATAGCGTGTGGTGTGAACCACATGTCGAATGGGAAAAATAGTAGAGGGCTTTAGGCCGACATAAAATAGCGTGTGGTGTGAGCCACATGTAAATTTTGACAAAAGGAACAAGGGCTCACTTGTGAGTCCGAAATATCGTATGTCGGACCCAAGTTTGGCCCTTCGTTAATTTAAATTTTATTATCTTCCACCTCACGGTGGACGCTATTATCTGCCGGTACTTCGTACCTAAAAAATGAATCATCTAGGGCTTTAGCCCGACATAAAATAGCGTGTGGTGTGAACCACATGTCGAATGGGAGAAATAGTAGAGGGCTTCAGCCCGACATAAAATAGCGTGTGGCGTGAGCCACACGTCAGTTACGAATATTAATGAGAGGGCTCAAGCATGAGTCCGAAATATCATATGTCGGACCCAAGTTTGGGCCCTTTGCTAATTTAAATTTTATTATCATCCACCTCACGGTGGACGCTATTATCTGCTGGGACTTCGTACCTAAACACTAATCATCGTGGCGCGTTACTTACTGGTGTTCTTGTGTGAAAAAAGCCAGTCGTACATGCCCTCGACTTGTTTGGCTTGAGCTGAGGCGGTTTTGTGATTCGCCCCTTCGAAAATGGATAGCTTAACCAAATTGGAATTCACTTTGGCAAATTCGTCCTTCATTTTTGAGATGCCATCGACACGGGGCTGGCTATCCTTTGTTCCCACCATGGCCCAGATAGCTAAGCTCGCCATGCTTGCGGTCTTGCTATAGTCTGGGATAAAGCCTTTGGGGCTGATAGCGGCAAAACGTTTTGGCTCCAGCATAGCCCATTCCCAAGTTCCTTTACCGCCCATGCTATAGCCGACGCAATAAATGCGATTTACGTCAATATCTTTGTGCTCGCTCAAAATATAATCGAGCATTTTTGAGAGTGATTCGGGATTCCAAGTGGGATCACTTTGAGGAACGAGGATTTTGGCACCGTATTTGAGGTTTTCTGCTTTTGAGAGTTCTTTGATAATTGATGATCTCAAGCGAGATTCAACGGGTTTGGAACCACCCCCAAGGCCGTGAAGTGAAATCACTAAGGGAGATTTCTCCTTAGTGTTTTTCAGCGGATGGCAGAGTAAAACCTGTTTTTTTAGGGTTTCAAAACTAGAGCTTATGTTGTCGGGGATAGTGACGAATTCCATTTTGAAAGCCGTTTTTGGACTTCCGCCTTTACCCTTTTTTTGGCCATAAGCCGTCGTTGCCAAGATTCCACATATCAAAACTGCACACATTAATACTTTATTCATATCACCGTCCTTAGTTGATGGATTTATAAGCATTACGTGAGTCGTGAGTGGGATATAACATTATTTTAAAGTTTAGATGATTATTCAGTTAACGATGAATCTCTTGATGCTGAGTCAAGAAAGAGGCCGTGCCGAAGGTACGTAGCATAACTCAGATAGTATGAGAAGGCAGCCCTCGGCAAAGTCCACTTGCTAGCAGACCTTGCCTGATATTAGTTAAGTTAACGAAAAAACTAACGGAGAACTGCCATGTCTAAAATTACTATCGAAGTACCTGAAATCACAATAGGAATTGATCTTGGAAACAAAAAACATGATATTTGTGTTTTGAATTCCGCTGGAGAGAAAATTGATCAAACAAAAATTGAAAATAATATTGTCTGCTTATAAGAGTATTTTGAACAATATAAAGCTTGCTCAAAGGTGCGTGTCGCAATGGAGGTTGGTGCCAGTTCACTATGGATTTCTACGAAGCTTAAGGATATGGGTTTTCATGTCATTATAGCCAATGCCCGCAAACTACGAATGATTTGAGCTGACACAAATAAATGCGATGAAAGAGATGCTGAAAAGATTGCGCGTGTAGCTCGAATGGACCCAACGCTACTTCACGGAATTAAACATCGAAGTATATCAGCCCAACAAATGCTTTCCGTAATTCGTGCCCGTGAACACTTTGTTGTAGCTCGTACAAAATGTATCAACTGTGTGCGTGGATTATTAAAAAGCCTTGGTGCCACCAATTTACCTAGTTGCGCATCAAATCGTTTTGGCGAAAGAATGTTTGAATACCTTCCTGATGAGTTAATTCCGACTCTTGGAGAACTTCTCGAAGAATGTAAAGATTTAACAGATCGAATCAATAGATTAGATGATCGGATTCTTCAAATAAGTGAAGAGTCATGTCCAGAAGCTATAAAACTTCAGCAAATACCAGGTGTTGGTCCCATTACAGCTTTATCTTTTGTCTTAACTATTGATGACCCTAAACGCTTTCACAAAAGTAGAGATCTAGGACCTTTTCTTGGCCTTACTCCAAAAAGAGATCAATCAGGAGAGTGTGATAAACAGCTGAGTATTACAAAACAGGGAGATCGCTATCTGAGATCATTGTTAGTAGGATCGGCTCAATTTATATTAAGCGATCGTTCACCCGATTCTGACCTAAAAAGCTATGGACTTAGAATAACTGGCCGCGGAGGTAAAATAGCTAAGAAAAAGGCTGTAGTTGCAATTGCAAGGAAGCTCGGGATTCTGATGCATCGAATTTGGATTAGTGGAGAAAACTATGATCCCTTACATAAAAAAACCTTTAAAAAAGTTTCATAATCATCCACCAATCCAGCCAACCTCCCCACCATTTTATTGAATCACAAATAAGGAAAGAATTTAAAAAGAAAAAAGTTTAACAAATGTCTTATTAGATGACTGCGGACCATAGGTAGAACAAGAGCTTAGCCAAATCTTTTTAAAGTTCGTAACTCAGATAGCAGCATCAAATAGGATACAATCATGCACCGGATTTGGCGATCCACAAAAAAGAGTGCGAATGGAAGCAAGACAAAATTTTATCGACATTTGAAAACTGATTTTCTCAATTATCTAAATAATATATAACTTTAATGTAAACCGTAACTTGTAAATGCCTTCTCATGGGAGCCTATGGTTTTCAACCATAGGATCTTAGTTTTTTTCTCATTCCGTTCTGAAGGAACGGAGCATAGACCAAGGTGCATCGTTAAGGGCTAATCAAAAAAGTTTATTTTGCTGCTTTTTTGAAACGCGTGATGTTAGAAGGGCCGAACTTTCTCGATTGATCAATGAAGACATTTTTATGAATCAATACTCGAGGTAATAATGAAATTTAACTTACGTACTCGCTCAATCATGGCACTCAGCGTGTTTTGCTCTACCCTTTCTTTTGCGACATTCGCAAAGGATTCTGAGAAACCCAACTTCATTATCTTTTATACCGATGATCTAGGCTATGGCGACACGTCGGTACCCATGATGAAAGATCGTCCTGACTTGACCAAGCCACTTTATAAGACACCACACCTGGAACGCTTAGCTCAAGATGGTATGCGTTTTTCCAATGCGTATTCACCTGCACCGACTTGTACACCTTCGCGCATTAGTCTGCAGTTTGGTAAGACCACTGCTAAGACAAAAGTGATGAATGTTCACGACGTTATGGCCAAAAAGAATGGCATAGACCTTAAGAATCACAAGGGCATGGCGGAGTTTGTCAAAGAAGCTGACCCCAATTATGTAACGGCACATTTTGGCAAGGGCATGACGATTCGTCGCATGGATGACATTGGTTATGATATTACGGATAATATTGATGATATCAAAGAGGGCAATGGGAATTTTCATGGTGATTGGCTCAGTATAAAAAATAGGAAGCCCATTCCTGACGATGACCCCAAACGCGTTTTTAGTCTGACCAAGAGCTCGGTGGATTTCATCAATACTCAAGCAAAAGCCAATAAACCGTTTTTTCTGATGGTATCTCACTATGCGGTTCACGTTAAACATGCGGCTTTGGAAGAAACGATTAAAAAATATCAGATTGGTGATGTGGACTACAAAGACGCTAGATATGCGGCCTTGATTGAGCATTTGGACGATAGCTTAGGAGCGATGTTAAAAGCACTTGATGACAACGGCATCGCCGATAATACTTACGTGATTTTCACTTCAGACAATGGCGGTGGTCACGGTGGCAATCCTAGTTTACAGGGTGGTAAAGCAAAAATGATGGAAGGTGGACTACGTGTTCCCACAGTCGTACGTGGTCCAGGTATACCTGCCGATTCCCAGTGTGATGTACCGATTGTTCAGTACGACTTCCTCGCGACACTTCACGAACTTTCCGGTAATCCCAATCCACTCCCTGATGATATCGATGGTGGCAGCTTAGTGGATGTTTTCCGCAATGGTAATGAAGGAAAAGTGGAGCGCAATACACCTTTCCTCGTTTTTCATTACCCCTATTACGCAGGTGTGCCCGTTTCGGCCATTCGCATGGGTGACTATAAGTTCATGCGCCAACTCAATACCGGAGAAACGCGCCTACATAATGTGGCGACTGATATGGGAGAGGAAAAGAATTTAATCAATAGCATGCCCGAAAAAGCCGCCGAAATGGATAAGCTCCTCAAGGTCTATGTGGCAGAAGTTGGAGCTTGGGATATCGACGATGTTTATGCTGAACGTTTAGGTGAACTGAAGAAAAGACTTAAGCCGGACTCATCGGATAATACTAAGGTGAGTTCTCAAATAGAAAGAACAAAAGCTAACCAAGCGAATAAGAAATGGCTCTAGAGGAAACATTATGAAATTTATCTATTTTTTAATTACTGCACTAATTTTCAATAGTTCTTTTGCGGAAGATGCAAAGAAACCCAATGTACTTTTTATCTCCATTGACGACATGAATCACTGGATTAGTGCCATGCGAGAGTATCAGGCTATATATGATTATCCTGCTTATAAAACACCTAATATTGATCGGCTCTTGGCGCGCGGCATGTTTTTTACCAATGCTCATGTTCCAGGGGGCTCATGTAAACCATCCAGGGTTTCGGTCTTTACCGGTGTCGCCGTTTCTAAACATGGGGTGTATCGCAACCCCCATACCTGGCAATTAGCGCCGATGTTTAAAAATCGCGATGATGTGAGCATTATGCAACGCTTTCGCAAAGAAGGTTATTTTGTAGCTGGTGGTGGCAAAAACTTTCATACCTATCACCCCGATTCATGGGATGAGCACATCCAAACTGAAGAGCGCGATCCCAAAGGTCGTGAAGCAGACATGGTTTTAAAAAAGCAGTTTCACGAGGCTAATAAGGCATATGAAGTTGAGCGTAAACGCCAAATGAAAGCGCTCACAATTAAAGATAAAAGCAAGGCAGATGCCATTAAGTGGGGGCCTTTGGACTGCCCACCAGAGGCCATGCCAGATGCTTTCATGGTAGATTACATCATTCGCAAACTCAATGAAAAGCGAGACCAACCCTTTTTCCTCGGCTGTGGTTTTACTAAGCCTCACCTAGCATGGGCGGTGCCACGCAAATACTTCGATATGTATCCTTTGGATGAAATTCCCACACCAGTTGTTAAAGAAAATGACATCGATGATTTGGGAAAACAGGGTCAAAGTATGGCTGGTGGGCAGACTCATGACTTTATGGTAAAATCGGGTCTTTGGACAAGCGCTATTCAGGGATACTTGGCTTCTTGTACCTTTGTTGATGATCAAATTGGGCGTTTGCTGGATGCTATTGATGCTTCACCTGAGAAAGATAACACCATCATTATGTTGTGGAGTGATCATGGTTGGCACTTTGGTGATAAGGGTCATTGGAAGAAGTTCGCAACTTGGGAAGAAACTACCCATATTCCCATGGGGATTATCGCTCCAGGGCTTAGCAAAGCTGGTCAAAAAACTCATCGTCCAGTCAATGCTATCGATCTCTACCCAACTCTTTTAGATCTCTGTGGTTTTGAGCCCAACCCTGAATTAGATGGTCACAGTTTGGTGCCTTTACTAAAGAATCCAGATAGGGAATGGGATTATCCATCGCTAACAACTCACAGTCGTGGGTACAACACTGTAAGAACTGAGAAGTGGCGTTTGATTGAATACCCCAAAGATAATGAAATGGAGCTCTATGATCATAGCAATGACCCCCTCGAGCACAATAATTTGATCAATAATCCAGAGTACGCCAAGGTAGTTGCTGAGCTTAAAGCAATGATGCCAAAAACAAATGCTCCCGAAATTGTAGAAATAGAAAAAACCATTGATAACATCCAAAGAGACCTTCTTGGGAAAAAGATTAGGGGCCCTATTTACACCAAAGCTAGTAAAGCAGGACGTGAGGCAGCGCTATCCTCTGAACGCGGTAAAGAGCATGCCGCCGTCAAAAAAGTAATTTTGGATATTATTAGCCAAGCCAAAGCTGATGGGGCTTATGATGAATCCAAAATAAGGACGGAACTAGTCGGGACAAATAATAATAAAAGGTATTACGAGAAGGCTGGGGATAAGAAGTGAACTTTCTTCGAAAGTAGAGCGCGCTTTGCGCTATGAGACCGCTACGCTGAAAGACCGCTACGCTATGAGACCGCTACGCTATGAGACCGCTACGCTATGAGACCGCTACGCTATGAGACCGCTACGCTGTAAGAACTAAGATTTTTCTGGGAGCGCAGGAGTCCTTCCTGCTTTACAAAAGAGATGAGTAGTTCTGTGAGTATGTAGTCCACGCTTCAGCGTGTGGGAGAATAGAGTTGTCAGATCGCTTCGCTTGCAGATCGTTCCCTTAGCACACTGCAGATCGGCCTTCGGCCTGCAGTTTTATAAGTTGTGAGAATATGTATGTAGTCCACGCTTCAGCGTGTGGGAGAATAAAGAGGTCAGATCGCTTCGCTTCCAGATCGTTCGCTGTGCTCCCTGCGCCTCAGCGCGAAACTTGTATGAAAGCAGATTCAAAAGTCAATGTTTTTCACTTCCCCAAATCCCCAAATCCACAAATCGCTTATCACTCAGAAAATATTTATCTCGCGCAGAGCCGCTGAGTTCGCAGGGTAGCTTATTTATAATTCCCACGCAAAGACGCCAAGTCGACTAAGTTTTAGACATAGAAGTTGGGTGCAATGAGCCGAGAGGAGTCTAATCTGTCGGAGATTTAAGCAGACTCCGAGTTGAGAGAAAGAGCTTATTAGATTTACTTAAAGAAGCACTTTTTTCCCTCTGTGTTCCCTGCGGCTCAGCGCGAAACTTTTATGAAAGCAGATTCAAAAGTCAATGTTTCTCAAATCCCCAAATCCCCAAATCCTCAAATCCTCAAATCCTCAAATGCTTAAATCCCCAAACAGACGGATTAAGGTTTAATCCACTTCCTTTTTTCTTGGTCCCACTTTAAAGTCGACATTATTTCTTCAATTTCTTGGACAGATTTAACTTTTTGTTTGGTTACTTTTTGGAAAAATCTGAAAAGATATTTTGGAGTTAGAAGAGCATCATTGTCCTTGTCTCTTTTATCTAATAATTTAATTAATAGCTTTAATCCATCTCTGTTACCATGTTCAAAAGAACTGTACATGACTTGTTTATATATTAAGCAGTGCCTGAAATCGTTTAGGTCAATTTTTGGACATATCTCAAACATCATTTTGTTTAAGAATTTTTGATACTTTTGATAATCATTCGAGGCACTTTTTAGATGAGCTTTATTGCATAAATAGAGGATTTCACGGGATTTATACTCTAAACGATAACAGAGATCATATAAAACTGAATAGTATTGATTGAGTTTATTTTTGATGATAATGGAACAAAGATGGTATTCCATATGGGCTTCTGATTGTATGGCCCAAAAATTGTTTTCAAAAATTTTTATGGCTTCATTTTTATCAAGTTTAAAGGCCAATGTTGCAAAGCTCTGATTCTTCCTGAATGCATCTAGTATTATGTGTTTGTTTTTCTGTGACGCCATTTTTTCAATCAGCCATTCTGTGACCTGTTTATTAGCTGAGGGTACAGAATAATTTAAGTAGCGAATAAATTGAGGTAAACTCTGATCAGTATGTTTATTGATGAAACGTGTTAAATGATCTTGTATTTTAGTTTTAGTTTTGGTTGTATAAAAAGACCCTTGATTAAATTTGAAAGAATGAACAGTGTTAATGATTTCAGTAAAATCTTGTCTAACTTCAGGTGTGAATACATCCAACGCAACAGTGGAAGTAGCGAATCCAAAATTAGTCGTTATGTCAGGCACCTTTAGTTCTTCCCATGTACAAGTATATGTTCGATTAGGGTTTAATGATTCTATTAGGCTTATTTTTCGTGGTAGATAATCCTTAATTTCCTGAGTGTGAACTTCCCCATCTATGGTATTGGCCCAACGAGATAATCGCAGTTCTTTGTACATTTGTAAAGCCTTCAACATGTCACCACGATAAAACGCTAAATCAGCTCTTCGTATTGCGATAATAAATTGAAGTTCTTCGGTATTGGGTTTCACTTTTTCACAAATGGTCACAAGTTTTTCGACTTCATCCAAGAGTCTATAACGAAAGCACGATTCAATAAAAACACGGTTAACAGTGAAAATTTCTCCAGAAGATATCATATAATTGGCAGCTTTTCGGTAAGTTTCTTTTGCATCGTAATTGTAGCGCCACACTTGCATCCACCAGTTGGCTTTTGCTGAAGTAGGGTAGCGACTACTTTTAATGATCTCTTCTGCCGTTTTAAAATCGCCAATGATACACATTATATCTTTTGCCTGAAAAGGTTTGAAAAGGTGCCTGGACTTATAACAAAGAGATTTAATTTCATCGTTGATTTCGGCATTAGGAAGTATGTCCAAGCAGTATAGAGCCCTATAAAATCTGTCCAATTGAATATCTGGTATATTCCCTTTTTGTGCTTCGTATTTAAAAACATCAAAAAATTTATATAGATTTTTGGTATGTTTTAACTCAGGATTACTCATGGGGATTTCCGGCCAATTCATATTTCCAAATGGGAGCACCTTTATTGCGTCATCGCTGAAATACAACCACCTTGAACTTAGATCACTGACTTGCCAGTCGTTTCCTCTAGTTCCAATATGGCCATTTTTAATAATAGGTATAATGCCAGTATAAGTATATGTTGAATAACTATTTCTATCCTGCTTTACTTGAGAGGAGTACAATTCTTCAAGAGCATCGTTTTTAAGTTTAAAAGCACAAAGCCATTTCCAGTAATTAATACTGCACGTGATTTTATTAGGTACATTGAGGCTTTTAAAATGAGCTGAATGTAAGTCATTGAATTGTTGTAAGGCTTCGTGATACTTTTTATTTCTAATTTTTTCAATAGCTAAATTATAAATGTACGCATACTGTGTTTCGAGTGAATTATTTTTGAATGGTTTCAAACTTTTTAAAATATCCTGATGTTTGAAAGAAAGAAAACGTATATCATGAAACGAGAACTCATTATGTGGGGAGCCAATAAGTCCACCATTATCTTGAATCTGATATTTATGTGTTAATTCCCAAGATGGGAGCTCTTCTTTGGACGCTCGTTTAAGAATCTCTTTCCATAGGTGCTCTCTATGATGCATAGTTCTGTAAAAACTCATGAGACGCCATATGTCTTCTGATGAGCCTTCTTTGTTCATAAGCTGTTGGATCAGGTATGCCAAGTACTCGTGTTGGTTACCTTTTGTATAGGAAGTGATTTTGGGCTTATTTTGTGAAGGGTTATCATTAAGTTTTTTAATTTGATCTGAATCATTTAGGGACTTGAGTTTTTCGATGACTTTACTGAAATCTGAGCTGGTGAATTCAGTGAGTACCTTATTGGATATGGAATCAATGATTGTTAAGCGGTAGTTCTGCTTGTTATCTAAATTCAACTTAATAGTATAGGCCGAAAGGTAGCTGCTCAATTGGGCAATCTGACTGCCTTTGATGTAGCGCCAATGCTGGAGGTCTTTTTCCAGGTCCAGTTTTAATAGACTTTGAGGGCTTAAAGTATAGAAGCCTAATTTTTCGATCTCGTTTTGAAGGCTTTGAAGAGCATTGTTAGGTAGTGATTGACCGTGAACTAGGTAGACGCCTTTGAGCTGGTTCTTATTGAGAAGAGAAGGGGAAGTACTTTCGATTGATTCCGCAATTTTAAGGTAATTATATTTTCTAAAAAAGCTGGCTAGCCAGTAATAAGGGATCGTAAAATTGGGGCTGTTGTGAGTGATGTAAATGAGTTCACGTATGCCTTCGGCTTCTCTTTGTTCTGTTATTAAGTTGATCGCTTTGTAGAATTTGAATAGAGTAATGGCATCGAGGAATTGTTTTTCGTTTTCAATGGGAATATCAACAGCTTTTTTGTTTGCGGAAGCAGCAATTTTTTGTCCAATTAGGCGTGCGAAAATTTCGATTTCTACAGCGAGCTGATCTTCGTCTTTAACTTGCTTCTGCTGCTTAGTGAGAACCTGACCATTTTTTACATTGGTGACTGAAACTTGGACAAAGAGTCCCTTGTCAGAAACAGGATTCACTTGACCAGTAATAATGAAATCCGCCTGGCTCCATTGACCTTTTTTGGTTGAGCTTTTTGTGAAATTTGCGTCAGCTAAATCAACTTCTCCTGTCATGGCAGAGAGTGAATCACGGTTTGCTATTTTTAAGCCTTGTTCCTCTAGGTAAAAGCTTAGCAGGTCAGATGCCCCAAGTGACCACAGGGAGTCGTTCTCTTGTTGATTTTCGATTATAACCGTTTGTGCAAAGGCTGTAAATGAAAACATACAGGCAAATAAATAAAGGCATTTTCTATAAACTAAGGTCATTCCCTCGACTCTCTCAATAATAAATTTCATTCAATATCTTCTGAGAGTAATTCACAATGACGTACAGAGGTAGATCCAGTATGTAATTTTTTTGTAAAAAGCCCTTTTTGTTGAAAAGAAGATATATATACAATCACACCATGCCGTAGTTTCAGAGAGGACACGAGGTTTATGTCCTCTCAGTGAACTCTGAGATCATTGTGGATTAAATCCCCAAATCCCCAAATCCCCAAATTCTCAAATCCTCAAATCCCCGAACAGATAAATTAAAGTTTAATCCATTTCCTTTTTTCTTGGTTCCACTTTAAGGTCGACATTATTACTTCAATTTCTTGGATAGATTTAACTTTTTGTTTGGTTACTTTTTGGAAAAATCTGAAAAGATATTTTGGAGGTAGAAGAGCATTGTTACCATTGACGGTTTTGTCTAATAATTGAATTAATAATTTTAATCCTTGTTTGTTACCATGTATAAAGGAACTGAACATTATTTCTCTATATATTATACTTTGCCCAGAATGTTTTAAATCAATTTCTGGGCATACCTCGGACACCATCTTGTTTAAAAATTTTTGATACTCTTGATAATCGTTAGGAGCACTACTTTTTTGTGCTTTATTGAACAAGTAAACAACATTTGGTGCAGCAGTATCTAAGCCATAACAGAGATTATATAAATGAGGGTAATACTCCGTAAGATGATTATCGATAATAATGGCATATAAATTAGGGTAAAATGAGATTCTTGGAAGTGTGGACCAAATATTGTTTTCAAAGATTTTTATAGCTTCTATTCTATCAAGTTTAAAAGCAATCTTTGCAAGATCTTGGTTTTTTCTAAATGAGTCTAATATAATTTCTTTATTTTCTTGTGAAGCCATTTTTTCAATCAACCATTCAGCTGCCTGTTTATTGAACCTGTGTATAGGATAATCTAAATAGCGAATAAATTGAGGTAGAACTTGATCCGTGTGTTTATTTACAAAACGCGTTAAATGATCTTGGATTTTTTTTTCGGTCTGATTCTTGGCCCACACACCCTGATTGAATTTGAAGGAGCGAATGGTGTTCATTATTTCTGTGAAATCCTTCCGGACTTCTGGGGTAAATACCTCGAAAGCAATAGTTGAAGTAGCGCGTACAAATTCAGTTGATATTTTGAATGTTTTAAACTGTTCCCATGAACGAGTGTAAACCCGATTTGGATCTAATGATTCAATGAAGCGTGTTTTTCGTGGTAGGTAATCTTTGACTTCCTGATTGTGAATTTCACCGTTTATGGTGTTGGACCATCGTGATAAGCGTAGTTTTTTGTACATTTGTAAAGCCTTCAGCATGTTGCCACGATGAAAAGCTAAATTAGCTCTGTGTATGGCAATTGTAGCCTCCATTTCTTCGGAAATAGGTTTAACTTTTTTACATATATCGATAAGTTTTTCGGCTTCATTAAATAGTCTATAACGAAAGCAAGATTCAATAAGATTACGGTGTACAGTAAAAGTCTCATTAGAAGATATGATATAATTGGCAGCTTTTCGAATGACTTCTTTCTTATCGTAATTGTAGCGCCATACTATCATCCACCATTTGGCTTTTACTGAAATCGGATAATTACTATTTTTGATAATATTTTCAGCTGTTTTAAAATCACCGATGATACACATTATCTTTATCAAATAATCACTCGGCTTAAAAAGGTGCCTGTATTTATAACAAAGAGATTTTATTTTTTCGTTTATTTCGGCATTGGGCAATGCGTCTAAACCGTACAAAGCATAATAAAAATCACCTAATTTCTCACGAGGTATGTCACCTATTTGTGCTTTATGTTCAAAAACATCAAAAAATTTATATAGATTTTTGGAATGTTTTAATTCAGCATCAAGAGGTATCTCTGGCCAGTCCATCTTACCAAAAGGAATCATTGTGATAGAGGAGTCTTTGAAAGCTCGCCAGATACATGTTATATCACATATCTGCCAGGCAATTCCTCTTTGTTTAAAGTGGCCATTTCTAATAAACGGTATAATACCTGTATAAATGTCCCCTTCTGTTTTTAAGTGAGTCGAATATTGTTCTCGAAGTTTATTGTTTTTAAGCTTGAAAGCACAAAGCCATTTCCAATAATTAATACTATAGGCAAATGCGTCAGGTAGGCTTAGCTTTTGAAACTGTACTGAATTTAAGTTGTTTAAGTGTTGTAATGCTTCGTGATATTTTTTATTTCTAATTTGTTCAATAGCCAAATTATAAGTATACGCATACTGAGCTTGCAATGAACTGTTTTTATAAGATTTTAAACTTCCAAGAATATCCTGATGTTTTAATGAGAAAGTACTAAATTCGTATATCGAAAATTCGATATCGGGAGAACTAAATAGGCGATCTATGGGAGATCCAATAAGGCCCTCATTATTTTTAATTTGATACTTGTGAGTTAATTTCCATATTGGAAGTTTTTCTTTGGGAGCTCGGTTTAGAATCTCTGGCCAAAGGTGCTCCCTGAGATGCATGGTTCGATAAAAACTCATGAGACGCCATATGTCTTCTGATGAGCCTTCTTTGTTCATAAGCTGTTGGATCAGGTATGCCAAGTACTCGTGTTGGTTACCTTTTGTATAGGAAGTGATTTTGGGCTTATTTTGTGAAGGGTTATCATTAAGTTTTTTAATTTGATCTGAATCATTTAGGGACTTGAGTTTTTCGATGACTTTACTGAAATCTGAGCTGGTGAATTCAGTGAGTACCTTATTGGATATGGAATCAATGATTGTTAAGCGGTAGTTCTGCTTGTTATCTAAATTCAACTTAATAGTATAGGCCGAAAGGTAGCTGCTCAATTGGGCAATCTGACTGCCTTTGATGTAGCGCCAATGCTGGAGGTCTTTTTCCAGGTCCAGTTTTAATAGACTTTGAGGGCTTAAAGTATAGAAGCCTAATTTTTCGATCTCGTTTTGAAGGCTTTGAAGAGCATTGTTAGGTAGTGATTGACCGTGAACTAGGTAGACGCCTTTGAGCTGGTTCTTATTGAGAAGAGAAGGGGAAGTACTTTCGATTGATTCCGCAATTTTAAGGTAATTATATTTTCTAAAAAAGCTGGCTAGCCAGTAATAAGGGATCGTAAAATTGGGGCTGTTGTGAGTGATGTAAATGAGTTCACGTATGCCTTCGGCTTCTCTTTGTTCTGTTATTAAGTTGATCGCTTTGTAGAATTTGAATAGAGTAATGGCATCGAGGAATTTCTCCTGAGTTTCATTGACTTCATTATTAAGTTTCCGATTAGCATTGGAGGCGATCTTTTTGCCAATGAGGCGAGCAAAGACTTCGATTTCGACTGCGAGCTGATCTTCGTCTTTAACTTGCTTTTGTTGCTTTGTAATGACCTGAGCATTTTTCACATTAGTGACTGAGATTTGAACAAAGAGTCCCTTATCGGGGACAGTTTTAACTTCACCAGTAATAATGAAATCAGTTTTATACCAATCACCCTTTTTTATTGAGCTTTTGCTGAACTTTGCTTCGGCTAAATCGACTTCTCCTGTCATGGTAGATAGTGAGTCGCGATTAGCCATTTTTAAACCTTGTTCTTCCAGGTAAAAGCTCAGTAAATCAGAGGCGCCAAGTGACCATAGAGACTCATTCTCTTCACGGTTTTCAATAAGAATCGTTTGCGCAAAGCTAGTCAATGAAAACAAAAAGATTAATAAATAAAAGTACTTCTTATATAATGTGGCCATTCCCTCAATTTCTCCGTCATGGTGTTTTTAATATTACCTTCTGAGAGTAGCTCATAAATAAATTGAGGGATAGATCTCGGATGTAACTTTTTTGTAAAAAGGTTTTTTGAACTTATGCACGGGCCACTTCGCGGATTTCGCAAATTTTTCTGCTTTACTTCTTAGAAAGAATTGTGCCGTCTTTTTTGACGCCGAGGCGCTTCACGGTGTCGTTGGCGCGGCCTCTATGCCATGAAGCTGATGTGCGCTGATCTTTAATCATTTCGCGCTTCAGCATATTAGAGCGCAATTTTTTCTCATGGGCTTCTTTGAGTGTTAGTTTTTCTGCGTCAGAACTAGCTTCTGCTAATTTCTGTTCGTAGTTCACGATAGATCGATGGTCAAATTCATCAAAGAGTTCAATCGCGGCCTGATAAACATCCTCAATTTTTCCGCCATCTACACTTTCAACATATTCGCTTAAGGCTTTTTTCATTGTTGCGACTTTCTCCGGCATCTCACTAGCGAGATCATTCTTTTCGCGATAATCCGTTTTGACATTATAGAGGCGAATTTCATCGGTATTTAGGTTGCGCATAAATTTAAAATCTCCCATGCGGATAGAGCTGATCGGGGGCTGATAATAACTGGGGAAATGGAAGACCAAGCCAGGAGCGTGACGTTCAATTTCCTGAACTGAATTGCCACGTGTGAAAACTTCTTTTAAACTGCCACCATCAACGCCATCGGGTAGAGCGGCTTCACTTCCAGCTAAGTCGTGAAAAGTGGGGAGGAGATCCCATTGCACAATCGGTGTATCACATTGCTTCCCGGCAGGGATACCAGGACCGGCAACGACAAATGGAATGCGTAAGCCACCTTCAAAAGGGAAGTATTTTCCCTCAGTTAGAGGACCATTGTAGCGATGATTTTTTTCATTTCGTGGAGCCCATTCGGCGCCGTTGTCAGAAGTAAAGATAATATAAGTATTATCCAAGACACCTTTTTCTTTTAATGAGTCGATGAGTTTACCAAGGTGGGTATCAGACTCTTCGATCATCGAAGCAAATACGGGTGTGTGAAGTCGATAAAAGACATCTTTTTCACGGCCTTTTTCGGGCTTGTTGGGCAGAGCGTCATATCTTGCTTGCCATTTCTTTAAGACATCGGGCGACGCAACATGCGGGCCGTGAACGGCGTAGTGAGAGATCATCATGTAAAAGGGGCGCTTGCCAGCATGGTCATCAAGAAATTTGAGTGATTCTTTAGTGAGTGAATAAATGCGCTTTGGGTCATCTTCGGGCAAGGACTCTTTGTTTTTGATATTGATGTACTCGCCATGGAAATTGCCATTGGGGGCAATTTCTTCGTATTCATCAGTGATATCGTAGCCCACATCTTTGAGTTGCTCGACGCCAATGCCTTTGCCAAAGTGAGCGGTGATATAGTTTTTATTGGCGGCTTTGAGCATTCCTGCAATAGAGACTTCGTCCTTATAACCCTCGGGGCGTTGCTTGTAAGATAAAACGTCATGGACAAAACGGTATTGCATACGAGCTGAGGTCTTGCCAAACTGAATGCTGACCCGTGAGCCAGTGCAAGTTGGCGTAGGCGCGTAGGCATTGGAAAATTTCATCCCCCTAGCGGCGAGTTTTTCTAGATTGGGAGTTTCGTAGAACTGACTCACAGAGAGGGGCTCGGAATCCATCATTTTTACAGAAGTCTGCGCCCAGCCGAGATCATCCATGTAAAAAATAATAAAGTTGGGAGCTTTGGTCTCGGCCAAAAGTAGGGGGCTCGCAAAGCTGAGCATTAAACAAGAGAAGAGAAGTTTGCGTATCATTATAAAGTAATCCTTAGTTTTATAATGAATCGCCAAGAATCACGAGCTCTAACAGGGGAGGTGAAGGAAAGTGGTCAGATCGCTACGCTCACTGTAGATCGGCCTTCGGCCTGCAGTTTTTGCTGGGAATGCAGGCATCCTTCCTGCTATTAAAAAGTAGGTAGAAATTAGAACGCACTTCGCGCTGCAAGACCGCTACGCTGTAAGAATTAAGAGACTTGACTTAATTTTTTGCCGGGAGCGTCGATTGTTAATCGGCATTAAGTCATGCCTGTAGTAAGCGCTTCAGCCTGTGGAATAAGGAACTTGTTCAATGCTTCGTTCAAGTTATGAACATTACCGTCAATTTCTAAACATGATTTTCAGTAAGCTCCACGACCGTTAATAACTGCTGGAATTGTGAGAACAAGTAGTTTTAAATCTGTAGTAATGTTTCTTTCACAGATGTAAGTATAATCCATGATGACTTGTTCGTTAAACGGTATATCACCGCGTCCATTAACTTGCCAAGTACATGTTAAGCCCGGTTTTACACTTAGGCGCTTACGTTGAAAAGGAGTGTACTGAGCCACTTCATCGAGTGTGGCGGGGCGTGGGCCCACTAAGCTTAAATCTCCGGTGAGGACTAAGAAAAGTTGGGGTAATTCATCAATGCTGTACTTTCTGATGATGCGACCGATGGGCGTAATTCTAGGATCATCTTTCATTTTAAATGTAATGGAGTCTTGATGCATGTTTTGAGCTAATAAATCAGCTTTCCTTTGTTCAGCATCTTGGTACATAGATCTGAATTTTGGAAATAAAATAGTTTCACCATTCAAACCGGCCCTTTTTTGCCAAAATATAATAGGCCCTTTGGAACTCATTTTAACGCAAATGGCTGTAATGATGAGTAGGGGGCTTAAAGCCAGTATGGCAGTGGTAGAAACTGTTACATCAATTAATCTTTTTAACTGAAGGTAGGCAGTGCTTTGTGAATAGTTTTGTTCTGTTACGCCAGACATGACTTTGGTTAGTTGCATTATTATACTCCGTATGTTTTTGGAGTATTTTAAAAAAGTATGTTCCAGAATTATAAATAATTATACAAGCATATGAAAAATAGCAAGTTATATATATTAACGTATTATTAACAAAGGTGGTCAGTGTGCGGTTTATGTGAAGTTGCTGTGCGTATAAGTAGTCATTATTTAAAGTCTGCGGGTTTTATATCGTACTTTTTCATTTTGTCGTATAAAGTTTTACGTGGGGTTCCTAAAGATGCGCAAGTATTGACCACTGAGCCATTCTGAGCGCGTAGTTCTTCTTCAATAATATGTTTTTCATATTGCCCGACTCTGTCTCCAATAGGAAGTCCATTAGAAGTGGTGAAATCAGAAATACTTTTAGCATTATTTGACGTTGGTGAATCACCTAGGTTTTCCGGAAGGTTACCTGTTATGACATAGCGCTCAGCTATATTGCGAAGTTCTCGAACATTTCCTGGCCAACTGTAAGCAATTAATTTGTTTAAAATAGTTTGGGGGACTTCAATAAGTTCTCTTTTATAAAGTGTACAAAATTGGAATAAAAAGTGATTGTAGAGAATGGGAATATCATCTGGGCGTTCGCTAAGGGAAGGTATTTTTACAGGGATCACATTGAGACGATAATAAAGGTCTTCCCGGAAGTCGCCTTTATCGACAACTTCTTTTAAGGGGATTTGTGAGGCGGCGATGATACGTACATCTAGAGGGATCAATTTGTTACTCCCTACTTTTTCAATGACCCGTTCTTCTAGAAAGCGAAGGAGTTTCACCTGCATGCTCATGGGCATTGAATTGACCTCGTCTAAGAAGAGTGTGCCTCCATTGCATTCTTCGAATTTACCTTTGCGAGAGGTCGTAGCGCCAGTGAAAGCTCCTGCTTCGTGACCAAAGAGCTCAGAATCCATCAAGTTCTCTGGAATAGCCCCACAGTTAATGGCAATAAATTTTTTATTTTTTCTATTTGAACATTGATGGATATAATTTGAAATGACTTCTTTTCCGGCACCCGTTTCGCCAATGAGCATGACGCTGGCATCTGAGAGTGCTACAGTTTTTAGCGTATCTTTGAGGCGGAGCATACTCGCAGATTGACCAATGAATTCTTGAACGCCGGAGCTTTTTTTTATCTGTTGACGGAGAGTTTTGTTTTCAATGGTCAGTTGTCGCTTTTCGAGGGCTCGATGAGCAGAAGACAGGAGGTATTCTTTGGAAAGAGGTTTTTCTAAAAAATCGTAAGCACCCGCTCTAAGTGCTTTCAGTACATTTTCGACTTCGCCATTTCCAGTTAAGACAATGACGGGAATTCCATCATCTATTTTTTTGAGTCTATCTAAGACTTCGAAACCATCGATTAGAGGCATATTAATGTCTGTAACGACGACCCCTTGCCAACCCGCTTGGATCTCGGCGAGCATTTCTAACGGCTCAGAAAAAGTTTTTATTTTAAAGGCTGTTTTACGCATGATTAGTTTCATGGCATGCAAAAAGTTTTTATCGTCATCGACAAAATAAATTTCTTTACTCAAGACTCGGCTCCTAATTTCTTAAATACCCCTTAAGATATGAGCTTCACTTAATTGACACAATTTTTTATGCGAAAAACTGCACACTTTTATAGTATTAGTGCAGATTATTGCTTAAAAAAGTTTTTTAGTTTTCTTTTTAAACATGATAGTTTAGTAAATTCAGCAATTATAGTCTCTTGCTAAGAGACAAGATGTCAGTATGACGAAATATTTAAGGCGAGGTTCATGAGAATAAGTTTTTATACAACGATACTAGTTAATTCTTGTATGTTAGTAGGGCTTACAGCTGTTGGTATAGTTTTCTTTAGAGCAAATACGATTAATAATGAGCAAGCAAGGGTGCAATTGCTGCGTCAGGATATGGTACAAACTAAAGAGGCCTTGATTCTTGTTAATCAATGGAAGAAAACTTTGGATATATTTCTTCAAAATCCTGAGATTGGCTTAGATAGGAGTTTGGAGGAACAAATTCAAGCTGTGAGCTATATAAATCAGCAATACTCCGGCAATGAAAATATTCTAAAAGTTAGTCAAGCCATGCACGAGATTTCGGATAAGTGTCAAAAACTATCCATCAATTCATCAGCTAAGGATTTAGATAAAAAAATACTTGATATCAAAGCCTTAGCTAAAGATCTCAATAAGCCGGTCCTAAGTTTACAAGAAGATTTAAAGTATAGAATTAGGCGTAATGAACAATATTTGGAAGAACTCCAGAAGTTTTTTTCCCTAACAGTTTATGTATGTCCTATATTATTTGTGATTTTTACTTGGGTGATGCTAAAGTGGTCAAATCGTACGATTGTTCAGCCTCTAAAAGAATTAACAACTCAAGCAAGAAAAGGTGGCATTGAGCAAGCGGGCTTTTCTTATCGACCTCCAATGGAAGTGAGACATTTGGCAGAAAGCTTAAATGAGTATGTAAGCGCTTTGGTAGAGGCAAAAGAATTGGCTTGGCAAGAAGCTAGGCAGAGTGAGTATACTAATGCACGAATTGTCAATATTATGGAGACAGCTGCGGATGCGATTATATGTACGGACTCATCCGGCAATATCATTCAATACAATGCTTCTTTTCGTCGTTTGACGTTTTTGACTGAAGATTATCAAGGTGAAATGAGCTGTCAGGGTTTTTTGCCCAATTTAGAAATTGATGACTACACGCATGATGTGATGGAAACGTTTATTAGTGTTGAACAGACTCAACTTAAGAATACTAATGGTGAGTTGATTGCGATTGAATTATCTATCAGTCATTTTAAATACGAAGATGTCACCTATTTTACGATGGTGATACGCGATATTCGAGAACGAGAAAGAATGCAACAGCAAATTCTGCAAGCACAAAAAATGGAATCAGTCGGTACACTTGCCGCGGGGGTGGCGCATGAGATCAATACTCCTACTCAGTATATAAGAAATTATTGTAATTTTCTTCAAGAAACTTTTGACGATATAAAGAAATATTTATTGTTAGGTAAAGAACTTAAGGACCCCAAGCTATCATCGCTTGCGGAAGAAATAGATGTTGACTTCATTTTGGAAGAAGTTCCTCAAGCTTTAAAAGGCAGTATGGAAGGATTAGATCGAGTTGGTGAAATCGTTAAATCTATGAAAGTTATGGCTCATCCATCTAAAGCGGAGAAGATACCTTACAATATTAATTCCTTACTCAAAGAAGCGACAGTATTAACGAAAAGTCAATGGAAGAAGGTCGCAGAAATTAAATTTTTACTTGATGAATCTATGCCTGAAATCCCTTGTTACCCAGGCTTACTCTCACAAACCTTTATCAACATTATTGTCAATGCGTCACAGGCGATTGAAGAACAGATAAAGAAGCAAACTTTTGAAACTATGGGTGTGATAACGATAAGGACTTCAATGAAAAGACGAAATATTCTTATCAAAATTTCCGATACGGGTATAGGAGTGGACTCCAAGTTTAGTACAAAAATTTTTGATCCCTTTTTCACAACTAAAGAAATAGGGGTGGGTACTGGTCAGGGCTTGGCTTTATCTCATGATTTTGTTGTAGGTAAGCACGGTGGAAGTATAAGTTTTGATTCAAACCCTGGACTTGGTTGTAGCTTTACCATTATGATTCCTTTTGTGAATTAAAAGGCTTGAACTGGCATGCAGAGTTTTTGCTGCTGTATATCACTTATAATCATGTCGATTAATTCATTTGAGAAGCATAGCGTATCTTCACGCTCCATGTATTCGAATGCAATTTTGCAAACTTTATTAATTTCCCTTGGGCAGCCGCGAGAAAATCTGTAAATCATTGATATTGCTTCTGATTGTATTTCAGATTTTTTATCTATTTTGTTTAATCTAAATTCTATATAAGGTGCTATATCGTCCTCTTTGAGGTATGGCAAATAATACATGAGTCCGACTCGTTGAGCAACTGTGGGGCATTGATTTAGTGTTTGGTTAAACTCAGGCTGTCCACAGAAAATGAGTGATACACTGGAATGAGCTTCATTGCTATTGGTTAAGCATTTAAGGTTCTTCAAGCATTCAGTTGAAATCATTTGGCATTCATCAAGCACAATAATTAAATGGCTACCTGTGGCTATGATGTAATCATTTAGTATTTTTTCGAACTCATTATGAATTAGATAACGATCCATCTGCAGTTCAGCGGCCTTACGCACACCGCTTAATTGATAGATTATGGTGTCTAGGATAGCCTCGTAAGAAATATTTGATGAAGGTATGTAAACGATACGACTCGAGTAATTTATTGATCTAGCAAGTAGTTTGCACAGTAAAGTTTTTCCTGAACCAATTTCCCCCGTAAGCACACCAATGTTGATGCCTCTATCATTACTGATGAATTTCAGTCTTGATATAGCCTCAGTATGTTGTGTACTTTCGAAAAAAAAATTCGGATCTGGATCCGTTTCAAAAGCACAGTTTAGTTTGTTTTGAGTTAAGTTCATTTGTTTACCAATTTTCATTTGATTTTTACTAGAAAACCGCGAGCCATAATTAATTATTTAGTGCTAAGCCATTACTTTCAAGCGATTTATGTTTATTAGAGTGATGTACTGCTACAACGATAGAACTGATAATTATCATTAAAAAGTACTGAGGGCTCTGACGAAACCCAAGTTGTAACATACTTTGGAAGTGAAGTGCTAAGCAAGCTCCCAAACATGAGGCGCTTACTGTAAGTAAAAAAGGATCCTTTCTGCTAGTAAATATATTTTTAACTGCGATAGCAAAAAATCTTAGCCAAATAAGCATAAAGGCTAATAGTCCAGGGTAGCCGAGTTCTCCTAAATTAATAAACCATAAATTATGTGGGGGAGTTCCGGGAGGTAGTTCTTCATCTACTTCTGAAGCATATTTTAACCATGACCAAGCGGAAAAATTGCCTATACCAACTCCAAAGACTTTGTCAGCTGCCATCATTTTAGCTTTCATGTTATATTTTCCTCTGTAAGCCATATCTTTTTCAGCATCCTGTTTTCCAAAAAAACGATTGATAAGAGTATCCGATGATTTATAAAGTACTACACAAGTCATGAAAAAGCCTAGAGTAAGTAGAATTATATTTTTAACTTTAATTGTTTTGATAAATAGAATACTTAAACAAACAAAAATCCCTAATCCCATAGCAACTAAGCCTCCCCGGGAAACCGTTAGAATAACGCACAGTCCGCTACAGGCGACTAAGAAAGAGTAGAGTCCTGATCTGAACCATGATTTTGAGTAAAGAATGAGAGGGAAAAACATGGTGCCTAGCATGGCCATATAAGTTGAAAAGGAGTTAGCATGACCAAGATTTGTCTTAATTCGGTGGAATCCAAAGAGGTAGCGATCTCGTAAAGCAAGTAAAGTTAGGTAGAGCACTGTCATGGCAAGACCCCAGTAAATAATTTTAATATATTCAGAGTCTTGTAAATAATTGACAAGTATCCAAAATAGAAAAATTCCCCGCATAATTTTACTAATTTCAAATAATGGGTACAACCAAAGTTCAAATTGAGCATAGGGTGGGGGGTAAACGGTATATTTATTGGTAGTGACGGGATCAGGAGTTGCAATGTTTTGACAGTTTAATGCCCAAGAAATTAAAGTAATACTTAAGTAGATAAGATAGGGACAGGACAATGCTGGTAAGAGAACTTTTTTATGTTTGTTCCAGTTTACAAGTAGGTTGCCAGCTAAAATAAGAGCACAAATATCGATTAAGCTGAGTTCAAAACCACGAGTAGAAGCTCTATAGAATTCTCTAGAAAAGAAGTTGATTCCAAGTTTGTCAGGTTCACAACTCGACCAAATCAACAGAACAAAGAATATCTTGGTAAAAGTTTTATGAACTTGGCAGAGCAGCACTCCGAGGGGAACGCCCGCACAGAGGACTGCGAAGAAGATTATGTACTTATATTCTGACAAAATAAATCTCAGATCGCAAGCAGCTTTTGCTGATGATCTGTAACCACCGCTTCTAAATGACCTACGAGTTTATTGATGTAATTATCGAAGTTGTATTTATCATTTACAAATTTCCTTCCAGATTGTCCTAGTTTTCGCGTTAATTTTTTATCATTGAGTAAGAGGTCGATTTTATCGGCCATCGCTTGTATATCCATCCATGGAATGAGGAAGCCTGATGTGTCATCAATCAACCAATCTTTAATGCCACCAGCATCAAAGCCAATGACTGGGAGTCCATGTCTTAAGAATTCAAGACCCACGGTGGCAATAGGTTCGGGCCATACGGAAGGCACAGTTCCCATGACTGCCGATGCATAGATGTTGGACAGCTCTTCTTGACTCACAAAGCCTTTGAAAATTATTTTATCTTCTAAGTTAAGGTCTTTGACGAGTTGTTGGCAGTACTCCTTGTGTGATCCACTGCCAAAAACATAAAGTTTAAAGTCATTTTTAACTAATGAAAGAGCATTAATTAGGCAGTCTAAGCCTTTCCCTCGAATAATTTGTGTGGCGAAAACAATAATATTTTCATCACTATATGTATTAATAGGGACTTGGCGTTTGGGGAGTGGGACAGGTGGGAAAATCTTAATTTTTCTTTCTTCAAAACCTTGAGTAATAAGCTCATCTTTCATGTACTGACTTACGACAAAAACTTCGTCAAATGATTGATTGATTTTGATTTGTTGCATCTGCTTAGTATAACTTACCCAAGCGATTTTACTTCCAGATTCATCACGCTCGCGTTTGAGGGGGGCCATGCAGGGCACGATGCAAGCTATGCCTGCTTTTTTGGTACAAATTTTACGGGTGAGAGGGTTATATTTGTAGCTTCTCATACAATACATATCGTGGTCATGTTGCATGCGGATCAGAGGGCAACCGTAATCTCTGAAGGCCTGCAACATGCCCACGTTCATGCATTTGTGAACGTAAATGACATCGGGTTTTTCATTGTTTAAGAGCTTCCAGCACTGTTTATATGCGCGGTGATCTTTGGCATCAAAATCATATAAATGCTTTGTGGAGATTAATTCATCTAGAGTTTCGGAATCTTTGTTTGTATCTTCATTATAAATAAATTGGACATCAAAATTTTGACTAATGAAGGGAAGAGTCACATAGATATGTTGTTCAGCGCCGGAGTAGCGCCCAAAGCGTTCGTTGACTAAGAATAATTTTTTCATTATGATGCCTTCTCAATTTTAGTTTTAAGTTGAATTAATGAGTCAGCTTCGCTCGCCATTTTGGTGCTATGGGTATCTTTCCAAATATTTTGGATATGTGAATTCTTGATCTTCGAGTTACTCACGAAAATTACAGGTAAGTCAATAAGCCAAGCCGCACAAGTAGGTATAAACATTTTGATTTTTCCCATTGTGTTGAGACGAGAGAGTCTTTTGAAACGTACGTTTAAAGCTCCCTTGAAGACAAACCAACGCTTACCTTTCATATGTTTATCAAACTCCTGTTTCAACCAATCAGGGTTATTAGTGATTGCTGTTCTAACAATTTGAATGGCATTTGCTTTTGATTTATTTTGCTTAATAATTTCTTTAAACATTCTCCACATGGAAAAGGCGACAGTTTGGCGTACTTGATTGTTAAAGTAATTTCTGGGTCCCGTATAGGCTTCAAAAACATGTGATACGGAATAGTTGTTAATGATTTTTGAGTTATCTACTGCGCTTGTTAAGCCATTTGTACAGGCCATGAATTTCAGATAAGTATCGTCAACTAAAATTTCCTTAGGAATGAAAATCTTTCTCAAGAATGAAGCGCGAGCACAATAGAGTTGTCCACATAGTTGCCCAGCACCTTTTTGAGTAATTTTAGAAAAGCCTAAGGAAAATCTTTTTAGGAAGTTATTCGACTTAGAGAAATGAATGTCCTTAATAGGTAGATCAGTGGAAATAAGTGCTTGCGGATTATTCTCAAGGCTTTGTATCAAAGTTTCGAAATTATTTTTTTGTTGAAGCAGGATATCGCCATCCATCATGATGATGTATGATTCCTGAGGGCTTGAGTATTTATGGATGAGATCATTCCAAGCAGGTATTTTACCCGGTTCGTCTTTATCGATAACTTTGTATTCTAAGTTATGAACTTTGCGACTAAATTTTTCGAGCTCCCTCTCACATATTGCGGAACTATTATCAGAGCAAGCATTAGCGATTATTATGATCTCAACTTGGTATTTGTAAGATCTAAAAATATTTTGCTGGAAAACAGTTTTTAAAGTTTTAGCTATGATGGCTTCTTCATTGTGAATCAGCATTCCGATTAAAATATTCATGTATCAACCCTTTAGTTTTTAGGGAAGTAGTTGCGGGTCTTATGCCAAAAAATAAAATAATAATCATAAGTTATTTATTTATATGTATTTATGTATTGTTTTTAGTGTTAAGTAGGCTGTAATTTCACTTTTTGGTGACGGCATTTTGCGGAAATTCACACTTTTTATCCACTAAACTTATTAAGCTTGCTGAGTTGATAGGAGGAATGATTTTAACGAAATTTTCTAAATGATCCAAGTCATCTGACCAAACGATAACTAATTTCCAGAGAGATTTCTTCCCTTGAATTCGAAGGAGAGTATCTTGACTGATAAATTCGCTATAGGAAGCACATTGACTGTGCTCACTTTGGAACCAATAAATAAACTCACGTACTAAGTCATCTCTAACAAGCTTTAATTTGGAGACAGATTTTTCATGCGAGTTTGCATCTGAAAAAGTAATTGTTTCACGTGATAAAACATCCCATCCGATACCAAATTGACAATATTCAGGAGTATGAATATTTTGACGTTTACCTTGGGATGAGATGACCATAAGACCTGCAGCGAGGTCATCCTTTTTGTACAGTCTATTGAGAACTTCATTACCTTCAGAATTCAGATCAAAACCTTCCCAATCATTTATATAATAGGGGTAATAAATTTTTTCTTCGAGAGACTCTGTATTGACCTGTTTTAAATGATACAGTTGAACTCCAAGCAACAAGCTACTGAGTAAAAAAATAAAGTTATAGCTTGTTTTGGGTAGCGGGGGAGTACAGGTAAAAACTTCTTTTTTATATTTTAAAAGGACTACAGTAAAGAGTATGAAACAAATGCAGAATTTAATGATCAAAACCTGATCAATGTGCAGGTTAAGTAGCTCCATTATCTTTTCATTTGTTTTGGGAAATCCGCAAAAAATGATTAATAAGAGAGGTGATTTTCGGTAGGTGTTTTGACTCCCGAACTCAATTAAGTTAAGCGAGCTAATTAATAATAGGAACGCTATGCCGAGAACGTAATTGCTGGGACTATGAAAGTAGACGAAAGATGTGCCTATTAGTGTAAAGCCTGCTGCAAAAAGTCCGTATCTAAATTGACTATGATTTTTTGAGCTTAGCTTGGCGTGATAGATATAAGCAAGAGTCCCCCACAAGAAAAAAACAAATGACCATTGATCGTTGGTATTATAAGAGGTTCCTTGCCAGTCACGCAAGCAAGCGGATAAAAAAGGAATCATGCAAATGATTAGGAGAAGTAGACTCGGAAAGAACAAGGAAAATTCCCGTAAACCCTTTTGTTTTGAAATAATTTGATCACTTAGTTTTGTCAAAATATAGATAGACAAAGCGAAAAAAATGAGTCCCAAGACGGTGTGCATAGGGGTGTCGGCATGAATGATCACCCCACTCCAAGAGCTTAATGCAATGAGCGCAGAAATCCGCAGACCATTCAAAGTAACCGCCAGGGGAAGACTTAGGGCAATTAATTTTAGTTTACTTATAGGATTTAAATCTTTTGTAATAACTGCCATCAAACATGAGCAAAGCATCGTCACCTTAATGGCTTTCGAGCCATTGCATGCAGGGATAATATCAAAAGTCATATCAGCTACTTTTAGAATTGTGAAATCTCTTTCAATATTGAAACCGGTAAAGGCTAAAATATTTTCTGCAAAAATAGCAGAGATTAAACGCAATTGGGTTCCCCATAGTTCATTGGCGAAATCAATAGTTTCTGATATTGCTAGGAATGAGCAAAGAATGATGCCTAAAGCAGGGATTAAAGATCTTCCGTAGAGTTTTTTAAACATCTCAGGGCCTCCTGTTTTGTTGCGTCATCCCAATTTAAATTACGATTTGTCAGCAATCTCGTAAGTGACAGTTTATATTTTTTGACTTGTTTTGCTTTATAGGTTTCCGCTAAGATCAGTTCTTGTTCAAGACTCAAATTTTCTCGGCCTTCAAGAAGAGTTTGTAATTCTTGTTGTTTATCGGAAGCTTTCAAAATTTGTACAAGAGTATCTAAAGTTTGTCGTGTGGGTAAACGTTCAAAATTTGCTTTTGCTTGATTCGCAAAAGTAGCTAAATTTTCTACTTCAGCACGAATAAGACAGGAAAGTAAATTATTGGAAATAAGAACGTTGTTTTGGTTTAAAATCAAAGCACTTTTATAGCATTCAGCAGCGCCTAAATAATCGTTTTTTGCAATGGAAAACTGAGCTAAAGATTGCCAGATCACAACTTGATTTTTTTGCACTTTTATGAGGTCATCGCGTTTGTCATGCAAGGACAAAGCATGGTAACAAAGTGTTTGAAAATAGAATGATTTTGAATCGGTGTTCTTAGGAAGCAGCTCGAGTGCTTGCTGAAATTTTTCAGCTTGAATTAAATGAGCAATTTCAAAATACTTCATTTCTGATTTAGTGAATAGGCCTGGGTCGTTTTTTAAAATATCACTCCAGGTATTTTGGGGTTTGGAGATGAGCATTTTTGCCAGGTTTTTCTTGATAAAGCTACGGTGCTCAGCAAGTCGTGCATATTCTAGTGAAGTTGCATAGTTTTGAAGAGAGTAATTCAATTCACTTAAGAGAGCTAAAAGTGATTGATTTTTATTCACCTCAAGGCTTTCAATTTGCTGAAGTACTTTTTGCAAGAGGGCTTTATTCTCATGATTCGGTAAATCTTTAAATATGGCTAGAGAAGATTTAGCTTTAATGACGATAGCTTGATAAAAGTTCCCCTTGGCGAGGATGAGCTTTTGGGAATATTTGAGGGCATCCGTGTAGTTTTGTAACTCATAGGCTTTTGTCGCTAATAAAAAAATTGCCTCTAAATCATTCTGTGCAATGAGTGGCTCAAGATGAGTTTTCATAGCTTTGTAATCATTATCCTGAGCTTTAATCCATGCCTTACAGAGTAAAATGGCTCGTGGAGTCGACCCCGCTTGAGAGTGACTTTTTAGTAATTCTAGAGCAGGTATTGACTGCCCTTGAGATTGGAGGTAAAGAGCGAGATCAGTGGTGGCAGCAATGCTTCCTTTAGAATGAAGTTCTTGCCAAATTTTCACAGCTTGTTTCGGGTCGTTTTTTACCAGTTGATTAGCTTTGAGAAGCATTTGGTCATCTTCATTATCCAATGAAAGTTCATTAATTTTGGAATCGAGTTGTTCAGCTGTGATTGATTTGTTAAGAGTAAGATTCTTAGCCTGCAGTTCTTGTCGGAGAGCTGACGAAAAAATTTCTTTGCCCGGCTGAAGTATCTTCATATTCTTTTGGTAGAGAGCCAGTGAAGCTCTAGAATATTTCTCCTTGTGTATTTGTGCAAGAATTTTTAAAGATGATTGATAACGTCCAGAAATATGTAAAATCTGCGCTGTATTTAAGAGATAGTGATGGGAGTTGAGAAAGCCATAATGAAGTCCCTCAATTTGATCAATTTGACGATTGAATTCAACCCTTTTCATGATACCCACTGCAAGTGCACTCTGATTAGTCGAAATCAGCATGCGACTATACAAATAATTTTGCACGAGGTGGCTAGAGTTATTTAAAGAAATTTTACCCTTATTTTCATTATTAAGCGCTTCCTTAAATATCTTATAAAATTTAATTTCTTTTTCGATTGTTTTTTGATTAATAAAAAGTTTAAAATGTTGACTTCTTCCAGAAATATTGAAAATAGCGCGGCTATCTTTGCTTGCGGACATCACAATATCGTCGATATAAGCCTCAGCTCCTTGCCGCATGATGCGCAGGAGAAACATATACATTCTGGCATTGTGGGCACAAGCGAGAGCATTCACATCTAACTTTTGACAAAAAATCATTTCTGTCAGTTGATCTTCAGCTTGGCTCGAATTGCCAGTCTTGAATTCCATGAGGATATTTTTAAGTTGCCATTCCAGATTTTCTGGGTATAAATTGGTGATTTCTTGCCGAGTTTGATTGGCCTGGTTCTTAAGGTTTTGAACGAGTTCAAGTGAATAAATTATATTGAGAGTTTCAAAGTTTTTAAAATTCTCAATATCTCTAAGTTTATTCAAGAATTCGTAAGCTTCTTTAAATTTATATTCCCTTATAAAACTACGGGCAATGAGGTTTTTGGCTTCGATACGAGCACTTTTTTGCCAACAGCTTCTAGCTTCGTTAACTAAACCCATATCTTGATAGATCATGCCTAGCTTAATTTGCTGAACTTCTTGATTTGCCAAACTATTTATGTATTTCAAAGCCTCGGGCTGAATAGAGGTTTTCTGGCTCAAATCTCTGAGGATATAAATCGACTTTAATTTTCCTAGAGAAATCGGAGCTGAAGTTTGTTGCGTAAAAACTTCCTTCACAGCCTCTAAACTCAATTCCTTATGATCAATTTTATCTAGGTATTGAATCGCCTCAATAGTTTTATCCTTAGATTTGGAAACCTTAGGTTTGTCTTCTTTATCTATAAGAAAAAAAGCTAGGCTTCCTAGAGAAAGAAGCCCAATGGTACTAATGACAATTAAACGCATAGTTTATCCGAAGTTAAATTCTGTATCTTCTGAATATTTCTTGTAGAGAATGAAACCGGCAATTAATACGAGTAAGTAAAACTCAGGTTCAGGTGCCCCTGCAGGTACAATCGGAACTTTGGAGAAAGATCCAGCTTCGATAAATACTGCAGAATCCCATACTCTGTCTCCAGCATCTGCTACAGCTAATTTTAAACTGTAAGTTTCTCCAGCTTCTAATCCGGTTAATTTGGCAGTAAAAGTATTGGTAAAACCATCAAATGAAAAATCAAAATCCTCATTATTACTAGGATCATGATGAGGATCATTGTTATTAAAATAATCAAGGTTTTGATCTGGGTTGATACTATTAATAGCAACAATGTCATCTCCACCCGGGATGAGTGCATAATTTTCACCGTTTATGAAGAATCCAAATGTATCATTATATGAGCTTCCCACCCACTCGGTGTATTCCTCAGAAGCAAAGGCATAATTAAAATAAGCACTATCCCCTTGAGTCGTAAAATCAAATTCTAAACTTGTAGCATCAAAGGTATTATATCCCGGTATTAAACTGTTTAGATCACTATCTCCAGCTTGTCCTAAATTTGTGGATGTTCTACCAGAAGTATTATCGGCTGTAATACTATTTACATTCCCAGAAGATAGAATAATACCGCTATTCATCCCAAGCCCCGCATCTAGACCATTATTGAAATAACCAAGGCCTCGTTCATCGCCATTATAAGTGATATTGCTGATGGTAACACCGGGATCTATGTAAGCCTGTTCATCTATCAATGTATTAACGAGGTTGTTTACATTATCGAATTCAGAAATGATAATTTCTGCTTTGAGGTTAAAACTGCCTATGAGTAATAAGCTGAGTAGGGTTTTCATGTGAGCTCCTTTATATTTTAGCTTGTAGGAGAATAAAGAAAGATAAGTGCTTTTATTATTTTATTTTTTATAAATATCTAATTTTAAGTATTTTATAAAAAATAATTTATCTCAGTAAAAACCCCTGTGCGGTTTTCTTTACATATATTTGTAACAAAATGTAGACAATATTTGATAATCAATTCAATGACTCGGAATCCCTAAGTATTCTTTGCATAGATCAATGATTTTATTTTTTATAAAGCATTATAATAAAGTAACTTATGTATTGTTTATTTTTTGTGTTCCAGCTTTTTGCTAGAGTCCTTCAAAACCAAGGAGTTATAAAATGAATATGAAACGTGTCGCCATCATAATGAGATCCAAAAATGAGCAACCCTATGTGCGAGCTGCATTAGAAAATTTACTTTTGCAGACTTATTCCTGTTACAATTTATACAATGTTGACTCAGGTTCTACAGATGGCACTTTAGAAGTCGTAAAAGTTTTTAGTGAATCAGTTAAGAAAATTTCTTCAGATAGTTATGTTCCAGGAACCGTTTTAAATGAGATGATTGAGCAATGTGATGAAGACATAATTGTCTTCCTTAATGCAGATGCGATACCTCAAAATATCGACTGGTTGAAGAACTTGCTGAAGCCAATTTTGGATCAAGAAGTAGATGCAACTTTTAGCAGGCAGTTAGCCAGGCAGGATGCACATTTTATTGTAAAATATGATTACTCTCGCGCATACAGAAAATCAGATGATACAGATGATGATTACAAGGCTTTCTCAGCCGTAGCCTGTGCATTCAAACGTGAGGTTTGGGAGTCAGTCAAATTTTATGCTGATGGTTATGCGGAAGATTTAGTTTGGGCCACTCAGTGCCATAGAAGTGGTTTTAAATTTCAATATGTACACAATGCCGTTGTGGAACATTCACATAACTACGAGATTAAGAGTTTATTTCGAAAGAAATTCAGACATGGCATTGTGTACTATCGCTTAAAGATGTTAAAGCCTTCAGTATTTCGCCAATTTTATTATTGTTCTCGTGAAGTGGCACGTGACCTGCTCAAATCATTTCAGAAATTAAACATAAAAACAATCCCCTATAATATACTTTATAGAATTACGATTCATTTAGCGGTTTATCGGGGTGTTAAAATTGCGGCTAATCGCAAAGAGGCGGAACTATGAGTAAGTATACTGTTAATGCAGGGGGCAAGTTTGATTTACTTGTGGACCAAGATTTGTGTCGCATTGTAGCGGCTTGTTTGAAATCGAAATATTCTCAAAATATCAAAGCAATTGTTCTCATGGGTTCATACGGACGAGGAGAAGGCACGGCATTTCAAGGTTCAGAGGGTTTACAACCCTTTAATGATTATGATTTAGTTGTGGTAGGCAATGCTATGAACGAGTGGAAACGCCGAAAAATCCAAAAAGAGTTTCATCGCTTAGAAAGAGAATTAGGAAGTGAAATCGGGATTACGGTCGATCTTTTTTTACATACTGAAAATAGTTTGCGTCGAGCAGATGCAAGTCTAATGAATTATGAAATGAAGTACGGTCACATGGTTGTGTATGGTGATCCTGATATTTTGAGTTTGATGCCAGAATACAGTTCCGTTGATCTATCCGAAGCGACTCGTCTTCTACTTAATCGAGGTAAGCTATTGCTCGATATTTCTCGTAGTCTTAGGAAAAAAACATCAGATGAACCCGATAAGCTTAAATTCAAAAAATTTCTTAATAAAGTCGTTCTTGCTATGGGTGATGCGGCACTAATGGCGTCCGGTTACAGAGGGATTTACTATAAAGATAAGCTTGATGAAATTGAGAAAATTCAGGGCTTTCACAATTGTGAATGGCTGATAGAAGAATATCAATCGGCGATTGCCTTTAAATTTATAGGTGATGAAGAGTTACTGCCTAAAGATATAGAGGCTTATTATGAAGAGCTCCAAGTGAAATTCCTAGAATTTTATTATGATTTTGAAAGTATAAGACTGAAAAAAGATGTGCATGAATTCAGTCATTACTTTGATGTCATGTCTCATAAATCTAGAAAATCATCCTTCCAAAAATACATACAAAATTTCTATCTCAATCTTCGTGGTTTTGGATTATCCAGTTTAAACCATCGTTCGTGGTTGGGGCGGCATCCGCGAGAACGGTTATTTACAGTGTTTCCACTTTTGTTTAAACCAAAGCTTAGCTTAAATGAATCCATTTTAGTAAGTCGTCTCCAAGGCTGTGAGAAAAATCAAGAGAATTGCCAACAAAAATTTTATCAACTAAGAGAGAAATACCTATGAAAAAAGAAAAATTAGCCCTGTTTTTGTTTGTAGATGCCTTTGGGTGGGAAATTCTCCAGAAAAATTCTTTTTTCTTAAAAGATAAAATCATAGATAAAAGAAAGTTGGAGACGGTTTTTGGATACTCGAGTGCTTGTGATCCCTCAATTATTTCAGGTAAGAGCCCAAGTGAGCACGGCCATTGGAATTCCTTTTATTACGCTCCTAAAACGTGTCCTTATAAATGGTTGAAGTATTTGAGCTTTTTACCCAACAAATTAATGAACCATCACCGCGTGCGCTCAAAATTAAGTTCCTGGATTAAGAAAATTCATGGTTTTACAGGTTATTTCATGCTTTATAATGTTCCCTTTAAATACTTGCCTTTTTTCGATTATGCCGAGAAAAAGCGCATTTGGGAACCCGGTGGCCTGAATCATGGAGAAAGCATTTTTGATGAGCTCCAGAAACGGAATGTCAATTTTCATACACACCATTATGGGCAGAGTGATGACGCTAAGATCTCAAAACTTGAAGATAAAATTAAAAATCAGAGTATTGAGTTTGCTTACGTTTCTATGGGAGGTTTGGACTCCCTCATGCATAGCGTGGGAACTCAACATAAAAAAGTTGAAAAACAAGTTCGCTGGTACGATAAACGTCTAAGAAAAACCTTAGATTTAGCAGAAAATCATTATCAAGAAGTGAAATTTTACGTCTTTACTGATCATGGGATGCACAACACTCAATCTATTTATGACCTCCAAGCTGCAGTTGGTACTTTAGATCTTCAATATAATAAAGATTATGTGGCTGTATACGATTCAACAATGGCGCGTTTTTGGTATTTTAATGATAAAGCTAGACAGGAAGTCCGATCATTACTCAATGGCTCCGGGAGAGGGCGGATTCTAAGTGATGAGCAATTAAAAAGTATGGGAGTGTATTTTGAGGATCAAAAATTTGGCGAAGATATTTTTCTGATGAATTCAGGTGAGCAAATCTGCCCGAGCTATATGGGAGAGAATTTTACGCCAGGTCTCCATGGCTATGATCCCAAAGATAAAGATTCCTATGCTCAAATTTGCGGTAATCGCACCTTGAGAAAGGACTTACAATCGATTAAGGATATTTATAAAGTTATGGTGGATGAAATGAATTGGCTACTTAGCTAAAATGTCTAATGTATTTACAGCTAAAGCCTTGCGTTCGGTACCGTGGATGGTGTCGGCAAAAGCAATAAGTTTCATCGTCTACTTTTTTGTGTCTATAATGATCGTTAAGGCTTTAAGCCCAGAAGATTATGGCGTATTAGCTCTGTCAAAAAACTTTGGTCAATATCTTATAATCTTTTGTGCACTAGGATTAAATACCTGTATTTTACGTTACTTACCTGAGATTGAACTTGGCAAGGATTATTCGGGTATAAAAACTTTTTTACTTAGAAGTTTAATGTGTCAGTTAGCAAGTTGGCTACTGGTGATCTCTTTTATCTATTTTATAAAAGCCCATGTTTTTAACTACTTAAGTAGTAGTTCAGAGTTACTACTAATTGCTGTATTTGTATGGATATTGGCATGGATAGTCAAGAATACTGTTACTGATAGTTTAACGGCCTTATTTGAAGCTAAGACAGTGGCAATGATTGCCGTATTACAGTCCGCTTTGGTATTAGGTGCTATACTTTGGGTGTGTGCTCAGGAGAGAATACGCATTGAATATATTTTGGTTGCAGAATTTTTAGCATTAGGTGCGACAGTTTTTTGTGGCTTATATCGTTTAAAACAGTGTTTGAAAAAGCCAGGGTCTGTAGAAAAATCTCTTATACCAGCACGACGCGTATTAAAGTTGGCAAGCCCCGTTTGGTTTAATGGTTTATTGCGTTCATTAATGTTGCAATATACCGAAGTTTTTGTTTTAGCATATTGCTTCATGCCGGCGGTTGCGGGTTTCTATGAGTTGGGATATAGCCTTCCGCTCTTAGCTATTACATTTATCCCCATGGCCCTACAAACTTTGTTTTCCTCTGCCTTTGCCGAGGCATATCAAAGAGATAAAAAACTGTTACCAAAAATGGTAAGTTCGATGTTCAAAGTCTTAATTCTCTTATCAGTACCTCTTGCAGCTACAGGCTTTTTATTTTCCGAAGCCTTAGTTCAAAAATTATATGGAGAAGATATGCAAGCGGCAGGAGTTGTTGCGAAGTATTTCAGTTTAATACATATATTACCATTAATATCTATGCCTTTATCTATGGCTGTTACCACATTAGAAAAAAATTCTCGTACAGTGGGCCTTCTTATCTTACAAGTGACCGTAAATATTGCTTTAGATATTATTTTAATTCCACAATATGGACTAATGGGTGCAGTGTCAGCAGTATTCCTAACTTTTATCCTAACAATACCTATTAGATTGAGTGTTATTCGCCGATTAATTGGTGGCATTTGGTTTCCTATGAAGTTTTTTACTAAGGTTATTCTTGTGGTTACAACTTTAACTTATTTAGCTTCTTTATTACCGAGTCATTCCAGCTTATGGGCTAGTTTTGCCCTCGCGTTATTATTTGTAGTGAGTAATTGGTTGGTACTTTGGCGCTTTAATTTACTTGGGCCTTTATTGGAAATGATTAGGAAAAAAGCAAAATCATCTACAGAAAAACAGTGTAACTAAAAAGTGAATTGTGTGTGAATTAGTGCACAATTAATGGTTTTCCAAGCTTCTTATATTTATATATATATTTAATTATTAAGTACTTATGTATTTAATACTAGGCTTTGCACGCGGTCTTATATAATTCCCCTACAAACAATGAATCAAAGAAATAAAGGGAAATTATAAAATGATACTAACATGTACAGATATTTTTGGGATCCCGGTTTCGACTTTAGGTCATAAAGAAACCGTTAAAATCCTTCCGGAACTTCTCAGACGTTATAAGAAAGATAATAAGTCACAATATATAGCGACACTTAACATGGATTTTTTATCCAATTGTTTTCACACTTTTAGCCTGAAAGTTAAAAATAATGAACTCTATGATACTTTAAAAAATGCTGATCTTGTAACTGCAGACGGTATGCCAATCATTTGGTTTGGTAAAATGAATAATTCTAGAATTCATGAGCGTGTTACCGGGGCGGATATGATTTTTGATGTGGCGCGTTATGCGTCTCTTTTAGGACACAAAGTTTATTATATTGGAGAGAGTACACAACTCTGCCGCAAAGCGCATAATAAGTTAAAAACTATTTATCCTCGCTTAAAGTCAGCGGGTTATGCATCACCTATGGTGTCTAATGAGGGGGAAATACTAGATGACGATGAATTACTAAGTAAAATTAATAATTCTGGAGCTAAAATTTTACTTCTTGGACTTGGTAACCCAAAACAAGAAATGTTTTTTAGACGTTACAAAGATCAGTTGGAAATACCGATCACTATTGGTATTGGGGGCACATATAATTTTGTTACGGGTCATGTTAATAGAGCCCCAAAATTACTACAGAAAGTTGGTATGGAATGGGTGTATCGCCTGTGTAGAGAGCCAGGGAAACTATGGAAAAGATATTTTCGTCAAATACTTTTGATGTCATCATTTGCACTTCATGGCCGCTTAAATATAATGCAATATTTGTCCTACAAAGTATTTGGCTTGACGGATCAGTGGGAAGGTTTAAAGGGATCAATTAAAATCATGGGGCGATTCAATGAAAAAATGTTGAATCAAGTTAATCGTTTAGTCAATGAAACATCTTTTAGTCAACTTGATATTAAAGATGTTACAGTGGCAGAAGGAAGGACTTTAGCCGTATTGAAAAAGACTTGTCAGATTCACCAAATTCCCTTGATAAGCAATGACTTAAATGCTGAAAAACAAAAACCAACTCAATGGCTTAGAAGAACGAAGTCAATGATTACTAGACTTATGTAGGTTTCAGTCGTCATGGAATTTAGAAAAAACAATATTGATCGTCCTGTTCAAAAGTCATTAAGCTTCAATAGTTTAATTAAATCTAAGGGACATGACGATTCCCATGAAGGCAGTGTGGTTGATAAAGGTTTAAATATTCCTAGAACTCAACACACTGACATGGGTATGAACTCTACAAAAGATATTTTGACAGATATTTCAGGTCGTCATCCTTTTCAAGATAAAGTGTTTAAGGGTTTCGATAGAAAAAATATTTTTGCCAACTTTGATTGGATGAGCATTCTCATAGATATCAAAAAAAGACTTCCTTACTTGATCGTCTTTATCATTATGATGACTGGGGTAGCAATTTATTTTACTTATACAAAATGGGGAAGTAAACAGGTTTATGTTGCGCATAGTAAAATGCTGTATAAAGAGATTAAATTTGAGAGTAAGCAGGTTCTACCTACTAGTACGAGCTTAGCTATGCTTCAACATAAAGAACTTCTTAAAAATGCACTTATACGTTTGCCGGAATATAAAACAATTAGTGAGTTAAAAGCCGCGATCAATGTAATTTTTGATAAGAAATCAAAACTCATCAATATTGAAGTGACAAGCCGCAATGAAGGTCAAGCTATTAATACGGCGAATATTTTGGCTGAGCTAGGTATTGCATCAAGTAAAAACTACTACTATCGCCACTTTCAAGAAAAATACAGCAATCTCTCTAATCAGGTTAAGCTAACTGAACAAGACATGATTGTACAAGATCGACTGATTGCTCAGGCAATGAAAAAAAATGGAGCACTTAATACGCGTGGTCAATACCGTATTATTATGGAAGCAATGAGCTTACAAGAGCGCAACCTACTCGAAGCAAAAATTGATTATAAGAAGCAACAAGTTCAATTGGAAGTTTTGAAAGCTGAATATGCAAAAATGCCAGATGAAGTGGTACGTAATTCCTATGAAGATAACCCATTAAAAGCCCAATTAACTAATACAAAAATGTCTTTGTTTAATGCGCAATCAATCTACGGTGAAGGCAATCCTAAAATCCTTGCCATTCAAGAAAAAATTGAAGGTCTCAAAAAACAATTGGCCTCCCAGGATATTAAATCGACACTTCAAAAAGTTTATATGCCTAATACCCGCAAACAAGAAGTTTATATGGAAATTGCAAGATCCGAGGGACAGTTGAAATCAGCAATGAATCGCATCGAATCAATTCAGCTAAATTTAGAGCAACAGAAAAAAGAACTCTACGCGGTACCTGAAAAAGAAATGAAACTCGACGATACCCTTCGCAAAAGAGAAGCGACTGCACAACTTTTAGATGTTTTGCGTAAAAAGCAACAAGATGTTGAGATTATGATGAAAAGTGAGATTAAAGATTTAACTCTTTATGAATTTTCAGATCAAGCTTCGTTAATTCAGCCGATAAAGCTTCTTGCCTTGGTGCCAGGAACAGTAGTTTTAACTTGCCTCATCAGCTTTATGTATCTTCTCATTAATTGCGTTTTAGATCAATCGATCAAAACAAAGAAGCAACTAGACATTAATTTCAATATTCCCTGTGTCATGCAATTAACCGAAAGTCATAACTTAGAAAAAAATATGTTCAAAGAATTTGCCAAATTAGTAGGGATGAATAATCCACAGTCTCTTAATAACGTGATCTGCCTTCAATCTCAAACTGATTGTGATGCATCAGAAAACTTGGTGAAGTTTTTGACAGCAAAAAACAAATCAGTATTGATGATCACTTACAGCCATAATTTTGAGGCAAGTGACCGTACGCCTTCATGGGATCTCGCAATGGATTCTAACGAGGAGTCTTTGATTGACACGGCACACATCACCAGCGAAGGACAAGTCTTGTTCACTGGCCTGCTGGACCGTTTAAAGAAATTGAGTTATGACTATGATTTTATCATTGTTTCTTTGACGACCGAAGAAATTGATAAAGCCCAATTAGGAATTATTAACTTTGCAGATTGGTACTTCTATGTGGTCGATGCTTGCCATACTAAGCGTGCAAATTTACTTCAAAAACTTAAAGAAATGGAATTTAAGGGCATCTGCCCAGAAGGCTTCATTTTGGATAAAGTTAAAGAACCATTATTGCAGGTATAAGATGAAAATTATTATGCTCATAGGGACTCTATGTTTTATGTTTTCTTGTACCACACATAGAAAGCCAATCAAGATCACGGGTTATCCTAAACTCCAACAAGAAACAACTATCAAGCGTAAAGCGATTGACCCAAAATTTTTCTCTCCATATAAGACAGAAAGAAATCTAGTAGAAATAGGAGATGCGCTGGAAATTTCGATCTTCGGACAAAGTAACACACTTAGCACTGTGACGGTCGCTCCCGATGGTAAGGTTTATTACCTCTTCGGAGTCACGGTTCAAGGAGAAGGATTGTATGTTGAAGAAATTTCTGAACAAATTAAAAGCAAGGTTTTAAAGTTATTCAATAATCCCGAGGTTTCAGTTCTCCCAGTAAAAAGTACTAGTAGTAGCTTCTCAATTATAGGTAAAGTGAAGTCGCCAGGGCAGTATAATTTATTGAGTTCACTTACTTTAAGACAAGCGGTCACTCAGGCAGGAGGCTTGATGGACGGCGTTTTTCGAGGCACGACCATTCAAGTCGCGTCGCTTAAAAAATCATTTATTATCCGTGAGGGAGAGGCAATCCCCGTAGATTTCCATGCCCTTATTGAAAAAGGTGATGCGAGCCAAAATATATACGTTCATCCAGGTGATTATATTTATATTGCTTCGGGGCTATCTCAAGAAGTCTACATCTTAGGTGCAGTGAATGCGGCTTACCCAGCGGCTTACAACGACGAAATGACAATCATAAGTCTACTTTCTGAAAGTGGTCGTGGCTTGAATAAAGACGCTTATTTAAAACAGGTTTTGATTATTCGTGGCGACCTTCAAGATCCTGAAGTTTATGAGGTAAACCTTGAGGCCATTTTATCGGGAGAAGAACATGATCTTTACCTTCAGCCAGGCGATATCATTTTTGTTCCTGAGAAGCCTTACAAATTCCTTGCGGAACTCACACGCTTGGCCTGCAATGTATTCGCCTCATCATTTGGCCGACGCTTGGGACGTGATTTTTCTGAAGATGTACTTGGTTTGGAGGATGATAGATGAGGCAGTTTTTATTAATAATTTTCAGCTTAGTATTTGTGAGCCTTGCAGCAGAAACAAATACAGAAAAAGTTGAGGCTACTAGTCAGCAACAAGAAGAAATCGCAGGCGAGCAAAAGGCTCAGAAGTCAGAACCAAAGAATCCAAAAGAAGCGGCTCAAACTCAAGAGTATGTCCTTGGCAATGGCGACACCATCAAAGTAAGTATTTACGGTAACTTTCAGGCGGAGAGAAACCTAATCATTGACTCTCGTGGTTACATTTCATTCTTGTTGACTGGACCAGTGAAAGCAAGTGGGAAAACCATCATGCAACTTCGTGAAGAAATTCAAGCCATCATTCAGAAAAAAAGGAAACACATCATTGTTAGCGTTGTGCCCCTTTCCTTTAATAGCCAAAGTTACACAATCGGCGGACAGATTAAATTTCCTGGTAAAAAAGTTTTAAATGGTAATGTGTCCATCTTAGAAGCGATCGCCAATGCAGGTGGATTCAAGAGTGGTGAGTTTCGTAACTCTACAGTAGATTTAGCCGATCTCGAACACGCCTTTCTGATGCGCGATGGTGCACAACTTACAGTGGATTTTAATGCGCTCGTTTTAAAAGGAAAAACAGAGTTTGATTTAACACTCAAAAATGGTGATTACCTCCATATCCCCAGCGCGCTATCGAAGAAAATTTATACATTGGGCGAGGTGAACTACCCAAGGCAGATTATGTACCTTAATAGCCTGACACTTATCCAAGCCATTACTGAGTCAAGAGGGATTAAAGAATATGCCTCTCCCAATGTGGTGGTTATTCGCGGCTCTTTAAGTAAACCCGAAAAATTAGTTTTTAATATAAACGATATTTTACATGGAGATAGCCCCGATGTGCTGCTTAAGCCCGGTGATATCGTTTATGTCCCAGAAGATTCAACTGCAGATCTAGAACGTTTAGCGAAGGTCGCAATCCGAGCCTTTGTCCAAACGGTCGCCTCATCTGCAGCAGCTAATACAATCGATGATAATTATTAATAAAAACTGGAGTAAATAAAATGAAAATATTATTAGGCGGAGTTCCTTTTGGTAGAAACAACATTGGTGATGAAGCAATCCTAGAAGGTATTGTGACAATGGTACGCGAAATTAAACCTGAGGCAGAGATATGCGTAAGCACAGATGACGGAGTTGAAACTCAGAAGCTTTTGAAGGTAAAGACATGCCCTCTCTTTGGTTTTAGTCACGTCAACTATGACCGCCAAAAAGCACAGGATACGATCAAGGATCATGACCTATTTATTTGGAGTGGTGCTACGGGTCTTTCCGATTATCCTGATGATGCCATGGAAATTTTGAGTATGTGCAAAAACGCCAATACACCTTATGTCGTTTTTGGAACGGGAATGAATTCTGAGCTTAACCCCGCAAAATTCACACTGCAGCCAGGAAGAAAGAAAAATCTCTTATCAAACTTAAGTAAACTTACCGCCCATACACTCGATTTTACCGGCCTCTATGAAAATCACCAAGTTAAGAAAATGCATAGCAAAATGCATAGCATGCTCGCAGGCGCCGAGCTGATTGCACTGCGTAATCAGGATAGCTGCAATAACTTAAGCCGTACATGCCCAGGATTAAATATTGCTCGTGGTGCAGACCTAGCTTTACAATTGAGCTCTTCTCAAGGTGCTTTAAGTAGACTTGATGAAACAAGTCGCTTTTTACTTGGTCAAAAACGCAAAAAAATTGCGGTTTGCATCTCCGCTCAACGCTGTGTCAATAATCTCTTAGACCTAGCAAAAAAAATGGATAGCTGGATAGAAAAATTCTCTGCCAACATCTTTTTTATTCCTATGAACCCAATAAGTGATGCTGAATTAATGACTCAGATTAAAGGTCTGATGAATCACAAAGAAAATTGCACTGTGGTAAAGGGATGTAATCAAGCTTCAGAAGTGGTGACTTTGGCCGCTGAAATGGATACAATTATTAGTAGCCGTCTGCATTTACTCATCCTCGGGTCCATTAACCATGTGCCTCTCATAGGCATCAGTCGCGGAAGTAAAGTTGACACTTTTCTAGAACGTTACGATTTGCGCTCATGTGGATCCGTGGAACATGTAGATCTTAATTTGATGGAAGAACAATTAAAAACCTTCTTGAAAAATAAGGCCGATTTTGGGCTTAAAAGTCAAAAAGTTCGTGCAAATATGACCAAAGATTTAAAACTGGCATTGGATATGCTTCACTCTGTTATTGAACTAACAGAGGAGAAACTCCATGCCCGCTCAGCTTGATAGCGTATACCATATTGCCCGACGATTTGTCTTAGACAAATGGGGAGGGACTGAAGCCGTCGTTTATAATTATTGTTCGCAAATGATGAAGAATGGCATCAGTAACCATATTTACACCACGGATATTTTTTGCGATAAAAAAGAAGAGGATTTAGATGGTGTAAAAGTCCATCGTTTTTCCTATATTTTTCCTTGGTTATTTCTAAGCCGTGAAGCCAAAGAAAAATTAAAACTCAAGGGAGGAAGCCCACTCTCTTTACCAATGTTCTTCAGATTACTATTGGGAAAGCGTCCTTCAGTTATTCACACACATGTTCAGCACCGTTTAGGAGGAATAGCTAGGACAGTGGCAAAGTTCAAAAAGATCCCATATGTCGTGAGTTTACATGGAAATTACCTGACGCTTCCAAAATCAGAAGCCACAAAAATGATGAGCCCCTTTGAAGGTAAATTAGAATGGGGCAAGGCTTTTGGTTGGCTTCTGGGCTCTAGAAAAACGGTGTCAGGCGCGGATGCGGTAATTTGCGTTGATCGCAATGAATACCTCAAACTAAAAGAACTTTACCCAAAGAATAAAATTGTCTATTTTCCCAATGGTGTTGAACTCGATAAGTTCGCTAACAAGACGGCCGATGCCTTTAGAAATAAATTTGGTATTGCGGATGACGAAAAATATATCCTCTGCTTATCCAGAATTGATTTTCAAAAAAATCAGCGACTCTTGGTGAAATCTTTCGCGAAGTATAGTCAGACTCATCCCAATTATAAATTAGTGATTGCGGGTCCTATAACAGTCGAAGATTACCACGAAGAAATTTTGCAGGACATCCAAAACTACGATTTAGAAGACAAGGTCATAATTATACCTGGCTTTGAACCTCAAGATACGATGATTGCAGAAGCTTATGCGGGAGCAGATTTTTTTGTATTGCCCTCGCAGCACGAGCCTTTTGGTATTGTGATACTCGAGGCTTGGGCGGCGGGAACACCTGTCATCGCGTCACGCCTCCCGGGCATTCAAGCTTTTAGTCATGACCAGCAGGATATTCTTCATTTCACTGCGAATGATCAAGAAGACCTCTTAGAAAAAATGTGTCAGCTCGATGACGAAAAACTTAAATCTCAACTAAAGACTCAGGCTTCCATTGAAGTAAAAAAATACAGTTGGCAGGCCCTAGTTCAAAACCTGCAAAATCTTTATTGTGAACTCATAGAAAAAAAAGGAGATGTAAAATGAATGTAGCCCTATCATCATTTGTCCTACAAGGCGGACGCAGCGGAGTGGCCAGATACATTATCGACTTAGTAAAAGCTATGGGTGATGTCAAACAAGTTGAAACACTTAAAATGCTTTTGCCCGAAAACGATAGTCACTTAATTGCGAAAAACGACCATTTGAAATTCAATATTTCTACATCGCTCTTTTCGAATCCAGTCTTAAGTATTTTATGGCATAATAGTTATTTGCCCTTATCAGGAGTCTTAAAGAATATTGATTTATTGCACGTTCCGAGTTATCGCAGAATTCCCTATGTGAAAAAGTGTCCACTCATTGCCACAGTTCACGATCTAGCCACATTTAATATTGATGGCAAATACGATAAAATGAGAATGTTTTACAATAGGAAAATCGTCCCATCTTTAATCAAACGCTGTGATAGAATTATTACTGTGAGTGAGTTTTCCAAAAAAGATATTGTGAAATTCATCGGTTATGATGAAGATAAGATTGATGTGATTTACTCGGGGATCAATCAAAATTTATTTTATCCACGCATCAAAGAATATGCAAAGCAACAAGTAAAAGAAGAGTTTGGCATAGATTCTCCTTTCTTGTGTTATGTTTCCAGAATTGAACCCAAAGGGAAAAACCATTTTCGTTTACTCGAAGCTTTTGAGAAATTTAAAAAGCTTCACCCCAGCGACTATAAGCTTCTCTTAGTTGGATCAGACTGGAATGGGGCAGCGGAATTTTATCAACGCGTTGATGAATCACCAGTGAAAGACGATGTGGTTTTTACAGGATTTACCGCGAGCGCAATGCTCCCAGTTATCTACTCGGCAGCAGAGCTTTGTGTTTATCCATCTTTATTTGAGGGTTTTGGTTTCCCAGTGATAGAGGCCATGGCTTGCGGCGCCCCTGTGATTTGTTCGAACACGAGCTCCTTGCTCGAGATCTCTGAAGGTAGAACTCCAAATTTTGATCCTTACAGCGTTGAAGATATTTACTCATGTATCACCAAAACTCTTGAGAGTTCTCATTATCTCCAAGATATTGAGAAGAATTTTGATTATGCTAATAGTTTTTGCTGGGATCGCACAGCGAAAAATGTGTACGCATCATATGAAAAATGTCTTGCGGGACTATAAGGAGAAATCGATGACTGAGAGTATTAAATATCGCCTTAAGTTTTATCTAAACTTTGTCCAAGTCTTCTGTGATCTTTTTCGCCAAGTTCTTTATGATTGGAGTCGTTTCAGAAAATTTTCCTCCTACGCGATTTCTATCTTTTATTTAAAATCTAATGGGAGGGTGAAAACGAGTTATCAATTGTTGGCTCTTATCCAAGCCGATGCACACAAGGTGGAAAAAGCACTCGCCATTACAAAACCGCGACCAGGTTTTGGTGTGGCGGTAGTGAAAAGACTTATTGCTAATGTTGAAGAATACTATCAGCGCTTTGGCTTCAATTCACGTCTAGATATTGCTTATTGCGTCATGCAAAAATATGTCGATTTCAACGTAAAAAATGATAGTTTGGATAAAGATTTAGAAAACTTACTAGAGGATTTGGGGAATACTGTTTTTGAATTTAAAAATTCAAAAAACGAAGCTGCAGGTGTGATCCATTATACTAAAGAAGAATATTTATTTAAAACAAAAATGGACTTGGAAGATTTTTTTATGGGGCGATATTCCATGCGTCAATTCTCCGAGCAAGCCTTAAATCTTAAAGATCTTCAAAAAGCGATTTATCTTGCCTCAAAAACACCAAGCGTTTGTAATCGTCAATGTTATCATGCCTTTATTGCTCAAGGAAAAGAGAAAGCGAGCAGTGTTTTATCCTACCAGTTAGGGAATAGAGGTTTTGGCGATCAGGTTGACTCAGTCATTACGGTTACAGCGGACTTGTCATGTTTCTTTTCTTCATCGGAGAGAAATCAAGCTTGGATTGATGGTGGTCTCTATGCAATGAGTGTAATTTATGCCTTGCATTCACTTGGGATTGCAAGTTGTCCCTTAAATTGGAGCGTCAACCCAAAACGAGATTTAGCTCTGAAAAATGCAAGTGGCATTCCTCATTCTCATTCAATCATAATGATGATTGCCTGTGGTAATCTCAAAGACGAATTTTCCGTTGCTCAATCAAAGAGAAAACCCATGGATGAACTCTGTACCATTATGGATAAACCTCTAAGCCAGTGTGGATTATAATTTGAATGGAGAGTGGTTTTGTGTCGCTTTATGACGCAAATTAATAGATAATTATAAAGCTGACTAAATATTGAGTATGATGATGCTTATGAAGCCAAAAAGGCATATATTACTGCAATTATAGATTCAGATAATAATTCCAGTCAGTCCAAGTAGCACATTTTGATTCTAATTTTGTATTCAATTTATGTATGCTTTCTTCAAACTCTTCATTATCTGTAGTATCGGAAGATATATCTATATACCATTTATAATATTTGCCCTCGATATCGTCCCCACCATAATTTTTTAAAATTTCCACTTTCAAATTATCAGTATTAAAATCTGTAGAATAATTAAAAAAATTAAATCGAGTTTTTATATTCAAAAATTCTTTAATAGTTTGACATAATCGACGTTCAGATATTTTATCGCAAAAGATTACAGCTGTTTTCATATGATCCTCCTCAAGATACTTCAGTTTTAAAAATAGTTTTTGTTAAACATTGCAAGAAATTAATATGTTCAAGAGCTATGATTTCTATAGTGTTTGTAGTCTTATATGATTCTAAAGTTATAAGTGTATTATTTGATCTATATGATTTTACCTTCCCAAAAATAGAAAAAAGAAATGGCTTAACAGCATGTGTTTTCGACAACTCTAGACTCATTTGAGCATTAACTTTGGAAAAAGTAATTTTTAATGACTTGTAGCTATCTTTCACTATTTGTGTAAGATTACCTTGAAAGTAATCCGAGACATTCATGCTAGCTTTCATAAAAACTGTTTCCATTGTTAACCTCTTAAATACGATTCCATATTAATAAACTATTGTTTTACGAGCTCAGTAGCAAGAATCAAAGGAGTTCATTTAGAGCTCAGTTGTTTATAAATGGTCAATCTGTAAAAAGTGAAGTTTAGAATCAGAATCTTGAAAAACACTTAATTTGAGTGGGAGTGGGGAGTCCTCTAAGTCATTCATTAGAGCTATGCAAGAAAAATTAAATTTAGTTCCCTCGTTCATGTACTCTAAATCATGACCAAGAGGAAGATACTTAACATAATGAGTATCTTTAATGAATTGAAGAAAAACTTTGTTAGAAAGTTGACAGAATTCTTTTGTTAATTTTTTCCAAGAGTGGAACGGTGATATTTGTAAAATTTTAATTTTCCCGGGAACATTTTCAGACAGTTCAATCAAGAAAAATCTTATTTTACTTTTTATATAGCGATAGCATCGGAATTTCTTAATTTTATTACACTTGGTGTTAATGCTCTCAGAAAGCGGGGTGTAGTTTTGACCAGTACTTTTTTTAATTTGTTTTTTAAATAGATCGGCTCTGTGAGAGTTAATCGTTGAGAATGATGTCCAATTGCAGCGGGGATCTACTATAGTGGATTGGTTTGCTATCGTACTCATATTTGAAGACTCCTAATATTTTGGAAGAGTTAAAAAAATAATAGTTTTTTATTTAAAACCCAAATTTATTAATGGTTAAGTTAGAGGTCAGATACAATTCCTTTTAGTTCGTGGAATAGAACTGTATGTTTTTCATGTTAAAAAATATCACCTAAAGTTGTAGGTGTTGTTTAAATAAAAAGATGAAATGATTTCAATACTATATTATTATTAGAGTCTATGAGCTAAAGGACTTTGTAATGTTATTGAAAAGAAAGGGGGGTATTACGGTTCTACTGAGTTGAGAAGTGGCTAATGAGGGGATAGATATCAGAATCTTTACAGCCTGGTATAATATTGCGATATGCAGACTAAGTGGGTAATAAGTTGCATGGTTAAGATCTTAAATAAACTAGTATTTAGACTTGTTCCTCAAGCTGATATAGTAAAATACTATGCTTGAATATAGATCAGATGGGAGGGTGATTAGATGCCCCAGCTACCTTCCCAGCGCTTTTTTGATTTTTCTAAAAAAATATTCCATTCATTCTCAGACCTGGATAGTGGGTAGGGAGAGGGTGCTATGGGTTGTTCAGAAGACCATTGGACATGGAATTCTCCATCATTTCCAACTTGAGCTATGTGTGTGTGTCTCCATATATGTTGATTTTTTTCATCGACATAGGCTATGCCACCAGGTCCGTAATAGGTTAAACCTTTAATGGCTTCAGTTATTTTTTCAGGAGAAAAAGTTTTGCATTTTTGAACAGCTTTAGCCCAAAGTTTAACTCCCACATAAGCCGACTCCATGTACCCACTAATGCGTTCATTTTTACCATATTTCGATTTAAATTTTTGTATAAAGTCATTATTGCTATAGTTATCATTATTTTGGAAATAACTAAATATACTATAAAGCCCTTGGCAATGGGTAATAGGAATATGATCAATATCTCTATCTGACAAAACTAAGGAAACTAGATTTATTCTACCATCCTTATTGATGCCCGATTCATGGAATGTTTTTAGAAAAGCTTTGTTACTTTCTATTGAGGCTAATGTTAATATAATTACAGAAGGATTAGCTTGTTTAATACCTTCAATGATATCTTCAAAATCACTTGAACCAATAGGACGATAATCTTCGCCAACTATCTTTCCATCATATTCGTGTACAGCGTCTTTGAGTATTTCATTTGTAACCACTGGATAGACATAATCTGAACCAACAAAATAAAAAGAATCTGCATTAGTTGTATTCATAAGCCAATCAATAATGGGTAAGGCTTGGAGATTGGACGTGGGACCTGTGTAGATGATGTTTTTAGATGACTCTAGGCCTTCGTAATGATAAGGGTATACAAGTAGGCTATTTCTTTTCTCGACAACAGTTTTTACCTGTTTTCTGGTGGATGATGTAGAGCATCCAAAAATACTTGTAATGTGATGATCATTGATAATTTTTTCTGCTTGCTCACGGAATATGTATTCATCTGATTGGCCATCATAAATTTCGTATTCAATACTGTGATCTAGTAGTCCTCCATTTTTATTTATTTCTTCAAAGGCTATTATGCAAGATTTGATCACGCCTTCTTCGTGTTCTTTGAGAGGGCCTGTAACAGAATGTAACAAAGCTATCTTATGTTGCTTCTTTAGTTGGCAATCTGTACTCGGCTGGTGGGGAGAATCTAAGTTTTGAATACTAGTCTTGAATACGCTGGATGTTTGGTATTGAAGTTTAGTATGTGTATTATTGAGTGAGAATGTACATTTTTTTATGTAATTTTGATATTTTTTTATATTATTTACTACCTCAGCACTCTCATTGCCGGTAAGGAGTTTTTTGGCGGCTTCTAAATGTTCTTCAGACAGCTCGAGTCGCTGATTAACCGCATATATTTCTGTGAGTTCGAGTCGAATTTCTAATTTATCTTGCTTGTTTTCAGCTTCTTGTAAAGCTTTTTCTAAATATTGAGTCGCTTTGGCGGGAAGATCAAGAACCTTCAATAAAACCCCTTTTAAATAATACAGAGAATAAAGGTTTTTCTTTCCTGGGAGGGATAAGGCAACATCAACTTGATTTAGGGCTTCACAATAATCGTGTTTTTCATATAGATTTTTAGCAAAATCATTAATTGCACTCAAGGCTTCTTCCACTTGGTGTGCCTTGCGTAAATGGAAAGTGAATTTTAGTTGATCTTTGTCTTTATAAAAAGTTGAGGCTAGTTCATGTAGTTCTTTTTTTAACTCTTCAGTAATATGCTGATAAATACCTTGTCTTATTAAGTCGTGATTAAATATAAAGTGCTTGTCTTTGACTTGTTGAAGAAAATTACAATTGACTAATTCCTGTGGCGTATAGCCTCTAATTTTAAAAATTTCCGCCACTTCTTCTAGTTCAAATTCATGGCCTAAAATGGCCGCGCTACTTAAAAATGTGACTCCATCTTTACTAAGGCGATTCAATTCTTGTTTAATAAGAGAGTTCAAAGATTGTGGGATATTACTCTCGTTATAAATGGTTTTCATATCTATTAAAGATTGAAAGAACAATGGGTTCCCATTGGATAATTTAATATATTTTTCATAGACCTTTTTTGGGAACTTTTTATCTGCGCCAATCATGGATCTGAGTTCATCATCATTTAAAGGTGATAGATTGAATAACTCTAGAGGCGTATTAAGTACGGAGTTGTTCCATATTTCATAAATTGGATTATTTATCAAGCGACTCGATAGTATAATGACAAGGGGCCAATTTCTAGCTTCATGGGTTAAGCTTTGTATAGTAGTGATAATATCTGTAGAGGCCCAGTGGATATCTTCTAAAATAAGGCATATCGGTGACTGTGTATTTCGAATAAGAACAAATAAGAGTTCTAACTCATAACTCTTCCTTTCGTGATAATTAATAGTTTTAAGAATACTTGCACTCTCATCAAAAAGAGCCAATAAAGCTCTTTTGTGTTCGTAACTTAGGTTCTCTTCTTGAGCAAAGCATTTGAGGCATTCGGCATTATTACTGTCACTTTTATGAGAATGACATCTGCTGTGCTGTGTGACTGTCTTCAGTCTGTGATGGATGAATTGTCGAATTAAGTCTTGGAGAATTGTTTTTCTATTTGTTACGTTATCATAAATAGGAAGGCGAAAATTTAAAAAGTTAGCATTTTGTGCATAATCAGTTAAATTATTTATAAAACTGGATTTCCCAATCCCTGCTTCTCCCTGGATGTAGATAACGCTACCTTTCTTTTCGTTATTCACTCGGGCAAGTGTCGTGCAGGCGCGGTGCAATTGTTCGCTGCGAGATAAAGGATTTTTATGGTGACTTTGTTCAGAGGGTGGACTTTCTTTTATTTGTAAGTCATCAAGACTAACCTTAAGAATACTCGCAATATCTTGGGCGGTACGAAAATAAATTTTATTGCTAGATTCGGCTCTTTTTAAAGTAGAAATTGAAAGGTAACAGCCCATTTGCTGACTTTTTGATGAAAACATCTCGCGGCTCAAGCATTGCTGAGCTCTTAACTCTTTTATTTTCTGACCATCAAGTCGAATTCTACCATTCAATTCCATAAGTAGTTGTCACTATCGCTTTTTATTATTTTTAGGTTGGTGATTTGTAGCAAAGAGCCGAGTACTTGCTTTCGTTATCATAAACTATACATATGCGTCTTTTATTTGAGTACTAGAATTTAGGTGGGGTAAGTGTTGTTTTTAGCTGTTTTTTAATATTTCTATTTCAATGCTCAGTTTGATATGTAGTTTCTTTTTTTAATAATTAGCCCTAATTAAAGGATCATAATATTTGTCTGTTAACAAAAACTATTTCAGTTTGGAATAATACTCAGTGAATGGCGTGGTTTTTGATATTCTAAGCCACCCAGAAGTGCAACAATTATCATTTTTTCTTAACATTATATTATCGAATAGATTTTTATAATGAACCCAAAATTGTTTTTGATTACCTTCGTTAACTTCAATTAGTAAAACATTTTCGGTTTCAAAATCATATGAAGCCATAACGCTAAAAGTATCATGCTCAGCTTCTGCGCCATAAAATGACTTTTGGTCAATATTAAAGAGTAATATATCATTGGATTGACTATATGATTTTAAGTGTGATTGAAATAACTTTAGTGTTTGTGAATAATCAATGGTTTTACTTTCATGATATTGTGAGACTAAAAGATTAATAGATTCATGAATATCATTAAAGGAAATCTCTTTATAACTTTTAATTTCTGTACTTAGATTTTTCTGTACAAATTCATTATTTTCTACAACAAGGGATTCAATATTGTAATTTACTATTCTTCCCCGTTTTTCATTATCGCTTATTTCGTTTGTTAAAATCTGAATTTTGTCTCTTTGGGTGTCGTTAGAGTCATATTTAATTAAAGTAAATTGACTATTGTCAGTACTTTCCAAATTGTATGTCTCTATATTATCTGGTTCTTGCTCTTGAATATCATAAGCGTTTAAATTGACGACGTGATCATATTTGTTTAGGGCTAATTTACTAGCTGTTTCATTGATACCACAACTAGTTAAAAACACATTTAAGATTATACCTATAATTACATATTTCATGTTTACCTCCATATCCTTTCTTGCTTTATTTTTCCAATTTTTACTTTCCTAAGTGATTGGTTTATATAAAAAGCTATAAGTCGACAGAGTATGACACAATCATATGATGGGGTCATTTAGAGGTCAGTTTTTAAAATTGGGAATTACATCGAGCAGATATTGTTGTTCTGGAAAGGCGGGTTTGATATAAGTCAAATAAGCATTGAAACACAGTAAGCTTATAAACTAATAAGGTCACAGATTAGGCTGTGACCTTAATGAGTTTCTCAGTGTTTCAATTTTTTTAGTTTACCTAAAAAGAGATTAACTGACCCCTTTCTTCTGATCTTTATTTACCTTGAGAGGGATGCTTTGATTGCTTCGCCCATAATCATCATCATAACGAACGATATCATCTTCTTCAAGGTAATTACCACTCTGAACTTCAATGAGCTCCAAGGGGATTTTACCGGGATTCTCGAGACGATGCAGTGTGCCGATGGGGATATAAGTGGACTGGTTTTCACTGAGTAAAATATTTTCCTCACCATTGGTGACGAGCGCAGAGCCTTTCACGATGACCCAATGTTCAGCTCGGTGAAAGTGCTTTTGTAAAGAAAGTTTTGCACCGGGTTTAACTGTAATATGCTTGACTTTAAAGCCAAAATCTTGATCGATGTTACAATAAGAACCCCAAGGACGATTAACAGTTTGATGCGTTCGTGCTTCAGGTCGTTTGAGCGCTTCTAATTGCGTGACAATTTGCTTGACGTTCTCACTTTCGTCTTTGTGAGCAATCAGTAAAGCATCGTCGTTATTGACAATAATGAGGTCTTTGACACCTACAGTGGCACAGAGTTTTTTGTTTGAGCGGATATAGTTATTTTGACTATTTTGCAGGAGTACATCTCCTATGCAGCTATTGCCGTCCTCGTCGGTCTCACTAATTTTTGCTAATTCTTTCCAAGTACCGACATCCGACCAGGCAGTATTTAAAGCTAACATTTTGATGCGTTTGGATTGTTCCATTATCGCATAATCAATTGATTCACTGGAACAGTTTTCGAAAGCTGCTGTATCCGGAGCAATAAAGCTGCCTTCCACATGTTTAAGTTCATAAGAATCACATACATTTTGATGCATAGCGGGACGGAATTTACGCAACTCAGAAAGCAAGACATCCGCTCGGGCTAAAAACATCCCAGAATTCTAAAAGTAATTTGGCCTATTTAAGTATTCTTCAGCTTTGCTAAGGCAGGGTTTTTCTACAAAGCAATCAACGGTTTTTATGGTGTTGTCAGTCTCTTCACATCGGATATAGCCATATCCAGTAGCAGGGTGTGTGGGTGTGATCCCAAAAGTAATGATAGCACCTTCTTCAGCTGATTGACGAGCCGCTTCTACAGTTTCACAAAATTTATTGTCATCCTGAATTTTATGGTCGGAAGCTAAAACCAATAATAAGGCTTCCGGGTCCGATGCTTGGACTTCCAGCGCGGCGAGAGCGATAGCAGGAGCGGTGTTGCGGGCACTGGGCTCTAAGATGATTTTAGGAGATTCAACATTTATCTGTCTCAATTGCTCTGCAATTAGGTAGCGATGGTCTTTATTGCCAACAACGATGAGGTCTCCCGGCTTATTAATATTCTTGACTCTACTTACCGTTTCTTGTAAAAGGCTTTCGTCCCCACAAAGTGGCAAAAATTGCTTGGGATATGTGGCGCGGGACATGGGCCATAAGCGCGAGCCACAACCACCTGACATAATGACAATATTTAAATTCTTCATACGAATCTCCTCGTTTAAATTTTTATAAAATTCATTCTTGTTTAAGCCAGTTTAGGACAATCATAATGATTGCAGTGACTGAGCTCGTTTATTATGTATTAACTCCTTTGTTGATTTACACAAAGGAAGTTTATTGAAAACAAGAGGCCAGTTTTCATTGTGTATACATAAATAACTTATAATAAAAATCTTAAGGGAATATATGAGGATTTTTCAAAGTTCATTTTTAGGTGAGTTCACATAAACCACACAGTTTATTTACGCTTCTAAATAGTCCACGCATAAAGTCGTCAGATCGCTGCGCTTGCAGATCGTTCGCTACGCTCACTGCAGATCGGCCTTCGGCCTGCAGGTTTTGCTGGGAGCGCAGGAATCCTTCCTGCTATTAAAAAGTGGGTAGAAATTAGAACGCGCTTCGCGCTGAAAGATCGCTGCGCGCAAGAATTAAGAAACTTGACTTAATTTTTTTCCGGGCTTTTCTGAGTGCACTTACAACTAGAATACGAGGTTAATTAACGAATTTCTGAAACCATGCAGGTTGTCTTTTCTCCAATACTTCCAGATAGGTCTTTTCATTATATGGAGTTCTCGTTTTCCAGCAGCGATACATGATACGAATCCATTTGTATGCCAAAGCTCTAAGTATAGTGAAATGAGGTATGTTAAGAGCTTTCTTATGATAATAAAATTCATGTGCCCATATTGACGATCTTATGGAATTATTTGCGAACTCCACAAAACTAAGTTGAGTGAACCTATCACATAAAAAACGTCTTCGGACAATATTCATTTTTCCACTCTGAATTGTCACAGGAGCTATTTCACTGATTTTAAGAACCTCATTTACAGACTTAAATTTATCTCGATCGTCCCCAAAGAAAGCCATAAGACGTGGGCCGATACTAGGGCCTGCTCCTGGGAAAGATTGAAACATTTCATAGTCTTCATTACTGCGATATGCTTGCTCAATTTTTTCGTCATAAGCTTTAATGACCTTATTTAAACTCCTGATTCTGTGGCAGAATTGTTGTATCTCAAATATGTAGTAATCCAACTCATCTTCATCATTAACAACAATTACGGAGGAGCGTAATATTTGAACTCTCTCTTTTGTTTTACTATGATTGGTACTGCGTTTGTTAAAGAATTTGGTAATGCCGATTTGATGAGCATTAATAACATCCTGCGGGCTTGGATATTTGTCTAAAAAGTCTAGAAACATATCTGCATATAAATGATTGCCCACGACTTTGAGGGCGTTTGGGTAATAAATCTTCAATAACGCAGTTAATTGATTAGTTAAACGAGTTCTATCATCTACTAAATCACGCCTTTTTATATTAAGTCGCTTCAGTTTCCCCTTTGAAAAAGATGAGTCTACTTTTTGAACTTTATCAGGATGTTTTAAATACAGTTCAAGTAATGATTTAGTATCTGCTCGGTCACTTTTAGCACCACTCAAATGAAATGTTTTAGCAAACTTTGAAGCAGTCGTAGGATGAACCACATAGATATCAAACTCTGTGAATGATATTAATAAATTCATCAGTGCAGATTGACAGCTCTCGATGACAATGGCAATGGAACCATTAACAGTTTCAAGTATGAGTGTATCAAAGAAGTTTTTGAGAGTAAGTAAATCGCTACTGATAACTTTACATTCTTCTTCACAATCCTTAAGAATTCGTAGGTCATGTTTTTGATCAGCCCAGTCGATCGCAATAATAACTTGATATTCAGATGGATTTTTAGTTCTTGTATTATACATTTTTACTCCTAGGGAATATATAGATTTAAAAAACAGCATGCGAAATTCCTATAGCATTCGTGCCTGAAGCTTTCTGAGTATTCGTCCCGCTGGTAAACATTCCCGGTCGAAATGCCCAGAAAGTCTTTAAAAGACAGGAGCGCCGATTCGTATCGAGAATGATTAAATTTATATGTTCCTTTTTTAATTCTAAAATTTCTACCCCAGACCCCCTCATTATTTTTATCTATTTAATTACTTGGACTACTATAGGAGCGCCGATTGTTAATCGGCATCGAGTCATCGATGGTCTATTTCTTAATGAGGATTGAATTGACAAAGTCCGCTTGCTTGATTTCGGGTGTATGGCCTTTGCATTGTACGTAGACCTTGGCGCCGACTTTATCGGCTTTTTCCTTGAGCATAAGGCCAAACATTCCGTGATGAATCCCGTGTCCAGGGTCTCTGGCGGGGACTTCGGCATCCTTGTAAGTCAAAAACATGGGTGGGTCATCTTTGCTGATGTGGCTAAGCGCGGTGTACTTGTTTGAGAAGGCTTTGTATTTGCTCTCCCAATTCTTCTTGAGCTCCTCAATATTTTCGCCACCAAAGGGTTTATAGAGCATGCCGTGCTTCAAAGTTTCTGGGCCAATGCGTCGTTCAATGAGGAAGGGATCGAGAGTCGTTTGTCCACCACCAGCAAGGGCTCCGGCCACTCGAGTGGATTGCCTCGCAATCGGGTCCTCGCTATTGGGGTCCGCCATATCATCATGAGCGGCGAGCCACATGCTGGAAGCGGCACCTGCAGAGCCACCTGTTAGTAGGATGCGGTCGGGGTCGATTTTCCATTCTTTTGCTTTATAGCGAATAAATTGAATGGCTCTTGCAGTTGAATTTGCCATGGCAGGTTGGATGTCGCCAGATGAAACTAGTGGGTAAGAAATAGAGATGGTATGGTAGTGGTTTTGGAAAACATTCGGGTGTTGTTCATTAGCTTTGTCACCACCGACCCAGCCCCCACCATGAATGTGTACTAAAACACCTAAGGGCTTATCTGTTTCAACAAGCCATAAATTCATGAGGTCTCGTTTATGGGGACCATATTTTACATCGGCTAAAGTGGGAGCGACCTTCTCTTGCGCTACTAAACTAAGCAGAAGAGAAAAGAATAGACTTGCTTTTACTAGGATTTTCATTAATTAAATTCCTTTATGTATTTTTTAAATTCTTGATAATTTACTTAGTGTAAGCCATGAATTCTATTACCTAGCGATAAAAAGATCACTGCTAACAATTTCTGTGATAAGATCTCTAAATCCATATTTTTCAGGAGGGTGTAAACTGGAAATACGTTTGAGTTCTAGGTGGTCTCGAAAAGTCATTTCTCTCCCTTTGGCAAAGGTCATTAGTTTTTCAGTGAGCGCTAAGGCGAATTGGTCTCGGCGTTTAAAAAGTTCTTTTTTAAGGTCGTTAAGGTCCTGTAATTTTTTTCCTGTGTGTAGAACTGAGGTCGGATCAACTTTGGGGCCACCACTTTTCTTTGTGCGCACAGATTTTTTATCCCAGCGCATTTTCTTGGCATAATGAGTTCGATAATTGCCAATGGGATTAAAGTTCTCAAGAGCAAAGCCATAAGGATCTATTTTTGAATGACAGTCGGCACAGGCTTCTACTTTGCGGTGTTTCTCCAAGCGTTCTTTCAAAGTTGTCGCTCCTCGGGTATCCGCATCCAAAGGTTCCACATCTGGTGGTGGGGGAGGCGGAGGCATCCCGAGTATGTTTTCGAGAACCCAAATCCCCCTGATAATGGGCGAAGTTTCGACGCCATTTGAAGAGAGACTCTGAATGCCGGCATGGCCGAGTAAGCCGCCTCGTACGCTATTTTTAGCTAGTTTGACTTTTCTGAAATGGATACCTTTAACGCCTTTTATTTGATAATGACGAGCCAAGTCTGAATTCAAAAAGGTATAGTCACTGTCAAGAAAATCTGTAATAGGACGGTTTTTCTCAAGTGCATTCATTATGAAATGAAAGGTTTCGGAACTCATGGGATCTTTAAGACCCCAACGATAAAACTCTCCGAATTTTACTGGATCAGGAGCCATCACCCCAAATTGATCATAGCGCAGCCAACTCTCCATGAAGTCGCTAATCATTTGAGTTACGCCCGCCTTGTTTTTCAATAACCGCTCAGCTTGAACTCGTCTTTGCTCGCCATTTTTGAGGCCTTCATCAGCACCAAGTAAAGAGTCGGGCATTCTGCGCCAGAAAAAATAGCTCATTCTATTCGCAATCGCAGAATTTTCGAGATCCCCATCTTCATCAGCTTTTTGATTCAGAAAAAGAAACTGAGGAGAAACCAAAATCGCTTTAAAGGCCATTTTTAAAGCGTCTTCACGAGACATGTCGAACTGATTTTCTGCTTTGTTAACTATATCGACAAAAGCTTGGGTTTCTCTTTGACTTACATCTATTCTAAAAGCCAGACGCATTAATTTTTCTATAGCTGCTGAAATATTAAGCTTATTAGCATCATAAGTCCCTGCAAGGATTTGCTTTTGAAATCTTGATTCATATGTCATTTTGAGAGGACCCAGTATTTTAAAACTGTGGATTCTCATAAGAGGCCCTTGCCAAACATCCGAAACTGTCCTGCCGGGTACAAGGTCTTTGCCGACAATATGCCAGGCGGCAGCGCCTTCCTTACCTCTAAACTCAATATCGGTATGGTACTTTTTAAGGATATCTCTCATCCAGTAATCCGAATTTCCGGGGCCATTCTCCCAATTAATAAAGGGGAGAGCGCCCTTATCAAGCCAGACCGTAACTTCAAAATCTTGCCTCTGCTCATCTTTTAACTCGTAAAGGCCTATACGCTGACGTTTCCTTGTTCCACCAGCGACGGTGCCTTCTTTTCCTTTTGCAAGGTAGAGTCCCAATTGCATAGGACGACTTAAGTCGGTAGGGATCATCTTAGCATCATAAGGGTGGCTGAGGCGTCTAATCGCTTCGGCATTTATCTTTATAGTATAGTACCCGGCATGAGTGATGCCTTTGAAACGCTTCGGTACAGTAGCCGTGCCAATTAAGGCGCTGATTGGATGAATGCCGCAACCAACATCAAAATACTTACCCGGGGTATAATGACGGTACATCCATGGTGTGCGTTTTGCTGAACTTGGAGCACCCCAATCTTTAGGCTTGATATCGATAACTGATTCTTTAACAGGGCTTCCCCAATGAATCGCCATATCCAAATATTTATCAGCTGCGGTCAGGTATTGATTAAGATGCTCATCGGAAAGGTTTAAGGCATGGCTGATATTGCTAAATCCATGAACTTTATCATCATCTGGGAAATGGGAGGTAGGGTCAAAAAAACCAGGCTCTACACCTGTGATCTGATTCATAGTATTTCTGTATTCATTTTTATTCAGTCGGCGAATCACGCTTGTATCGTCATCTGAGTGTGCCGCTGTTAGAGTCTCAGTTAACCATGAAATCACATGACGTACATCCTCGGTTGGCGGCGGTTGAATACTCTTTTTATCTGGGGGCATTTCGCCGAGATTTAATTGATCGAGGACATCTTCTAGTAGGTGAAATGTGTTTGAATCACTTAGGTCAATATTCCATCCACCCTTGGTTTTTATAGGAAACTCATGTAAAACACGGTCGCCTTTATCTTTATCGGGACCATGACATGAGATGCAATGATTTTTTATGAATTGGTGAACCCTGTTATCTAGCGGAATAATTTTTTGTTCGGCCCAAATGCTTGTTGACAATAATAGCAAGAGATAGACTAGATTTTTCAAGACTTCAACTCCAAACCATTAAACGTTCCAGTTGAGGTATTGAACTTATCAATTTCGAGGCCAAAATTTTGTAAGAGACTTAAATAGAGATTATTAAGAGGTGCTTTTTTGTCTTGGTAGCCTCCGTGTTTAAAGCCACCCCCAGCTAGAATAATAGGTAGATTTTTATTGCTATGAGAATTGCCGTTACTCATACCACTACCAAAAAGGGCCATAGTGTTGTCTAACATGGTTCTGCCATTTGGCTCTTTAATATCTTTGAGTTTTTTTAGGAAACGACCAAATTCTTCTATCATCGAAGATTCTATAAGTGCTAATTCATCAATCCGTGCATTTACTTTGCCGTGATGAGATAGGGCATGATATTCATTCTTCACTCCGGGAATACCTCCATAAGCATTTCCCAAACTATGAAAAGAAAGGCTAATGACACGGGTGGAGTCTGTTTGTAAGGCCAAAGTCATAAGATCGTAGAAAAGCGGCATCTGTTGCTTAAGTGTCATGTTGTTGGTGTCTTGAGGGAGTTGGTAATTTGTTCGTGGTTTAGCTTTGTTAAGCCATAGTTTCGATTGCGCAACTTTGCCCTCCAGTTCCCTGACGGAGGTAAAATACTGATCCAACTTTTCTTGGTCATTTTTACCAAGTTGATTAGAGAAAGATTTCGCCTGATCATAGACCAGATCAAGAATGGACTCTTTGCTCATCATGTTGGTTTTTATTTTCTTTTTCGCCTGAGCATTTGGTGCTGTAAAAAGAAGATTATATAATTGCTCAAGATCGCTAATCGGCCTGATTTGAGAACCATGCTTCGTCCATGAAATATAGTTTTGGCTATTGGTTTTACAGCCTAAGACTAAGGAGGGATAGCGCGTCGCAGAACCCACATGTAGAGCCGCTTTTTGATCCACCGAAATATTGGCTTCTTTATAGTTGTTAATTTGATCAAGAGGGATGCCACTTAAAAAATACTTTGTGGAATGGTGCCCTGCATTCATACCATGATCCAAGCCATTTAAAATAGAAAAATCTTTTCTAAGCTCAGCCATTGGTTTTAAGAGCCTAGTCATTTCATAATTTTGGCCAGTCTTCTTAGGAAAAAATAAATGAGGCATGAGTCCATAAAAATTTGCAACCGTCACCATTCTTTTAGGAATCGTTTCTTTGTTCGTTTGGGCATCGACTTCCAAAAAGGGAAGTAACATTAAGGCTCCAGCTGAGTTTTTCAGAAAGCGTCGTCGATTAGTACGTAGGTGACTCATTAATTATTCTCTCTCACGAATTGGGTTTGGTGCTTTTGTTATGTTAATCGAAAATATAACTTGTTTTCTAACATCTTTTTTTCATAAATGTTTAACAGATTAAAGAGGTGGGCAGCAAGATTCTTAATTAATTGCAGATATTGAATCGAGTTCTATAATTCATTATGATACAAAATATGAGAATTTAAAAGGAGTTAATCATGGGGATACATAAAATCTATGTTCTAACATTACTTCTGACTGGCTTCGTAAGCTATGGCAGTGAATTGACGCTCAAAACGGGTGTCTTTACTGACAAACTTCCCTTGGGCAAGGGTATGAGTATGAAGTTCAAGGCACGCGTTCCAATGGAACTGCCTACAGAAAAAACACTCGGTCTCATTCTTGCCTTCCATCCTCATGGAGGAAATGAAAATTCCATGATCAACTGGCCAGTGAAAACTTTTTTGGAGCGCCAAAAAGTTCTGGACAAGTACGTGATCATCGGCCTCAAATCGCGAAGACCAGAAAGATACAAAGAACATTTGGGCGATTGGGAAGTCGCCGACCATGAACCCTCATATAAAGTTTTTCAATGGGCTATGAAAAACTACCCTATTGACCCACGGCGAGTTCATATTATAGGGTGGTCAAGAGGTGGCTTTATGACGACTCGTTTTATCTGGAACAACTTGAAAAGCTTCGCCTCAGTGACTGCCTATGCCGGCGCACATAGCCCAGACTGGACTAGAGAGTCGCTTGGAGGCTATCCTAAACAAGACTGGGTGAAGCTCAAATGGAAGGATGGAATTGTCAATGGAACATGGACTGGGAAAAGGTTTGATTATAGCGTTGACTTACCTAATAAACCTTTTGAAGAGCTCATGCTTAAAAATAGTAATAAAGTTAAGTTATCCGAGTTTTTCCCTGAGTTCTATCACGTGCACGGCGACAGTGATTATGTTATCGATGTCAACCTCACACGTTGCTACACACGTGAATTAGCTAAAAAGGGCATCCCTTACATTTACCGCGAATTGGATGGCGTAAACCACGCGCGGGTGTTTCAAGGCAAGCCTGTAAATATGCTCGTTAACGATGACGTTTTTAGCTGGATTCACGCCACACGCAACAAGCTCATTCCCTTAAGCAAAGTTGAACAGAAAAGGTTGGCTTATATGAAGAGCAATATAGCTAAGATGGATCAGGGAAAAGCTCTTAAATACATTAATGAAGCCGCTCGTATTGGTGGGCCACAAGCTGGTGAGGCGCTTATTCATGCCTTTGATTCCAAACACAGCGCTGTTCGAATTGCCGCGGTCACGAGTGCTTACTCTACGTGCTATGGTCATGCCTTTACCGCAAAACTTGGCGAATTCATTACTGATAAAGATTCAAGTATAGACAAGGATGTGAAATTTAATGCGTGTCATGTTCTTGGGCGTTATGCAAAGTGGCGTCAACTCGATGCCCGCAAAATCTTGACTGATGCAGTTCTAGATTCTTCCCTCAGTCAGTATATCAGATTCCAACTACTCACGGCCTTATCGAAAACTTATGAAATGATGGTAATAGGCAATATGTACGATGATAGGGAGGTCGTGCAGACTCTAATCAAGCTCTTAGACGACCCAGATGAGGGAGTTCGTGGCTACGCGCACATGATTCTCATAAAGGGAACTAATGGCCTTGGGGGATTTGCTTATAATGCCGCCGCCAATGCAAAGGATCGCCAGGCAGCTATCAAACTGTGGAATGACTGGGCAAGCAAAACTACGGTTCCGCTCTTGTCCGATGATTTTGTAAAAAAGTAGGTTGGTAGATTTTTGAGGTTTCTCAAGGAAGAGGTGTTTTTATGAGGGGTGAGGAGTGGGCTATGCCGTCCCTTCGGGACTCATTATTTTTTGTTGCGTATAGACCTAGCACTTCCGTGCTAGGCTAATGTATGTCGTGCTTTCAGCACTCAAACTAATGCCAAAGGCATGGTATAATATAGCCCAATGGCGTGAGCCTTGGGAAAAATGTGGGCCTCCCAAAAAGAGGTGCCGAAGGTATGATATAATACAGGCCAATGGCGTGAGCCTTGGGTGATTTATGATAAACAAATTGTGAATGCCGAAGGTATGATATACGGCGCTATGCCGTCCCTTCGGGACTCATTATTTTTGTTACTTATAGACCTGGCACTTCCGTGCCAGGCTAATGTATGTCGTGCTTTCAGCACTCAATAATTAACCGCAGTGAGTACTTCTTACAATTCCGTGCCAGGCTAATGTATGTCGTGCTTTCAGCACTTAAACTGAATGCGGTCAGTATGATTATTCAGCTTCAGATTTTTTCCGGTAATCACCTTTGGGATTGCCGTCAAAGTTCGTACAGATACGGGCTGGATCTATTTTTTGGAGCTTAAAGTCCTGGAGGCGTTTTAAGTCCTTATCTCGTTTCTTTGTTAGCGTAGAAATTTTAGTCTGATCATCGCCACTTTGCTGAATTAACTTTTCATGTTTGGCCTTTATAAGTTCCATTTGTGAAGCGATATTCTTGTATTGGGCATCAAAGACATCGTCAATTTTTTCACCCCCGACTTTCTCTAAATAAGCATCTAGTTCTTTACTAAGCCTTGCCGCAACTTCCGGCATTAGCTTAGCCAGATTGTTTTTCTCGCTTAAATCTTTGTCCATATCAAAGAGTATTTCCTCACCGGTGTTGAGTTGGCGGATTAATTTATATTTACCGCTCCTGATAGCTGTTACAGGTGGCATACGCGCGTAGGGCATATGGAAAATAAAAGCTTCTTCAGGTCGGATAACCTGGCCCTCATTTCCTTGCTCAAAGATACTGCGTAAACTTCCTCCATCGAGGTTCTCGGGTAAGGGTTTTGTGGCCCCAACTAGGTCATGGAATGTGGGTAAGAAGTCCCAGTGATTCAGCATGACGTCGCACTGTGAGTTTTCAGGGATATTTGGGCCAGCAACAATCATAGGAACGCGTAATCCGCCTTCAAAGAGGTTGCCTTTTTTTCCTCGTAAGAGGTCGGGTGTGACAGATACCCACCCACCATTGTCCGAAGTGAAAATGATATAGGTCTTGTCCCTTACTCCCGCTTTATCCAGAGCGTCGAGAACGCGGCCAACGCTGATGTCCATCGACTCAATCATCGCCGCCATTTCTTGCTGTTTCACAGATGTGCGTGCATCACCTTTTGGGAGTCCAGCGGCTTTCTCCTGATATTTTTTTAGACCGGCAGCAGTGCTCGTGATTGGTCCATGCACCGTGTAGTGTGAAAGCATAAGGAAAAAGGGCTGTTTGCCGGCGTACTTTTCAATGAATTTTTCCGATTTCTCAGTCAGCGAAAAAACCTGTTTTAGGTCGTCTGGTCCCACGGTGTCACCATTGTTGTAAAAGAAATTTCCCTGGTTGTCGTTGGTGCCGTGCTGATCGTCTACCACATCATAGCCAAAGCTTGAAACGGGCTCGTGTATACCTTTACCAAACAGTGCGGTAATATAGTTTTTGTTAGTTCCTTTGAGTACGTCTGCCAAGCTAGTTTCATTAGCCCATGATTTTCTTTTACTAATGTTTAAGGGGTTACCATTATAGGTGTAGCCAAGTCGTACCGGAGATTTCCCGATCTGTATACTTTTTCGCGCCGGAGTACAGACGGACGCAGGCGCATAGGCATTTGAAAAACGCATCCCTCTTGCCGCAAGCTTTTCGATATTTGGTGTTTCGTAAAAACTTTGCAATTCATTGCTTATGCTTCGGTCCATCAAGACGCTGGTATTATCCCAGCCAAGATCGTCGATGTAGATAAGAACAAAATTCGGCGCTTCTTCTGCAAAAGCGTTCTGATTAGCAAAGGTACACAGCAGGGATGCCGCCGCTAACAAGCCTATATTTTTTATGCTTCTCATGATTATTCTCCCCAGATTTGTACCTCGGTGAAACCGCACCAGAGGTTTTTGTTGGGAACTAATTTAGTAAATTTGACCCATTTTGTTTTTGGTTGACGAACATTCAAAGTTTTATTCCCTTTTCTAGATAATTGGTAAAGAGGCGTCTACCTATAATAACAGGAGGACTTTAGGATGTGTTTGTTATATGAATTGAGGAGTTGTCTTTATTCTAACATATTTGATAGCAATGATATACATGTTTTTAGGGTGTTTGGTGCAGGCAGTTATTCGAAAAGCGTCTAAATCACCACTGTATGGAAAAGAATCTGTAGTGTCGGCTAATCAGCTAAAGATTAGGTGCAGTCTATCAATTTCTTAAACTTATTTTGCTCCAATTATTCACGGGCAGCGTTCCACGCAGTATCGATGATGTATTGATTTGGGTAGTTATTACCATCAAAAAACCTTTCTGGATGACTTAAAGTATTGGGAAAAGACCGAGTGCTGACATGTCCGTCGCCATGTAGATAATTAAGCTTATAGTTTTTTGGATCATGTGGGAAAAAACCTTTAATTCCACCATCCAGTCCGTGGGTACTATCTGCATTAGTAGGGCCATATTTCTCAGTGATGTAGCCTAGAGTGAAAGTTCCCTGAGTGCCACCATTACCAAGTTGATTCCATTGATTTTGAAATTCAGTCATGCTGATGAAGCGTGAAGGTTTGTTTATTTCAGTAAGCTTTAGAGACCAAGCTACTTTAGGGGTACTAGTATCCCCATCATGATTGGTAAAACTCATCACACCAAGAACTGAACGGTCATTGTTGAAGTGCCTAGATACGCTGTAAGACTTTAGGACGCGAGTTTCGTCAAAATATTGAATATTTGATGGGCATTGATAGAGTTGATAAGCTTTGTTTAAATTATCATCTTCTTGAAAACTACTGGCGTTCATATCAGCTTCAGTTAAGTTTCGACCATCATAAGCTCCTAACAGATCATCCCATGAAACATCATCATCCTCATCTTTCCCTACTGGAAAGTATCCATTGTTATCTTCGTGGTAGAGGGCAAATGCAAAGAAAATTTGTTTTTGTTGATTCATACATACGGCAGTTTTTACAACTCTCCTTGCTCTATTTAAATGTGGAATAAGCAAGCTTAGGAGTATACCGATAATTGCGATGGCGACTAAGAGTTCTAGTAGCGTAAATGTTTTTCTTTTCATCATAGATATTACCTTTTATTATAATATAAATATATATGTAAATTATTATTTTTGACAAAGTTGCAACTTTGTATTTATCTTAATAAACGCAGTGGGCGGAGATTTCTAACATGTTTTATAACAAAAAAAATCTGCCTTTAAAAAATTGAACTCAAGGAACACGGAAGTTGACAGTTTTTGAATTAAATATGGGGAGGGCGCTATGCCGTCCCTTCGGGACTCATTGTGTTAGTTGCGTATAGATCTAGCACTTTCGAGGCTGTGTGAAAAAATTGTCTTTTAGGTGCAACGCACCGACAGTAATTAGCGTGTAGCGATAGCTACACGTATGAGGTAATAGGAAATGGAGGGCTCGCGGATGTGAGCCCTCCATATTATTTCGGACCCAAGCTTGAGCCCTAGCTTAATTAGGAAACCGTTTTCATGCCCCTGACGGAGCATGCTACAATCTGACGGACCTTCAGTCCTAAACCAAATGATACGGTGTTTTTTAGATAGCCTCGAAATTCTAGTCTTATGTATGGCGTGCTTTCAGTACTCAAACTGAACGCCGAATCGCTAGTTTTACTATTCTGGATCAAATGGGTCTTTGCTTTTTGAGTAGCAGTAAGGATTTTAGCCAATTGTAGGTATTGCATTGAGTTCTATAAGTCATTATTATTCAAAGGATTGAAGGGCTGGTCATAGGAAAGGGTCGATGTGTTCTACAAGGATTGAAGGACAGGCCATAGGAAAGGAACAGATGTGTGGGCATCACTTTTTACTCGATCCTACTTTCATTCCATCAAGGTGTTTTGTTAGATCATGAGTGGATTTCACAACACCGTTAATTATTTTAATAACATCAATTTTCGTTTTTATAAGCTTATTATTCTTGATGGTGCCGTGCTCAACAACATTGCTATCTATTTGAGGGGCACTGGAGTTCACGAGAACATTATCAGTAACGACATTATTCCTTGGCTCGTTAGGCGCGTCCTTCTCCAGATTCAACAGATAAGGAAAGCGGCTCTTCCATGGATCTTCTTTATATGGCACCGCTGCAAGTCGCCTCCACATAATACCCTTAGGTTTTTTTAACCATGGTCTCTTTGTGAGTGCCCAGCCTGTCCCACGCGAATCAAATCTCATGGATCTATTATCTGCATTAATGAAAAGGTTGCCTTTCACCGTAAGGTTTCTGCCGCCACCAAGTAGAAAACCCGTTTCAGTCTCACTGATATTGTTGGTGATAGTTACTCCTGAAGCCATGTCATCCATATAGATGGTCTGGTTATGTAATTTTTTTGTGCCGCCAAGGTCCTTAATATAATTACCATGGATAAGATTGCCGCCATATGTCCAGTCACGTCCGCAATAAATTGCGCCCGCATCAGAGGTGTCGAGGCATACGCGTTCGATTCTATTGTGTTTTATATGAATGTCATTGCCCCTGAAAAGGATTGCTGCATGTGGGGCATCGTGAATGTGATTATGCTCTGCGGTAAGCCCCACACCAGTGCAGCGAACTGCGAGATTATATGTTTTATTCAGCCGAGCAAAATGGTGTATCACTGAATTTCTGACATAGTGCCCTGCTGGGGTAAGCGTTTTACGGTCTCCACCAGTGAGAGCTACTCCGCCGGCACCAAACATAGACAGCTCGCAGTTATTCACACCGCATTTCTTGCCGCCAGTTATAGTAATACCATTTTTTGCCCCAAACCGCAGGGCACAATCATCCAAAACCACGTCACTTGAATCTTTGATCGTTACAAATGCATGTTTACCGTATTCGAATAAGATCCCTTTAACAATAATATTCTTTGACTGAGCAATTTGAATGAAAGGGTCGGTTAAGCGCGGAATGACCAATTCTTTATTTTTATCAGATTCAGGCATATAGATAAAAAGTTTGTTGCGTTTAATATCGACAACATATTCACCGGGAGCATCAAGTTCTTCTATCAGGTTGATTGCATAATAGAAGCCACCGGTCATGCCCTTAAGGCCATATTGGGTATTTGAGTCCATTGTGATTGTTTTCTTCTTCGTATCGACCTTTCGCACCCGCACGATTTCATCAAACCACTTTTCTGCAAAGTATCCGTGCAGGTAAATATCTTCGCTGTCGTTCCAGAGTTCTTGTCTACTTTCGACATATTGAAACGTTCCCACACTGTCGTTCTCTAATTTCTTGTCGCCGGTTCTGCTGTGTATCATGCCTCCCATGTTCAGAACTTTTCCAACCTTGGCGTAACCTTGATTAGGCCATCGGGAAAGATGAAGAGGTGTACCGTCCATAAAAACTTCCGGCCAGCCGCCGTAGCCTCTGAATCTCTTCTGCCATGAATTAGCGGTGATGCCAAATTTGGATAGATCGATGGAAACGACTTTGTTCCTACAGCTGTCGGGCAGGCGCTTGAGTATCTTAGGATCTGCAACTGGTTTCAAATCCTTGACCTTGACCGTGCCTCCTCCCGAAAAATAGACCTTTTCTCCGGGGTATGCCATGATCTGAAGATTAGTTACATTGTCGATAGAAACACCATGTTTAAAATTATAGGTTCCACCTCTTAAAAGAATCAGGCCGTTTTTTTTGTCTTTTCCAAGTTTGACGGCTCTTTCCAAAGCAAGATTCAGGTTTGGTAGTGGCGACGTTTTGCTCCCGTTTGCAGAGGCTTTACCTTGTGGTGATACATATAATGAGAAGTCCGCTTCAGGAACGGGTACGATAAGGATATTTTTATTCACTCTTTCGCCAGCAAGCGCTGAGGCTAATGCGCCTATGGAAAAAGCAGCAGCTAGAAAATAATTTTTTAATTTCATTGTTTACCAATTAGTATGGAATCCATGAAGTCTTTTTGGGAGACTTCCGGAGTTCTGTTTTTAAATTGTACGTAGACCTTGGCACCCACTTTATCAGCTTTTTCTTTGAGGATTATGCCGAACATACCGTGATGAATTCCGTGGCCGGCATCTTTGGCCGGGAATTCCGCATCTTTATAGCGCAGGAACATGGGGGGATCATCTTTGCTGATGTGCTGCAGGGCGGTGTATTTATTTGAAAATGCTTTGTATTTGCTTTCCCAGTTTTTCTTCAGTTCCTCGATGTTTTCTACTCCAAATGGCTTAAAAAGCATGTTGTGCTTTAAAGTTTCGGAACCAATTCGTTCTTCGATCAGGAACGGATCAAGTGTGGACTGGCCACCGGTGATAGAGACTCCGGCAACACGTGTGGATTGACGGGCAATGGGGTCGTCGCTCTCGGGATCTGCCATATCGTCGTGGGCTCCCAGCCACATACTTGAGGCACCACCGGCAGACCCCCCGGTAAGAAGGGTTCTGCTTGTGTCAATATTCCACTCTTTTGCTTTGTAGCGAATGAACTGAATGGCTCTGGTAGCGCCATTGGCCATAGCTGGCTGGTTATCGCCATATTTAACTAAGGGATAGTTGATTGAAGCTGTGTGATAGGCCTTCTTGAAAACATCTTTATTTTGTGTCGCGGCCTTTTCGCCTCCGAACCAACCGCCTCCGTGAATGTGGACTAATATTCCCAGTGTTTTATCAGATTTAACCTGCCAGAAGTTGAGGGTATTGCGCTCGTGAGGTCCATATTTCACATCCTTAAAAGTCGGTTCAATTTGACCAGCGGCAAACGCCGATGTACTTAGCACAACGCCTAAAGCCAAAATTAATAGTTTTCTCATCGATTAATCCTATTATATGTTATTTTTTCTCTTTTCGTCTACTTGGAGATATCGTCATGGGTGAAATCAGCCACTGGAAGCCCCAAACCTTTGCGAGTCTGCCATGAACTCTTATGTCCTATTTAACTTGGGCGACATTGCGTCTGGCAAATTCAGCTTCAAAGGAATCAATTATCTTTTTATATTCGGGATTGGCTGCTAGATTTACCGTTTCAAGCGGGTCTTTTTCATAATCAAACAGTTGTGTTGCGACCAATTTTCCTTTCGCAACGCTTTTCCGGTAATCTAGATTCAACCATTTCACATAACGATATCTTTCGCTTCTTAGCGTATATCCCATTGTCTTATTCCCACGCGGGTACTGTCCCAATGCTGCGTAGCGGACCGAAGTGGAAGTGTCTTTCATTACCGGCGCAAGACTCTTACCCGGAAGGTGTGTAGGAATATCAAGACCGGCAAGATCACAAAGTGTCGGGAAGATATCGACCAATTCCACCGGCGCATTGGTGCTATTTGGCTTAAATCCTTTGGGGGCAGCTATAAGTAAGGGTGATCGCACAGCCTGCTCAAAGTTTGTATGCTTCGTCCACATTCCGTGATCCCCCAGATGGAAACCGTGATCGCCCCACAGGCAGATTATGGTATTGTTGGCAATTCCCAATTCTTCAAGCTTATCAAGAAGCAGCCCGAGCTGAGCATCCATATAGCTTGTCGTTGCCATGTAGCCATGAATCAGATGCTTTTGGGTTTCTTGATCAATAGGCCCCTTTTCGGGCATATCGCTATATGCAGCGATTTCCCCAAGGGACTTGTAAGCAATTTTGGTGTCATTCTTAGCGCTTTTCTGATATTCGGCTACTTGTATGTCATGGGAATTATACATATCCCAATACTTCTTAGGGGCGACAAAGGGCAGGTGGGGCTTGGCAAATCCGACTGAAAGGAAGAATGGTTTGTCAGCTTTTGAGAGTTCCTCAAGCAGTTTTGCTCCTACTCGTGCGACCGCGCCATCTTTATAGACGTGATCAGGCACATCCATGCATTCTGTGGCGGGTCTGCATATTGGATCTCCAAGTCGGGCCATGGCTTTATTACGCTGGTATCCCATTTTGAATGTTCTTCCTTTTACAAGTTCGGCAGCTTTTTTCCACGCCTTGGCAACTTCCGGGTTTGCATAGCCTTTACCACCTGCCTTGTGATACGGAATAGACCACGATGGTTTGTCCTGAAATTTTCCGCCATCTACACAGCGGGGATCAAATGTTTTTCCTACACCAGTTGTTTCGTAGCCCTGTTGTTTGAAGTACTGAGGAATACTGAGAATATCCGGATTGATATCGCGCATTTTTGTCGCTAGATCCCATACTTTGGTGTGATCCGGATACATGCCAGTCATCAGGCTTGCTCGTGATGGCCCACAAATTGCCTGTTGGCACGACGCGTTAAGAAAAACAGTTCCCCGTTCAGCGATACGGTCAATATTTGGCGTTATAATAGCCTGATCACCGTAACAGCCAAGCATTGGCTTCAGATCGTCTATCGGTATAAACAGCACGTTCATTTTTTTAGATTTTGCTTCCGCCAGCGGTGATGTCGCCAGGGCCACTTGTGAGGTGATTATAAACATCACCACTAATACACTTTTTATCATCTCATTTACTCCTTTAAAATTATATCGCCAATGAATACACAGCGAAGATCCCATTATTGTTTTATTGAGCACTATCTTACCTGTGGTGTCAAGGGCAGGGTGAAGTTATCTCCCCAAGCGAAGCCCTTTCCAGTTAAGCTTTTCTTCAAATAGATAGTGGCTTGTTTGCTCTTTGACCCCGTGGTGAAGTCGATACTTTTTCGAACCCATTTACTTGAAGAGAGATTAGCAAAAGCACACAGCAAGGATGCAGCCGCTAAGAAGCCTATGTTTTTTATGCTTCTCATAATTATTCTCCCCAGATTTGTACCTCGGTGAAACCGCACCAGAGGTTTTTGTTGGGAACTAATTTAGTAAATTTGACCCATTTTGTTTTTTGTTTAGGGAATTTAAGCTCTTGTGCATCAGCTGTACGATCCAGTGTAAATGAGTGCTTGGAACCATCTGAAAACTCCATGACCCCTGACTTGAAGTAGCTGTCATGATCGATCTTTGCGAAGGGTTTAAACTTTGCACGAACCCAAATAATAGCTTTATCAATTTCTACTTCTTTGCCGAAATCAATCTTGAACCACAGGTCATTGCGCTTGTGTGGTCCCCATGAGGGCATTGTCTTTCCATACCCTATATTGGACGTCTGCCCATTAATGGCATTATTAGCAGCAAAAGTTGTATCATTATATTGACTATTTGTTGTTGCTTGTGGGTACGAACCGTCTCCTGCCTTAGGGTTCAGTGCTACGTTGCGGTAAGTTGAGTCACTCGCGTAGATGTTTACAAGTGATAACAATCCAATCGAAATTAAGATGAATTTTTTCATTCTAAGCCTATTTAATTTTTATACGATGTCTATTTAGCCACGATCTCATGCTTTTTCTGAGGAGAATCGTGTTCGTAGCGGTGTCTTCGGTAAACTCCATTGGACGGCAGTTCATCGAAGTGAACACCCATCGCTTCCACGATGGTTAAATTCACGCCATCGACCTTGCTTTCCATGTAGCTATTTCCGGTGTGAATTGGTTGATTAAAGCGAACGGTCACGGCTTCACCTGGCTGAATCCAGATATTTTGATGAGTTTTATGGCTCTCCAAATTGCGCACTTGAACTTGCACACGCTCGCTAGAATCACTGCGCAAGGTTAAGGTCTCGATAATCGCAGGTTCTCCCTCAAAGCTGTAACATTTCTGATCATTTGGGCTCAAGGTCATGTCAGTAAACATGCTCCTGTAGTAACCCCGTATGAAGGGGTCCAAATCATCTTGTTCCAGGGGGAGTTCTCCAGATTTCTTGAGAAAATTGGCAATGTTCTGCATTTCTTCAGCATGCTGCACCTTACGCTTATTTTCGTAGTAATCATAAAAAGCCATTTCATCTTCAGTCCACGCATGTCCTTCTCGATAGTCTCCGGAAAACGGTACCAAGAGGTCAATCCATGCATAGAGCTTATGAAAATCTTCTTCTGACAACTTAACATCGTGGTGCCCGTCTTCGAGCATTTTTACCAAGGGGCTCTTGGCCGATCCTGCAAAATATGGTGGTAGTTCAGTCGGACGGGACATTTGACTGATCCATGAAACAATTCCCTTCTCTGGAGTCCTAGAGAGATAACTCCCGCGCGGATCTTGTGAAGCTCCTGTTAGATTTAGATACGAGCGTGTCCACTTGCGCTTATTCTTGTTCTTTCCATCAGTCTCAATCCCGCGCAAATCCATACGTTTTTCATCACTGCCATCATGGCATTCGATACAGTTTCGATCCAAGATAGGCTGAATCTCTTTGATAAAACTAAATCCGCGGGGCTTACCATAAAAGGGCTTAAGAGTCTGAATCCCGTGTTTCCACGCCAAGGTATCTTCTTTTTCGTAGGGATAAAAATTTTGATTCGTTTTATCATGGCAGCCGACACAGGACTTCTGTTCACCCGGTCGCAGTGTATCCCAAGTTCGAGTCGTCTGAATCACTTGTCCTTTAGCATTTAGGATTTGGTGGTATTGCGAGACCATAGCAGGTACTTCTACCAAGACTGAGCCATCTTCATGAATATCCGCATCGCCCAGAATGCGTTTCACATCCCAAGTTGCATTACCGATACTCATAGGTGTACTATTCATTGAGCCACCACCTTCGCCCCCATTGATTTTCGCCCCCATCGGAGCAGCACGGTAATCAATCTCGACGACACGTAGTTTCTTAGCTTCGCCACGGGGAATGTCCTCGAGTCCAATTCCTTTATAGACATCATGCACATAGTATGTACCAGTGCCTTTGGTGTAATCTACCGTATCAGGGATGTGTTTAGTCTGAGCTTTTTGCTTCATCGATACCATGCGATAAACACCCAAGTCAGCTGAACGATGCAGTAGCTCGCGATCGCCATCAGCATTCATCCAATACAAACCATAATGATTGGATGAAATGAAGCCTTTGTATCGCGTATAGTGCCAATGGGGATCAAAGCCGTAGTCCGGCTGATAACTAATGAGAAATTCTTCTTCACTGAGTGGGTATGGGTAGCGAAACTGATCGCCTTCTTGCCCCCAACGATCTTTTACCACTGGAGATTTTCTACCGAGGGCTGGATCGTATCCATGTTCACGTTTGGGAGCAATGAGGTGTAAACCATGACCTTCATCACGACCTTCTTTGACATCAATAATCGCCAGTTTGCCATTCTGACCAGTATGGTGCCCAGCGGCAATGGCCATGGTTTTATGTGAACCAGGGATAGGTCGCACGTGGAGCAATGAAGTTGGAAACCATGAATTCCCACCGTAAAATGCCCGTTGTGCCTGCCCGTCGGGATTCATTGTAAAAACAGGATGAGGAAAAAGTTGTGCGCGGTCACTGTAATCCCAGCGAGTGTAAGACAAACGACCATTGGTCAGTAGTTGCGGGTAAATCGTATGCACCTGATCGATCGCTAGACGGCGCACGTAGCGTCCTTCACCATCCATGCGGTAGAGATTACTGATTTCCGATTTCCAACAAGGTACACTCTGCTCTGGACGCGTGGACACGAATACTAAGTCACCATCAGGTAAGTAAACTGGTTCATAATCTGCTCGACCTAAGCCAAAAGTCAGTTGCTTAGTTTTGCCTTCTGCGAGGTCATACTCATAGATATGGTAGTCATCTAGTCGATCTGATTTCTTCCAAGCGAAAGCCAGTTTTTTATGATCAAACGAGAGATCGACATCGCGCATCATACCGTGTGGATCATCTAATAATACTTGGCTGGATCCATAGCTCGAGCCAGGTTCAAAATTCAAAGTAGTGAGTCGTGCTCCAGCATCAAAAAAGCGCTCCGCACGGGCATCGGATAATCCTTCGGTGTATCCAAAAAAGCTATTGCGAATCGTTTCACCCTCGGTAAATACAAAAGGTGCCCATTCTTTTACTACTGAAGAAAGGCGTTCAGTTCGTCGTTTATTACAGAGTTCCAAATAGTCCTTAAGTGACGATGCTTGGCTAACACCATGGGCCTTAAACAAACGACTAAGCACTTCGTCCCGTTGCTCTGGAATCACGATCTTCCAAGCATCTTTACCACCGTCTTGTAGCACCCAATCGGTGAGTATTGGAAAGTCGATACTGAGTTGAAAAAAAGTTTTTTGATAGGCTTCGCTTAGCTCCTCGTTCTTCAGGTCAGCGTACTCTTTTGGCGCTGCTGTCAGAGCTTGGGTAAAATCCTCTACTGAGGGTGCTGAAAATGCGATTGGAGTCGTCAATAAGTAAGCAGCTAACAAACCTATAGTTTTTATGATGCTCATGTTTCCTCTCTACGGTTTTGTCGGGGGCAGAAGAATTTCTGCTCCCCAGGTTAAAATACGTACTAATTTAGTATTCAATGCTGCCTTATTCACCTCTTGGTCGAGCGTTCTTCTTGATGTCGGCTTTGAGGTCATCATAGACTTTCTGTAGTCTTGCGACAATTTCCGGATGTTGGTCGGCCAAATTGTTTTTCTTCTCGCCAAGATCTACAGAGTTGAATACTCCCATTATGCAGGGCTTCTTCTTATGCTTGTTTTCTGCATTCGTCACAGTACACAGCGTGGCAGCCACCACACATATAATCATTGTCTTTAAAATAGTATTCATTATTATTTCTGACCTTTCTTGGCAGGGTCCTTGGCAGGATCGTAGCCCGGGTTCTCGGTGGGCATATTGGCATCGATCGTCTCGAGATACGTCATCATCGTCTTCTTCAGTTCCGCGGCCTTCTCGGGCATCGCCGGTGCCAGGTCGTTTTGCTCGGCGAGATCCTTGCCCAGATCGAACAACATCGACTGCTTCGTCTCGTAAAAGTAGTGAAGTTTCATGTCGTCTCTGCGGATGGTGGTTGCAGGGGTGCTGTTCTTGCGGTGCTGATAATGCGGCCAGTGAAATACAAGAAAGTCGTGCGGGCGCTTCACGGGAGTGCCGTCCGGCGCCCTGAGCAGATGCTTGAAACTCCCGCCTTCGACCTTCCCCGGCAATTTCCCTATACCCAGTATGTCGCAGATCGTCGGGTAGATGTCGTAACCGATGACCGCCCGCCGCGAAACACTGTCGCCTGCTATACCCGGGCCGGCGACGATGAACGGGACACGAATACCCGCTTCCCAGACTGTAGCTTTGCTGCCCCGCAGCGGACCATTGATGTTTGATGCGTCGAAGGTCGGGAACGTACCATTGTCGGCCGTATAGATGACATAGGTATTGTCCTGTATACCGAGCTCCTTGATCTTGTCGAGTGTCTGACCAATTGCCGCATCCATGTCGTGAATCATCGCCGCGAATCGTACATTCTGGTGCCGCTTACCGACAGGGGTCTGCTCAAACGTCTTCGTTGTCTCTGGCTTTGACTGATAGCCGAGGTGCGTGGCGTAGTGCGAGATCTGCAGATAGAACGGCTTGCTTGCCTGTACTTGCTTTTCCATCCATTCGTTACCGCGTTTCGTGATACTGAATGCGCGCTTGGGATCGTCCGGCAGGTTGCCTTTGCCTTGTCCATTTTGCGTCGCACCGTCGCCGGCATCGAATCCATGCGCTTCGGGCCCGCCACCACTCAGATGCCACTTGCCAAAGTGCGCGGCCCTGTATTGCGGCAGGTTCTGTTTGATGATCTCGGGCAACGTAACATCTTCGCTCGGCAAGGCATTGATCTTCTTTGCCGGGATCATGCGATTCCCCTCATAGAACGGACCCACGTGGCGGGCAATATCGGTGAACTTCAAGCCTGCGGGACTCCGACCGGTCAGCAGCGCAGCACGCGATGGCGAGCAATTGGGGTGCGATGCATAGCCGTCAGTGAAGCGCATGCCCATCTTTGCCAGGCGTTCGAGGTTCGGCGTCTGAAAGAAGTCGCTCTTCGATTCTGAGACGTCGGGATCATACAGAATCGACGTCGTTCCCCAGCCCTGATCGTCGGTGAGGATTACGACGAAGTTCGGAAGCTCCGCAGCATGGGCAGTAACGGCAAAATTACCAAGAGCAAACAGAAACGAAACAACTAACAATACTAGATTTTTTATAATACTCATGATTACTCTCTATGTTTTTGTCGTTGTTTGTTCTTTGGTATGGCGCGTTCGGCCCATTCGTCATATTCTTTGATCAGTTCACGCATCACTTCGGGATGTATCTCAGCCAGATCATCCAGCTCGCACGGATCCTTTTCAAGATCGTATAATTCCCACTTCGGCGGCGTAGGCTCTTTCTTCGTGTAAACAATCTTCCACTTACCACGCTGAACAGCCCTCGCACCCTGGTGATAATAGCAAAGCGTGCGCGGAGCCAACGACTTGCCCAAAAAAGTCGGAACCAAGCTCACGCCTTCCATCGGCTGAATGTCGTTGTCGTTGTAGCGTTTTGGATACTTCGCACCCGACAACTGCAGCATCGTCGGCATCAGATCGATAATATGCGCCGGATCGCGCACCCAACGGTTTACTTTCTCTATCTTCGGCCAGTGAATAATAAAAGGCGTTACGATGCCCCCCTGATGCGTAAAATGCTTGTACATTCGATACGGCGTGTTTCCAAGGTTTGCCCAGGCCGAGCCATACGACATGTAGGTTCCCGGTTGCCCTGACTGATCCAACTCTTTGCCTGTGCGCAGGATATTCTTTCCAACTCGCGATCGGACATCAAAGCCAAAGGGCCCCCACTCATAGCAGGCACCGTTGTCCGATAAAATCATGATGACCGTATTTTCGTACTGCCCGCTCTTTTTCAGCTGCTCGACAATCCGACCCATGCCATCGTCCACATGCTTTACCATCGCCGCATAGATCGCCATGCGATAGGCAAGATCTTCCTGACGATCTTTGTCTAAGGAATCCCAAGCCGGGTTCGGCTTCCCGGGAAAGCCATTGGCAATCTCATTCTTATCGGTCGGCACGAGCGAACGTGGCGGAAGCTTCCAGCTATCGCTATCGATCAGCCCGATCTCCTTCAATTTTTCAAACCGCTTTTCGCGCAATTCATCCCAGCCCTTGCGATAGGTCGGAACAAAGGACTTCACCGACTCAATTGGAGCATGCAATGGAAAATGAGGCGATGAGTGTGCCAAATAAAGGAACCACGGCTTCCTCTTCTTTTCGGCCTGTCCCATGAACTCGATGGCATAGTCTGTAAAAACATCCGTCGCATAGAATTCACCGTCGTCATATTTTAGTTCCGGCTTCCGCCCTCGTGGAAGCCGCCTATATCTTTCCTGAATCCATTGGTCCTGCGAATGGCCACCCGGATAGCCATAAAACTCGTCAAAACCGCGATCCGTCGGCAAATGGCCAACATGCCACTTTCCTACTCCATAGGTTGAATAGCCATGGTTTCCAAGCACCTCTGCCAGCGTCACGCAATCCGCCACCAGCTTGCCGCTCCCGTTCAGAAGTCCTGCCTGTCCCGGATGTAACCCCGTCAACAAAGACCCCCTGGTCGGAACGCAACGCGCCGAGTTGGTCATGCCAGTGAAGCGCAAACCCTTCTTTGCCAAACGGTCGATGTGCGGCGTCCGAATCTCACTGCCATAGCAGCCGAGGTCACTGAAGCCCAAATCATCAAACAATACCAATAAAATATTGGGCCGCTTGGCAGCCATAATCGCTGCTTCAGCTTTTTGCAGTTCCTCTGCAGTGGGCGGCACGAGAACTTTTGGCGGCTTCGGTGCTTTTTTAACTTTCTTCTTTTTAATCGTCTCCTGAGCATTTGCGAAAAGCGCAAAGCTCAAAAATGCTAGTACTAAAAGTTGAGTTCTCTTTTTCATATTTATCGTCATTCTATAACAAAATTGTTCTAATTCATGTTATACGAATCGGCAAAATTGCTCCCTTCTAACAAGCAATGCGAAATAATGTTGAATAAATATTCTATTCAGAACTGATACTAAGCTTGTGCGTCACTCAGTAGCAGAAATCATTTGTTCGCCAGGTTGAGGCATTTTGAGTGTGGGTTCACCTTCGATTAGACCTAGCTTAGCTAAGAATTTATCTGATTCAATGAGCAGGATATCTGACCATGGTTGATAAATCCAAAAGGCATGACCCTCGTTTTTAGCGATCTTAAGTTCGACATTTTTTACACCCATTTGAGTGAGCTTTTTATGAGCTTGATTCCAGCCCTTTAACCAAGGATCTTGATCGCCAAAGAGAATCAGTGAGGGTGGGAACTTATCATTTAAATGACAAAGTACATCAACTTGTGGATCTTCATGATCGCGCTCAGTGAAAGCGGGATTATAGCCGATGTAGGCCACGATAGAAGTGTCGATATTTTTCGAGTCTGTGGGATCATTTAGACCTTTTGTATTCAAGGCCGCCAAGAGGCTGATGTGACCGCCCGCCGAATCTCCACCTTTAATCATATACTGTTGATGATCTTTAATGGCTGTTTTAGAAATGAGTTTCCCTACCTCATTACCAGCTGGCCAGAAGAAACTATGGCCCATAAAAAGAGAATTGTATCCTGTCTTTCTTTTTGAATCTCCAGCAAGTAAGGATAGCGTTGAAAGTACTACTAGAAATGTGATAATATGGATGCTTTTTCTTTTCATCTTAAATTCTCCAGCTTATTAATTGTTTTAATTTATATTAAATGAAGCTTTGTGGGGCAAAACCTGCCAGGTCTCCGTTTTTTTTTGATAAAATTAGTACTACTCCTCAGCTGCATTCCACGCAGTATCGATGATGTATTGATTTGGGTAGTTATTACCATCAAAAAACCTTTCTGGATGACTTAAAGTATTGGGAAAAGACCGAGTGCTGACATGTCCGTCGCCATGTAGATAATTAAGCTTATAGTTTTTTGGATCATGTGGGAAAAAACCTTTAATTCCACCATCCAGTCCGTGGGTACTATCTGCATTAGTAGGGCCATATTTCTCAGTGATGTAGCCTAGAGTGAAAGTTCCCTGAGTGCCACCATTACCAAGTTGATTCCATTGATTTTGAAATTCAGTCATGCTGATGAAGCGTGAAGGTTTGTTTATTTCAGTAAGCTTTAGAGACCAAGCTACTTTAGGGGTACTAGTATCCCCATCATGATTGGTAAAACTCATCACACCAAGAACTGAACGGTCATTGTTGAAGTGCCTAGATACACTGTAAGATTTGAGGACGCGTTTTCCATCAAAATATTGAATATTGGCGGGACATTGATAGAGCTCATAAGCTTTGTTTAAATTATCATCTTCTTGAAAGCTACTGGCGTTCATATCAGTTTCAGTTAAGTTTCGACCATCATAAGCTCCTAACAGATCATCCCATGAAATATCATCATCCTCATCTTTCCCCACTGGAAAGTATCCATTGTTGTCGTCGTGATATAGGGCAAAAGCAAAGAAAATTTGTTTTTGTTGATTCATGCAGACTACAGTTTTTGCAACTCTCCTTCCTCTATTTAAATGTGGAATAAGCAAGCTTACGAGTATACCGATAATTGCGATGGCGACTAAGAGTTCTAGTAGCGTAAATGTTTTTCTTTTTATCATAGATTTTTCTTTTTATTTTAATATAAATATATATGTAAGTTATTTTTTAAAAAAAAGTTGCAACTTTGTATTTATATAAACAAACGCAGTGGGAAAAGCTTTCTAACATGTTTTATAACAAGAAAACCTATCTTTAAAAAATAGAACTCCAGGAACATTAAAGATGGTAGTTTTTGAATTAAATATTGAGAGTGAGTTATGCCGTCCCTTCGGGACTCCTTATTCTTTCAATGACGCATAGACCTAGCACTTCCGTGCCAGGTTAATGTATGGCGTGCCTTCGGCACTCAACAATTAACCACAATGAGTTCTATTAGCACTTCCGTGCTAGGCTGAGTTATATCGTCACGCTAGGACTCTCAAATTATTGTTGTATTTGAATGCCGAAGGCATGATATAGTACGCCTATGCGTACACAACATCAGCGAGGTGAAAGACCTCGTCAGGGTTGACCGTCAGCCCTGTAGTCGAAGTCAACTGCGTCGTTGTGAAACGGGGTGGGTAGTAGGGCCTAGACGAAATATCAGTCCGTAGGATGACGAACGCGTTTCGGCCGGTCAGGGTGTCGAGCCTGCTATATCATGGCGAAGACCAGAGAGCGGGAGGAAGAGCTGCGTAGCCTGAGGGCGAAGTAAGCCAACTGCTCAAGTTATACACGCTGAAGAAAGGCGGAAAGAAAAGCGGTGTATAGACGCTGACAGGTGTTTGGTGACGGAATGGTGTGAAGGTGTTGTGGATCAAGTAGGGAGACCTGTGTGGGCAGTACGGATTAATCCGCCACGCAGGAGTCAGAGCCCTCATAGTAGCGATGAAGGTGGTGAAAGTCACTGGAGCAAAGGGGGGCAGGAAGGTGAAACTGAGAAGAAAAGAATAGAAGGAATATAAGAATGTCAGAAATGGCTAAACAAATATTACGACGAGATGAACGCTTTGTTGAAATACAAGCGTGGGCGTCACCTTCTGTCTGGACGGATCAGATGCTGAAAACTCTTCATAGAGGAGTTGAAAGAGGCAAGTGGTACAGCTTATCAGATAAGCTGATGCGTAAGAATAATATTATGGAGGCTTGGGAGAAAGTGTGTTCAAATAAGGGCAAACATGGAGTGGACATGGTATCAATCGAGCGCTACGAATCAGAGCTGGAGTATAATAATGCTAAGCTTCTCGAAGAACTGCAAGATGGAAGGTATGATCCCAGTGCAGTGCGCCGAGTGGAAATCCCAAAAGGTGATGGTCGAAAGACCAGACCTCTGGGAATACCCACAGTGCGTGATCGAGTAGTCAAACAGCTCTGAAACATGTGATAGAGCCGATATTCGATATCGACTTCTCGCCCTACAGTTTTGGATTTCGTCCAAAGCTGGGTTGCAAGGATGCACTTAGACGAGTGAATGAATTGTTAAAGCAGGGCTATCTCTATGTTATGGATGCCGACATCCAACGCTACTTCGATACTATACCACATGAGAAACTCATGAGTCGAGTCAAGGAAAAGATCATTGATGGTAAAATTCTTGATCTGATCGAACAATTCCTCAAAGCCAATATCTTTGATGGTCTCAAACATTGGGAACCTGAAGAAGGTACACCGCAGGGAGGAATTATCAGTCCTCTGTTAGCAAATATCTATCTTGATCCCTTTGATCACAAGATGACCGAGGCTGGATTCGAGATAGTGCGCTATGCAGACGATTTCCTGATCATGTGTAAAAGTAAAGAATCAGCCAAAAGGGCATTGCGCAAAACGCGAAGATGGATGAAAGCCAATGGGCTGAAACTTCATCCAGAAAAAACGCGAATTGTCGACATGACAGAGAAGTGCGAGTACTTCGAGTTTCTCGGATACCATTTCGAGAGAACGCGAAATACACATCGCATTAAACGTTGGCCAAGGAAGCAGAGCCTGAAGAAATGCAAAGATGCCATACGCAAGAAAACGAGGAGAAGCAATAAGGACTCAATAGAGGACATAATTGCTTACCTTCGGCCAAATCTTCTCGGATGGTATCAATACTTCAAGCACTCCACTGTGTATGCAATGCGAGGTATAGATGAATTTACACGCAGAAGACTGCGCAGTATTATAGCCAAATATAATCGCAAGAAAGGTTCTCATCGCATGATTGATACTCGTAAATACAATAAAGCCTACTTTACAGATCTAGGCTTCTTTTCACTGGAGGAAGCCTGGAAACTGGAATTTCAGTCTCTTCGGAGTAAGCACTGACTGGAGAGCCGTATGCGGGAGAACCGCACGTACGGTTCGGAAGGAGGGGAGACTCCGCAAGGAGTCTTCCCTACCCTTATGTACGCCTATGCGTACACAACATCAGCGAGGTGAAAGACCTCGTCAGGGTTGACCGTCAGCCCTGTAGTCGAAGCCAACTGCGTCGTTGTGAGACGGGGTGGGTAGTAGGGCCTAGACGAAATGCCAGTCCGTAGGATGACGAACACGATTCGGCCGGTCAGGGTGTCGAGCCTGCTATATCATGGCGAAGACCAGAGAGTGGGAGGAAGAGCTGCGTAGCCTGAGGGCGAAGTAAGCCAACTGCTCAAGTTATACACGCTGAAGAAAGGCGGAAAGAAAAGCGGTGTATAGACGCTGACAGGTGTTTGGTGACGGAATGGTGTGAAGGTGTTGTGGATCAAGTAGGGAGACCTGTGTGGGCAGTACGGATTAATCCGCCACGCAGAAGTCAGAGCCCTCATAGTAGCGATGAAGGTGGTGAAAGTCACTGGAGCAAAGGGGGGCAGGAAGGTGAAACTGAGAAGAAAAGAATAGAAGGAATATAAGAATGTCAGAAATGGCTAAACAAATATTAGGACGAGATGAACGCTTTGTTGAAATACAAGCGTGGGCGTCACCTTCTGTCTGGACGGATCAGATGCTGAAAACTCTTCATAGAGGAGTTGAAAGAGGCAAGTGGTACAGCTTATCAGATAAGCTGATGCGTAAGAATAATATTATGGAGGCTTGGGAGAAAGTGTGTTCAAATAAGGGCAAACATGGAGTGGACATGGTATCAATCGAGCGCTACGAATCAGAGCTGGAGTATAATAATGCTAAGCTTCTCGAAGAACTGCAAGATGGAAGGTATGATCCCAGTGCAGTGCGCCGAGTGGAAATCCCAAAAGGTGATGGTCGAAAGACCAGACCTTTGGGAATACCCACAGTGCGTGATCGAGTAGTTCAAACAGCTCTGAAACATGTGATAGAGCCGATATTCGATATCGACTTCTCGCCCTACAGTTTTGGATTTCGTCCAAAGCTGGGTTGCAAGGATGCACTTAGACGAGTGAATGAATTGTTAAAGCAGGGCTATCTCTATGTTATGGATGCCGACATCCAAAGCTACTTCGATACTATACCACATGAGAAACTCATGAGTCGAGTCAAGGAAAAGATCATTGATGGTAAAATTCTTGATCTGATCGAACAATTCCTCAAAGCCAATATCTTTGATGGTCTCAAACATTGGGAACCTGAAGAAGGTACACCGCAGGGAGGAATTATCAGTCCTCTGTTAGCAAATATCTATCTTGATCTCTTTGATCACAAGATGACCGAGGCTGGATTCGAGATAGTGCGCTATGCAGACGATTTCCTGATCATGTGTAAAAGTAAAGAATCAGCCAAAAGGGCATTGCGCAAAACGCGAAGATGGATGAAAGCCAATGGGCTGAAACTTCATCCAGAAAAAACGCGAATTGTCGACATGACAGAGAAGTGCGAGTACTTCGAGTTTCTCGGATACCATTTCGAGAGAACGCGAAATACACATCGCATTAAACGTTGGCCAAGGAAGCAGAGCCTGAAGAAATGCAAAGATGCCATACGCAAGAAAACGAGGAGAAGCAATAAGGACTCAATAGAGGACATAATTGCTTACCTTCGGCCAAATCTTGTCGGATGGTATCAATACTTCAAGCACTCCACTGTGTATGCAATGCGAGGTATAGATGAATTTACACGCAGAAGACTGCGCAGCATTATAGCCAAATATAATCGCAAGAAAGGTTCTCATCGCATGATTGATACTCGTAAATACAATAAAGCCTACTTTACAGATCTAGGCTTCTTTTCACTGGAAGAAGCTTGGAAACTGGAATTTCAGTCTCTTCGGAGTAAGCACTGACTGGAGAGCCGTATGCGGGAGAACCGCACGTACGGTTCGGAAGGAGGGGAGACTCCGCAAGGAGTCTTCCCTACCCTTATATATAGCCCAATGGCGTGAGCCTTGGGAAAAATGTGTGTCTCCCAAAAAGAGAATGCCGACGGCATGACATAATATAGCCTAATGGCGTGAGCCTTGGGAAATCTGTGATAAAACAAATTGTGAATGCGGCCGGTATGATATAGGGCCCTATGTCGTCCCTTTGGGACTCGTTATTTTTGTTGCGTGTAGACCTAGCACTCCCGTGCTAGGCTAATGTATGTCGTGCCTTCAGCACTTAAATTGAAAGTGGTCGGTATGATTATTCAGCCGCAGATGTTTTTCGGTAATCACCTTTGGGGTTGCCGTCAAAGTTCGTGCAGATACGAGCTGGATCTATTTTTTGGAGCTTAAAGTCCTGCAGGCGTTTTAAGTCCTTATCCCGTTTCTTGGTTAGCGCAGAAATTTTAGTCTGATCATCGCCACTTTGCTGAATTAACTTTTCATGTTTGGCCTTTATATCTTCCATTTGTGAAGCGATATTCTTGTATTGGGCATCAAAGACATCGTCAATTTTTTCACCCCCGACTTTCTCTAAATAAGCATCTAGTTCTTTACTAAGTCTTGCCGCGACTTCTGGCATTAGCTTAGCCAGATTGTTTTTCTCGCTTAAATCTTTGTCCAGATCAAAGAGTATTTCCTCACCGGTGTTGAGTTGGCGGATTAATTTATATTTACCGCTCCTGATAGCTGTTACAGGTGGCATACGCGCGTAGGGCATATGGAAAATAAAAGCTTCTTCAGGGCGAATAATCTGGCCCTCATTTCCTTGCTCAAAGATACTGCGTAAACTTCCTCCATCGAGGTTCTCGGGCAAGGGTTCGGTAGCCCCAACTAGATCATGAAATGTGGGTAAGAAGTCCCAATGATTCAGCATGACGTCACACTGTGAGTTTTCTGGGATATTCGGTCCGGCAACAATCATAGGAACGCGTAATCCGCCTTCAAAGAGATTGCCTTTTTTTCCTCTTAAGAGATGAGGCGTAAGAGATACCCAACCGCCATTATCAGAAGTAAAGATGATATAGGTCTTGTCCCTTACTCCCGCTTTATCCAGAGCGTCGAGAACGCGGCCAACGCTGATGTCCATCGACTCAATCATCGCCGCCATCTCTTGCTGTTTCTTATTTGTGCGTGCATCACCTTTTGGTAGGCCAGCAGCTTTCTCTTGGTATTTTTTTAGACCAGCAGCAGTACTGGTGATGGGCCCATGTACTGTGTAGTGTGAAAGCATAAGGAAAAAGGGCTGTTTACCTGCGTACTTTTCAATGAATTTCTCCGATTTCTCGGTCAGCGAAAAAACCTGCTTTAGGTCTTCCGGTCCCACGGTGTCACCATTGTTGTAAAAGAAATTTCCCTGGTTGTCGTTGGTGCCGTGCTGATCGTCTACCACATCATAGCCAAAGCTTGAAACGGGCTCGTGTATACCTTTACCAAACAGTGCGGTAATATAGTTTTTGTTAGTTCCTTTGAGTACGTCTGCCAAGCTAGTTTCATTAGCCCATGATTTTCTTTTACTAATGTTTAAGGGGTTACCATTATAGGTGTAGCCAAGTCGTACCGGAGATTTCCCGATCTGTATACTTTTTCGCGCCGGAGTACAGACGGATGCAGGCGCATAGGCATTTGAAAAACGCATACCCCTTGCCGCAAGCTTTTCGATATTTGGTGTTTCGAAAAACTTTGCAATTCATTGCTTATGCTTCGGTCCATCAAGACGCTGGTATTATCCCAGCCAAGATCGTCGATGTAGATAAGAACAAAATTTGGAGCTTCTTTTGCAAAAGCGTTTGGGTGACCAAAAGCATACAGTAAGGCGACCGCCGTTAAGAAGCCTAGGTTTTTTATGATTCTCATGATTCCTCTCTATGGTTTTTGTCTAGAGCAGAAGCATTACTGCTTCCCAGCTTAAAGTATGGATTAAATTTGTATTCAAAAAGGCCCCCTTTTAACTCCTCACCACAAAGAGAAAAGAGGGGGCACAAGGAGATTTATTTCTTTTTTTTCTTAGTTTTCACTTTTTTAATTTTTGATAGGGTCAATTCTTCTATAGTGTAGGGCTTCTCTCTTTTTTTGGACCAGCCGCGAATTTTTGCGGTTTCCGCAATCGTAACGGGCTCTGCCGTATTACCAAAAGAGCGACGTACATAAGTTGAAATGGCGGCGATCCACTGATCATCATTATTGCCCATGGCGGCCATGGGGCCTGGATAATTTTTACCATCAATCGGGCCAGTTAAGCCCTTGAGTAAGATTTCTACAAAAGGTCGAGCACTCTTATCATTCACTCTTGTGGAACCCGCTAAAGGTGGTGCCATGGTCATTTTCCCACCGGGGATGGCGATGCCCTTGGCGTCGCCACCATGACAACCAATACAAAGGCTAGTATAAATGCTTTGTCCTTGGGCAAAAAGCTCCATTTCTGTCTTGTTGAGAGGTCTTAAAGACACGCTATTGGCGAACTTTGCTTCACCCGGCCAGGTAAGGCAACCATGGAGGGGGGATAATTCTACAGCGTCGTAGTTTGCCGCTTTGATTTCTGCTAAGGCCTTTGGCTGCTTTTTTAATTTGATTAAAGGCAAGGGAATAGGGCGCATTTTCTGCCCAATATAGCTATTGCCAACTGTCAGCCCCTTGAGCAAAGACTTGCCAAAGGTCCTGTCCGCCACGGCGATTAATTCTAGGTATTCTTCGACCTGCTTAGCTTGAGCGTTAGAGACAATATATAAACTGAGGTATTGGGGTAGGAAATGTTCCTGCTTAGTGAATTTTTCATCATTGCTGATCGCTTTTAAAAGGCTCATTGCCTCAGTGGAATTTAAAGTAATGAGTACCGACTTCGCCACTACTTCACTGCCGTGGTTTTTACCCAAAGCCGCTAAGACCCGCTGATTCATTCCCTTTCTTGAGGCATTTCCTTGTTGGTAAAGGCTCAGGCTCATTAGTTTTTGTGCGGTGATCGCAATAGAATCCGTGGCCGAGGCTTTGGTGAGCTCTTCGATAAAAGCCGAGTCAGAATCATCGATCAAAGCGTCACTGGCTCTCAGAGCAGAAAGTACGACTTCCTCACTGGGATCCTGAACCATTTTCAAAGCTAAATCCTTGCTCCAAGCACCCAGCCCCTCTAAGGCCCAAAGAGAATGAACTCTTGACCATTCATTATCGCTCGTTTCAAGATTTTTCTTTAAGAGCTCAACTGAATCTTCTTTATTTCTGAGGATTAAAAGCTTTTGAGCTTCATCACGCCACCAGCCATTGGGATGCCCTAAGGCTGCAATGAGATCCTCTGTGGAGGCCGTCGAAAACTTGGGTAATGGCCCTGGTTTAATGTCATTGTTGGTGAGGCGGTAAATTCTTCCTTTGCCGACAAACTTTTCAAAACCTCGACGTTCGATCTCTTTTCTTAAATAGGAACCTTCGCGCGTCCAATTACCCTGTTGAATGATGCCGCGATACATATCGGCGAACCAAAGAGTACCATCGGGAGCAGTGTAGGCATTTACCGGACGGAATAAAGGATCTCTGGAAGCAATAAATTCGGCGCCCTCAAAAAGATTACTTATGTAGTTGTAGCCATCCTTATATTCGACTTTTGAGCCTCTGATCAAGCGACCAACGGGCTCGCAGGCCCAGTAAGTATTCTCCAGTTCTTTGCCGAGGCGATCGCCTCTAAAAAAAGTTTGGCCACAGACTGCGGTGAAGTAGCGCAAGGTCCCTTCTTTGTCTCTATTGATGCCACGTCCGCCTTGGGTATCCAGAGTTCCAGTCATAGGGAAAACAGCTTGATAGTTCTCATCTTGACGGACAGAGCTATAGATATGCGGATGCTTGCTGGCAAATTTACTTTCTTGTAAATAATGAGTTTTGACGATGTCGGAAATAACGGGAACGGTATTGGTTGTATTGAAGCGTTCGCCGCGGTTATTTGTCGTGTGTCCCCACTGACCTCGAAAAGGAACTCTACCTTCGATGAGTTTACCATCTTTATAGCGGTAGCGGATGGATGATTTACCATTGTAAATCCAATTGTCTAAAGTCCACTGCAAGCCATTAATTATATGCTCAACATTCTGCTCTTTTTTACCAAAGTTTTCTGAGATAAGATCCTTTTTGTCAGCGATGCCATCCCCATCTGTATCTTCACAAAGCCACAAGTTGGGCGGTTCACCAATAATGACTTTTTTGTCTAATACGAGTATGGCTCTAGGTAGAGTTAGCTGGTCGAGATAAACTGTTCTCTTGTCCATTTTGCCATCGCCGTTGGTGTCGACTAATTTAGTGACTCTAGACTTAGGTGTTTTTTCATCGCGGGCATTCGCGTCGAGCATGTAGGTCAGCATTTCTGCAACATAGAGTTCACCATCGGGGCCCCAGGCCATACAGACGGGTTCTTCCACCATGGGTTCAGCCGCCACTAAGTCTAATTTGAACTTGCTGGGGACTTCGATCTTGGCCATAGATTCCTTGGCATCGAGATGAACTGGGGTCGGATCTTTAATGACATTTTCAGTATTTACGGTGCCGAATTCTGCAGCAGATACCGAGCTCAAAAGACTCGTGATTAATAAATGGGCTAATTTCATGTATGATCCTCTACTTATTGGACTGAGTCTGCTGTGTCATCAGCTTCTCTGTCACCTAGTGCATACTGTAAGCCACGTATGTAATGATCGACAATTTTTGGATTCCAATAAGCCGATTCATTGTGTCCAAAAGTGGCATAGAAAACTCGGCCTTGATCCAATTTTTTGCACCATGAGGTAGGGTACTCACGACTTAGGTCGAGATCAACTCTTGCTCTCTTGCCATCGGGGCCTCGATCACCAGGGACTGTTTTGAGCTTGCCATTGGAATTATGAGTGTTGACTTTTTCTTTGAGGTGAATTCTGGTGAGAGTTTTGAAGTTCCCTTTTTTATAAGGTCCTTTATGGAGATAGAGCTCATCCTTTATAGCGAAATTTTCGCCGTGAAAACACTTATTCAATGGATTGCTGTGATCGCAAACTTCGATCTTCCAGGTCCCGGTTTTTCCCCATGGGTGACAGTCAAAATGACCACCCCACATTTCTGAATACTCAGGCCATTTTTCTTTGCCGCCATCAGTGGCAGCATGACAACCAAAAAGCCCGCCGCCATTTTTAACAAAGTTGATGAAAGCCTGGCGATTTTCGTCTTTTCTAAAAGCATGCTCAAGGCCCGTGGCGTTTAATACGCAAATGGCATCGAATCCACTGAGGTATTCTTCGGTCCATTCTTCGGGATTGTTATTGATGGTAACTTTGAAGAGCTTGAGTTTCTCCTCGATGAGCTTGAGCATTTCTTCCCCGATTAGGCGAGAGTTATGCTTAAAGCCATGACTTTGACTATAAACAATGATTTTTCGTTCTTTTTTAGGCGTCTTAATGTCTGCCGCAAGGATAGCTTGTTCGACTTTTTTTAATTCCTCCGCAGTGGGAGGGACGAGGACTTTTGGTGGCTTCGGTGCTTTTTTAACTTTCTTCTTTTTAATCGTCTCCTGAGCATTTGCGAAAAGCGCAAAGCTAAAAAATGCTAGTGCTAAAAGTTGAGTTCTCTTTTTCATGTTTATCGTCATCCTATAATATTCTTTGTTTCAATTCATGTTATATGAATCGGCAAAATTGCTCACTTCTAACAAGTAATGCGAAAAAATATTGAATAAATATTCTAGTCAGAGCTGATGCTAAGCTTGTGCGTCATTCAGTAGCAGAAATCATTTTTTCGCCAGTTTGAGGCATTTTTAATGTTGGTTCACCTTCGATTAGACCTAGCTTAGCTAAGAATTTATCTGATTCAATAAGCAGGATATCTGACCATGGTTGATAAATCCAAAAGGCATGGCCCTCGTTTTTAGCGATCTTAAGTTCGACATTTTTTACACCCATTTGAGTGAGCTTTTTATGAGTTTGATTCCAGCCCTTTAACCAAGGGTCTTGATCGCCAAAGAGGATGAGTGAGGGTGGAAAATCCTTCTTTAAATGTTCTATAACATGTACTTCTGGATCTTCCTTGTCGAGCTCAGTGAAAGCGGGATTATAGCCGATGTAGGCCACGATAGAAGTGTCGATATTTTTCGAGTCTGTGGGATCATTTAGACCTTTTGTATTCAAGGCCGCCAAGAGGCTGATGTGACCGCCCGCCGAATCTCCACCTGCAATAATTCTGTTGGGATCAATTCCGAGTTTATCGGCATTCTTTTTCACCCAGCGAATCACGCTCTTGGCATCTGTTACGCCCATACGTTTATCGGAGGCGACCTTGCGTTTGACGGGAACGCGATAAGAAGCTGTGATGGCCACTAAACCACGCTTGGCAAAGTAATCACACAAGTAGCGGTGGGCACCCCTCGTCCCACCTACCCAACCACCGCCGTGGAAAAAGATGATAGCAGGGACTTTCTTTTTTGAAGCTTGGTGATTTTTCGGGTAAAAAACCTCTAATTGATTACGCACTTCGCCACGTGGTGTTACATAGCCCGGAGTTTCTTTGTAGGTATGCGTCTCGCCTTTATCAGGCCACTTGTAAAACTCTCTTTTTTTCTCTTCTGCAGGACTAAGGCAAGCCAGTAAAATAAAAGCGAGGATGGGGATAAGTTTTTTGATTTTGAACTCCTAAGTTTTAATAAGTAATAATGAGTAATAAGATTTGCCCTTTGCTATTTATAAAGTTGGAAACTCCGTAATACGGAGGTTCGTGCAGCCGTAGGGAATAAGGGTGAGTTCTTGCGGGATCGTGTTGGTGAGGCGCTCCTTTTCTACAGGGCTAATGGGAGTGTTGCCTGCCCAACCATGCTGCAGGTTCCATTTGATGGGTTTTCCCATAAGCGAGGCACTTACGGGAGCACCTTCAGGAGAAAAGGGGCAATCACCGATTGCATGTTCCGCAAAATCAATGGATTCATGCAGCCTTTCTTCATCGATATCTAAGGCGTATTGCCAAGGGCTCAAAGGCAGCACTTCGTAATCGCTGTGGGGAGCGTCGCGGTAGGGGAGGTCTTCGTTATATTTTTTCCATTCTTCCTCAATTTTCAGTGAGTAAACCAAGGGGCCACGCTCAATCGCTAGGGCATTTCGGTAGCGTCGAGAACTACGAGCTTGCATGGGCATGGTGAGTCGAACTTCTGTCTCTCCAGACCATTCGCGAAGCAGTGGGTAGTAAGTGCCTGCCTCGGGAAGGATGCTTTCATCATCTACTTGAATGGTGGCGCGTGTGGCCCATTGCGGAATGCGCAATTTGAGTGGGAAAGTCACGGCTTGATCACTAGTGATTTTAAAACGTACGCTATCGCGGAAGGGGTATTCGGTGATGACTTCGATTTTGACAAGTACTTGGTCGATTTCAAGACTAGTGCTACAGGGGGCATAAGCCACTGCGGCGACGCCATCATCAGCTGTTTTCATGAGTAGTGAAGCTGCAAACTTGGGCCAGCCCTGATGCATATTTGAGGTGCAGCAACCGAAATGAGGCTCGAGGCCAAAGGTGTTCGAGGCATCGCCATTCGTTGTCCACATGTGTTCTTTATTATCGGTAGCCTGTACTTGATTGACTTGCTGATCGTATTGGTGGGTCCACATATCGGGCCCAAAGGTGGCGGGCAGGGCGTTGAAGGCAATTTTTTCGAGACGATCCCCTATGGCAGGTGAAGCGAGAACGGTCTGGACTTGTTCCAAGGAAAACATGTACTCCACCACGGCGCAAAGCTCGGTGCCCTGAACAGGATTTTTACCGCTGAGGCATTCATCACCCGTGAAAACACCTGTGACCATACCGTGAAAACGATCGAGTACGGCAATCATTTCCGGAGCAAATTTCCGATCGGAGGCATCGCTAGAAACTCGCCACCAAAGTGCATTAGCTTTCACCGCCATGGCGTTGTTGACCACATGCTTTTCGAAGTTCCAATCACCGCGTCGGGCATTCGGTGTGCGGACTTCATCACTTTGATAAAATTCTTTCCAATCAAAGCCTTGTTTAAAGAACTTTCGTGCGAGTTCAATGAGCCAGCCTTCTTGAGTGATTTCGTAGACATAATAAATAGAAATGAGACTCTCGAACCAACGAAATCTACTCCAGTTAAAAAGTGGCGTTTCATCCATGTGACGATCCATCATCTGCAAGCAAGATTTGAGTGCCCCTAGCACTTTTTCTTCTTGGCTCACTTGGTGATATTGAGCAAGGACTTTGAGCGCTAAAATCAAGCCCCAGGGATCGTATTCATCAGTTGCTTCAATATTTTCCACATTGGCTTCTCGTGGGCCCAACCAACCATCGGCATGTTGATGTTCAATAATATAATCCATATAGCCTTTGATACGGCTGATGAGGGCTTCATCTTCAATTAGGTAGGCGAGGGGGATTGCTCCATCGAGCCAATACGGGGCGCGTTCCCAGCCTTCGGCCTCGCCACCAAACCAGGAGCTATCCTTAATATCGGGCCAAAATTGATCGAGGGCACCGCTTAAGCCATCGGCTTGAATTTGGAGTTGATTTTTGAGCCAGCCCTGAGGCTTGATTTGTCCCAATGCGAAGGGCGTGAAAGTGAGTTTTTGTAAAGTCATAGAGTTCCTTTTGTGGGTGGATCTAAATAAAATAATATGCGACGAGCCAGCCTCTTCGTAAATGGCCTGATACGACAAAAAATAGACCGTATGCGACATGGTGAAGGTTATTGACTAAAGAATGTCGAAGGTATGAAATAAATTAGCCCAATGGCGCAACCTTGGGGAAGAGAGGTGATTAGTGTTTTGAATGCCGTAGGTATGGCATAGGCCCTATGCCGTTCCTTCAGAACTCCTGAATCTTTGATCATATGTTATGCGCTAGTTCTCACGAACTAGGCTAAGTTATGGCGTGCTTTCAGCACTCAAAAAATTCAACTGAGCGCTAGATATTTCATCCAGTGACTTAAAGATAGCCAGAAACTTCCTTAATTACCCTAGTTTTGATGGCTCTAAGAAGATTTTTCTAAGTTCTTGTTTGCACTGGTTTATTTCAAAAATGTGTTATTTTACGGGCATTAAATTTTAAAGGAATCACATGAACCTCGAGCAATACATTTCCTGGCTGAATCATGCAGTGAGTCAAGCTGATCGTCCCTATTGGGTTGATTTGGCTTATCAATCATTTCAAAAAGGCTGGTATAGAGAAATCTTAGGTCGTCACGACGACGAAATTTATTTGATGCGTTTCTGGATTAATGAGCCGCAGCCCAATACCAAGGGCTCGCATTCATCACGCAATAGCCTTCTCCTGCATCATTTTCTCAAACCCGATGATGATAAACACTTGCACAATCACCCCTGGGCAGGGCGTTCGACAATCCTAAGTGGAGGTTATGTGGAAGAAACAAAAGACGGGCTCAAGACAGTGAAACCGTTTGATTCCAATATGATTACCGCGGATACTTATCATTGTGTGAAATCTATTGAGCCCGATACTTGGTCATTAGTTCATACGGGTGATAAAGAGGGTGAGTGGGGTTTCCTCGTCGATGGTAAACACATTCATTACATGGACTATCTCAACGACGCAATTGCCGCGAGGTCCTGAGTTCAGCGCTTTGCGCTGAAAGACCGCTACGCTGAAAGACCGCTACGCTTGCAGATCGTTCGCTTCGCGCACTGCAGATCGGCCTTCGGCCTGCAGAGTTATTGCGCCTTTCTTTTTCCTTCTAAAGCTTCTTTTTGGTGGCGCTTGATTTCTTCTTCTAAGCCTTCTTTACCAATGAGGTTCCTCTTGCCATCCTTGCGGTGGATCCAATAATCTTGGGCATCTACGGAATCAAAATATTGTTTCATGCTCTTCTTGAGATCACTAGCTAATTCAGGCATGCTTTCCATGAGGTCCTTAGCTTCTTCAATATCATTAGCGACATCAAATAACTCATATTTTCTGGTGTAGTAACTGTAATAAAGTTTATGATTTCCACGACGAATAGCGGCTGCGGGGTGAACCGGATCATGGGGTAAACCTTCCCATTTGAGGAAGCGCCATACAAAGTCTTCGGTACCGCGATTAATCTTGGCATTTTCATCGCCTTCTAAGTAGGCACGAAAGCTGCCGCCATCGAGTTCCAAATCTTGGCTGAGGGCTTCTGTACCGCCCACTAAATCATAAAAGGTTGGCAAGAAATCCCAGTTGATAATGGGCTGATTACAGTAAGTCCCCGCCTTGATTTTGGGACCTTGAATGACGAAGGGAACGCGGATGCCACCTTCATATAACCAACGCTTGCCTCCTTTTAATGGAGTGTTTTGACCAGAGGTGTTGGCATAAGAGAAGCCACCATTATCGGATGTAAAAATGATGTAGGTATTGTCTTTAATTCCCTGTTTTTCGACTTCGTCTAAAATCATGCCGACACCAATATCTAAATCCTCCACCATAGCGGCAAAATCAATAGTTCTTTGGTGCAATTTAGGATGTGTAGTGGCAAGTCGCTTTTTAGTTCTTTCCAGGGTTTTGGCACGGGATTGTAATGAGACGTGAACCGCATAATGAGAAATTTGTAGATAAAATGGTTTCTTGGCTTTTGCTTGTTGCGCAATAAAGTCACAGGCACGTTCCGAAATGGTGTAAATTTGTTTAGGATCTTCTGGGGGGAGCTTTTTCTTATCCTTACCTTTATGCGCTTCGTAATATTCTCCGCCACCATTGCCTGTATAACCATCATGCACGTCAAAACCAGCTACTTCAGGCTGAAGCTTGGGAACATGCCACTTACCTAGGTGAGCTGTCGCATATTCAGGGTGAACCAAACGGATCGCTTGAGGAATAGTAAACTTATGACTTCTATCTGGAACTAAGTTATCTCCCGCATTGGTGGTGTGAGCTAAGCGAGTGGGAGTTTGTCCAAACATCAAAGCCGCTCGACTTGGCGCACATTGCGGAGCGCCAGCATAGGCTTGTGAGAAGATCATTCCCTCCGCTGCCAGGCGTTCTAAATTTGGTGTGTGGTAAATGCCTTTGCGGCTATCTTTGCGATCGGGGTGCATGTGAACCGAGGTGTCGGCCCAGCCTTGATCATCTGAAAAGATCAAAATGATATTGGGTTTCGATGTCTCAGCTTTGAGTAAGAGGCCCGAGAAAAGGCCTAGGACTAATAGTGTGTAGAAAGAATTTTTGGTCATAATGACGAGCTCATAAAAGGTTAGACTATATAATATAAATCGTAGGATAAGTAGCGTTCTAACAGCGCAAGCTTGATTTCAGGACCAAAACTTTTTGACGAGAGCAATTCCGGCGTCGTAGACTTCTCTTTCGCTAGAGAATAAAGGTCGCCAAAGGTGCAGCGCAGCAACAATGCCAGGATCATTTTGAGTGAAAGCTTCAATAACAACCCAGCCCTCATAGCCAATTTCTTTAAGTGCGGAAGTATTTTCCTGCCAGTTGACTTGGCCCTGGCCTGGGATGCCGCGATTACTCTCGGAGTACTGCACATGCTTGATGTGCTTACCGGCCTGCTGAATGGCTTCTGATAGGCTGTATTCTTCCAGGTGAGCGTGATGTGTGTCGTAGTGAATCCCCAGATTATCGGCGCCAACGGCTTCTACCAATTCTACTGTTTGGGCAAGAGTATTTGTGAGGTGGGATTCAAAGCGATTGAGGTACTCAATAGTGAGCAGTACATCTTTGCCTTTTGCGTAGTCCGCAAGTTCGCGAAGGCCTTTGATGGCCCAATTCATTTCCTCGCTACTTGGTGCTTTTCCCGTCAGTACTCCGGGAGCTGAATGAAAGGGTCCACAAAGAGCTTCACTTCCCAAAATTGCCGAGCAATCCACGGCCCATTTAAGATGTTGCAAAGCTGCTTCTCGACATTTTTCATCCGGCGAAATAAGGTTCCTATCCTCTAGGCAAGCCGTAGAAGTCGTACATTCAAGGCCGAGATCATCCAAGGCTTCTTTTACTTTTTTATAATGCTCCAAATCACCCTCAAAAAGAGGGATTTCTACACCGTCATAGCCGGCGTTCTTTAAGTCATTGAAGATGGGAAAGTGCTTCTCTTCAACAAAGGGGGTCCAGAGCATCATATTGATGCCGACTTTATTTTTTTTATTCATGTTCGTCCTAAGATGATTTTATTAATAGCCTTATCTTTATGCCAAGCAGGAGCTTGGCATTCCCAGGTAAGTAGTCCACGCTTCAGTGTGAGGGAGAATGAAGTGTTCCGAGTTAGGTATGTAGTCCACGCTTTAGCGTGCGGGAGAATAAGCAAACTAAAGTTTGAACTACGAGCCGGTTTTATTTTTTCTCTTTGATTTTTAGGGTTTGGATGTAGGCGGCGACGTCTTTCATGGCTTGCTCATCCTTGAGAAGCTTGGCCGAGGCCTGCATCATTTTTCCCGTTTTATCACCGCTACCATTACCGCGAATTCCCTCTTTGAAATTGTGGAGTTGCTTAACGATGTAGTAATCTGGAAGTCCAGTGAGAGCCGGTACTTTCAATTCTTTGAGACCGCTACCGTCGGGTTGGTGGCAGGCAAAACAGTTATTGTAAAGAACCTTGCCTTTTACAGGGTCGCCGGCGAGTGTTGGCTTTGGCTGTTTAATTGTCTGCGTGCGAATATAAGCCGAGAGGTCAGCCATTTGCTGAGTCGAGAAGTCTTGCATAAGGACTTTCATGGCATAGCCGTCGGCATCGTTAACATCACCCCCGCGAATACCCTGCTTAAACTTCTGCATTTGACTCTGGAGGTACCAATCGGAGAGCTGAGATAAGCCAGGAGCACGCTCACTTGCGTGACCCGCAAAATCTTCGCCATGGCAGACGATACAGGCGGCGGCTAATGTTTTGCCATTGGCCGCATCACCTTCGACAATGACGGGTTCAAAGCCAGTCAAGCTATTGGCGAGTTCATTGAGGCCGATATCGATGTTGTTATTTGATGAGAAGATGGCAAGGGGCATTTTGCTGGCGGGTGCAGCGTCGTCGGCTAGGGCCTTGAGGCGTGTTATTTGCTCAGCACTAAAGTTCATATCATTGACATTCTCGAGCCCTTTGATAAAGAGCTCGGTTCTTTTCTCATTTTTAGTATTGATCAATTCCACAAGTTTGATGAGCTCATCAGGGCTCTTTTCAAAAGCCTGAGCCGCGAGTAAACTTTCAATCGCGGTAACTTTTTTGACGATCTTTTCAGAAGAAAGCTGAATGAGCTCAGGCTCGGTGTACCAAACGGTGCCCGTAGCTTCTGTCCAACCGCCAAATAGGCCGAAGAGCAGTGCGCCGCTTGTGGCTTTAACTCGGAAGTTGACTTGGATTTTAGTCCATTCGTCTTTTGTACCCTGCAACATTTCACTGGTGGCTTCCACCACATCACGTCCTGCCGCACGTAAATAGACGCCGCGTTCTGCCGATTTGAAGTCTTTCATTTTGACCCACATTGAATAGAGGTATTGACCAGGCTCGAGTCTTTGGACTTGAAGAACTTCAGCACCGCCGCCATTAGTGGATTCAACGCGCACGGAGTGTTTGCCCTTGCGGACAACTGATGAATCCATACTCATTTTAACTTCAGCTTTATTTCTGTGAGCCTTTAAAATCCATCTGACAGGTTTTCCATTTTTCATTTCTTCAAAAGAGGGGTTCTGCATGAGGTTTTTGATCTTTGTTTCTTGCTTCTCAACGATTCCTTCTTTAGCACGGTCTCGCTCGGGTAAGTCGGTAATAAATTGATCCACTAATGAACCTCCATGGCGAACGAAGGCTAAATTAAAGGCTGGCTGTAAAGCTTGTTTACCATTGACCTTAGCTTTTATTGTTTTGTAGAGAATGAGGCCCGTTTCAGAAGAGGACGGCATGATGCTAAGACTTAGGAGAATATGGCGCAGGGTATTCGCGTCTCTTTCATTGAGCATTGCCGTGAGCAGCTGGGTGTTTTCAGCTGTAGGAGGCAAAACGCGAACAGCATTTTTACGAACGGCAGCTGAACGGTGTTTTAAGGCTTCTTGAGCGACTTTGAGGGCTTCAGGATTTGAACCATCTAATTGACCGAGGCCGTGAAGTGACCATAGAGCATGAATGACAGCGGGATTGGAGTCGAGATCGACGATTTCTTTGGATTTGGCCATTTCGATGAGCAGGGGAATGGCATCCATACGCTTTTGCTGAACAATCTTTTGCTGAGCCATCATGCGCCAAAAGAGGTTGTTGTTATTAAAAGTATCCACTAATTTTGCCGTGTTGGCTTTACTTAAATCGAGAACTTTGTTGGCCTTACCGTCTTTGTGTGTGATGCGGTAGATACGGCCGTGAGATTTATCACGCAGGGGATTTTGCATCTGTCCTCCATGAAGCATGATGAGGTTGTGCCAATCCAGCATGTAGAGCTGACCGTCGGGACCAGTAATGCCTTTGATCGGTGCTGTGTATTCATCGAAACTAGCGACCAGGCTTTCTCCATTGCGAGCGCGGTAGCTTCCCTCGTTATCGGGTTCGAGGAAGTATTGCCCGAGCAGTTTTCCTGTAGGACCACCGATGAAAGCGCCTTTATTCCAGTATTTCTCTGGGAAAGAGCGTGCGGTATAAATGTCGAAGTTGGAACCGGCGGTATAGCCACCAAATTGATCACCCTGACGAGTGATCGTGAGGGGGTAATAAGTCCAGTGATCAAAAATAGGGAGTGAAGATATTTTCTTGAGTCCCACGGCATCAAAATAGGGGTAGGGAGCGTGAATGTGTTTTGCTGGACCCTTGTTTGCGGTAGATGCAAAAATTTCAAAATCTTCGGTGAATCCCAAGCCCCAGCTATTATCACCTAGATTACTAATGGGAGTGAAATTACTCCCGTCCACATCCATACGCCAAATGCCAGCTGAGAAACGATTGCCGCCATTCTCATCGACGTGACCGCCGCCGCCAAGACACCCATAGATGTAGTTGTCGAAGCTATAAGTTAGATTGCTTGGACCACCGTGGAGATCACCCAAGCCCCAGCCTGTGTTGATCTGTTTGATCACATCGGCTTTATCATCACCCGTGGTGTCTTTGAGGAAATACATGTGGGGTGCTTGAGCGAGGATAATGCCGCCATTAACCCAGCAGATGCCGGTGTGAAGTTTAAAGCCTTCGGCAAAAATGGTGAATTTATCCAAAATGCCGTCGCCGTTTGTATCTTCACAAATTTTGATGCGATCACGGCCCTTGCCTTGAGGAATGGTGGGGTACTCCACTGTTTCGGCTACAAACATGCGTCCACGGTCATCCCAAGTGATATCGATGGGGTTGACGATGTTAGGCTCGTGAGCAATAAGCTGGGCCTCAAAGCCATCTTCCAAAACGAGGCATTTGGCCGATTCTTGGGGGCTGATTTGATTTTGAATCATTTGGGGATCTTGGCGACCCTCGAAATTGTGTAAACTCTTCTTTACATCATCGCGGTAAGTCATCAATGGGATGTCTTTGTTGATGAGAGGAGTCTTTTGTGAGGCCCATACAGTGGCAGCGGTGATCATTTTCTGAAAGTGACGATTTTCCCAAACGCGGCCATCGTGACCGTGAGCGGTATAGAAAACTCGACCCTTGCCTTGATTTCGAACCCAAGTCCAAGGTTCTTTGCGTCCCTTGTCATCTCGAGTTTGCAGGTCAGTACGGTCGTCATTCAAGTTTTTGTGGACGTAAGTTTCGTCCCAGGTGAAAAACTCTGGAATACCCCCAAGCGCGGGGTGATTTTCCTGACCCTTGACGTGATTAGCTGCAAACCAGCCTTTGCCATGGCCCTTGAATTCACCCCCAATGAGCGAGACAAAACGCTTGTCGCCTTCAAAGGCTCCGCAAGTATTGTGGACACCCACAAAACCGCCACCCTTTTCAACGAAGTCGATGAGCGCATCGATACGCTCGGGTTTGTCATTGGCAGCACTCAAATAAAGGATGACCACATCATATTTTGAGAGCGTCTCTGGATTGAGAGCATCTTTGTCAGAGGTGTAGGTCAATTCAACTCTATACCTTAAAAAATGAGGAAGCAGTTTATGGTGATTGATCCTGCCGTTATGACCGCTGTCGGTTGTAGGGCCACCGCCACTAATGAAAAGTGCCTTGATGCTTTCGGCACTGGCGCTCTGTAAGAAGAGCAGGCAGCTGATGAAAAGTATAAATCGCATAAAGTTTCCTTGTTTTTTAAAGTATGTTAATAAATGCTAAGACTTGGAATAGCCTATTGAAATTTTTTAGTGAGTTTATTTAGAAAAAGTCCATTCAGGAAGCATGATCTTTTTGCCTCCATTCATAGCGGATTCGTGGGAGAGAATTCCCGAACAAGTGATATTGGCTCCTTGGCGCGCATTGGGGTAGGGCTCACGTTCGTTGATGATCGCATCCAGAAGTTCGTGCACGAGATGCGGGTGAGAACCACCGTGACCGCCGCCTTGGGCAAAGGAGAGGTGAGTATTATCATCGTCGTATACGCCTTTAGTAGTGAATTTCGCAATGGAACCGGGTAGGCGGTGAGCGTAATCGGGAACTTCTACGCGCTCAGGGCTTTCTCCCGTGTGCATGATGTGACCATCATCTTCGATAAGGCTCCATTCGAATGATTTTTTCGAGCAGTGAACATCAAAACTCTCGCGGTATTGACGAGCCACATCAAAGAGTGAACGTGTGACTTCTGCATAGAGATCAGAATTTCTGAACTTAATATGAGCCGATTCAATACAGAAAGGTGAGCCATATTGAGCGTGCATCGCTTCATCGATCGTACCCGAGCCAATGCATTGAACCGATTCCGCTTCGTTGCCGCCGATGGCGAGTGTCGGAGAAATAGCGTGAGTCGCATTATACATGGGAGGAAGTCCTTCCCAGTAACCCGGCCAGCCAGCCATATCCTGCTGATGCGATGAGCGCAAAAATTGTAATTTGCCCATTTCACCTTTGTCGTAGAGTTCTTTGACGTAGAGGTATTCGCGACTATAGACCACGGTCTCCATCATCATGTAAGTTTTACCCGATTTTTCCTGAGCTTCCACAATGCGTTTGCAGTCTTCTACAGACATGGCCATGGGGATGGTGCAGGCGGCGTGCTTGCCCGCTTCCAATGCTGCGACGGTTTGATCGGCATGCATAAAGGGAGGCGTGTTGATGTGAACGATGTCGATCTCGGGATCTTTCAAAAGTTCTTCGTAATCGGTGTAACGTTTTTCGACCTTATAAGTATCGCCGATTTGATTGAGGCTCTCTTCATTGCGCTGGCAGATAGCGTACATATTGGCATTTTCATGAGCCTGATAGATAGGGATAAATTCTGCACCAAAGCTGAGGCCGACAATAGCAATATTTAATTTTTTTGCTGACATAGAGAATTCCTTGTTTTATATATGATAATGTTTTTATATAATAAAAATTGGTTGATTTGACCCAAAAATAGTAAAAAGACGTCGTCTGTTTTTTCGCTGTGTTGAGTGGGTAACGCAACAATGTCTTTAATTATATTTTTGTTGATTTGGTCTATTATAAAGTTCATATCTACATATAACTTGTAGGAAAAGTGTCTAATTTTAGGAGAATAGCGTTTTTGTTTTTTGGGTTATTTGTATTTCATCATGTGTAATGTACTTATTCATCTCTTATCAAATATTGGTGAATAAAGTTTTATGGAAGTTTTTGAATCATTAAATGACTGTGTGATTAGCGAAGATTTTTTTCGTGTGTTCGATGATATCAAGGGTGTGCTTTTCTTTGTTAAAAATCGTCAATGTGAACTGATTTGGGCAAACCCTCGATTGGCAGAGCACTGCGGTTTCTCGAATGTGGAAGATTTGGTACATGCCCAAGATGATTTTAAGATTCATTCTGTAGAAATGGCTCAACAGTACCGTGAAGATGACCTCCAAGTGATGGAGTCGGGTACGAGCAAAGAGGGCATCGTCGAATTGTTTCCCAACTACCTCGGAGACCTCAGTTGGTTTGTAACGAAAAAGATTCCTTTGTTCAACAAAGAATGTGAAGTTCTAGGTTTATACGGCATCATGCAGACTTATGAAAATTCCGGAAAACTGGGGCGACCGCTTGGTGAGATTTCCAAAGCCTTAGAGTATATCAAAGCCCACTATACCGAAAAGATTTCCAATAAAACTTTGGCTCGAGAAACGGGCATGTCGGTGCGCCCCTTTGAAAAGCGCTTCAAGGAAGTCTTTAACAGTACGCCGCATCAGTACATTATTAAACTGCGAATCCTCAAGGCCTGTGACCTGCTCTTATCCAAGAATAAAAGCATCATTGACGTCGCCACCGAAATGGGTTTCTACGATCAGAGTGCCTTTAACTTACACTTCAAAAAACAAGTCGGCATGACCCCACTCAAATACATCAAAAAGCATAGTTCGTAACTTGATTTGGTAAGTAGTCCACGCTTCAGCGGCTGTGTGAAAAATACTTTTTTAGGTGTAGAGCACCGATAGAAAATAGCGTGTGGTGTAGCCACACGTAGATGATAATAAAATGAATGGAGGGCTCGCGGATGTGAGTCCGGCATAGTGTATCGAACCCAAGTTTGGGCCCTAGCTTAATTCCGAACCCATTTTCATGCCCCTGACGGAGCATGCTACAATTTGTCGGGCTTCCAGCCCTAACGTGAGCTGTATTTTTGTTTTTCACACAGCCTCTTCAGCGTGCGTGAGAAAAGTTAGAGATATCAATGGTGAATTATATGCCTTACCACTACTTAAATTACAAAAGCTAAAGGTTCCTTGTTATAAAGTTCGATTTTCTTCGATTCAACTAGTATAACGTTGATTAATTTTAGGATGAAATATGAAAATAAAAACTTTTATAATGACTTTGTTTCTTGTGTCTTTAAGTGCGGTTATCAATGCCTCAGATGAGGATCAATTCAAGGCTTATGGCAAGGCAATAACGGTGATGAATATTGAGAAGCTGGCGTTGAGCCCAAAAGAAAAAGAGGCTTTTTTAGAAGGGGTAAAAGCCGCTTTAAAGGAGACGAAGCTCAACGAAAAGGATCAAGAAGGACTCGCGAAGCTCGGACAATTTTTAGATCAACGTGCTAGCAAAACTATGGCTAAAACAAAATCCTGTGATTCGCCACAAGGCAATTGCAAAACCTGCCCATAAATGGACTAATAAAGCTTTCAAAAAGATCTCGACTAAATCCTAGTCTGTAAAATTGCTAAAGCGCAATTAACTTTTTGATTTATCACGGATAAGTTTCCCAGAAAAGATAAAAAATACTAATTCCATTTCTCTTCAACTGGAATTATGGGTCCCAAGGTCCAGTGCTTGGATCTGGGTAAAAATGGTCACCTAAGTTTTGAGGATGGGGCCAGTTTTGAAAACCCTAGTAATATTGAAGTACGAGGGTCAACACAAGTTGATTTTACGCTTTGTGAAACAGGCTTTTCCACACTCGATTTTTGGAGTTTATATGATGAGAATGTCGTGAATGGAGCGATTTATATTTCAATATATATGTTTCCAACTACGACCATAGCGCATGGTATCGAGACTGTGAGGGTAGATTTTATTTCTCATTCGTCTACCTTTAATGATGAGTTTAATCCGACAATTAATTTCATAAAAAGAGCCCACTTATACGATCTTGAACTGACTTTTGTTAAGGACACATCAAAGCTGATTTTGACATTTACGCCTTGAAAGAAAGCATCACAATTTCCCTATTAGTATAAAAAATTAGAAATTATCTCACCTAGTTTTTTTTGATATCATCAAATAAGTTTCATAATTCATATTAAATGGCTCACAAATAATAATTATTAAACTCCTTATGTTCACTTAGTTTTGTATAAATAACAATAAAGTGAGTCATTATAATGAAAATATTTAATCAGCTATTTTGCCTTTTTTTCATATTTATGTCATTTCAACTAAAGGCAGATCAGAAACCAAAAGTAAGTATTCAGTTATCTGGAGAAAAGAACCAGATTATAATTAATCAGCCCAAAACTCAATCTAAACTGCGTTTTTCCAAGATGGATTGGATGAAAGAAAAGAAGAAGTTTACTTTAGCGGTAAATGGTACAGACGCTCTAAACTCGCAATGGAAAGAGTATACTTTTACTTTTATGCCAAGTAAAGAGGGCAAGGTTCAATTAACTCTCCTAGGGACTTTCCATAAACCAGCCGGAGCTCAAAAACCACTTTCAATATTAGTATGTTACGACTCCTTTAACGTTACAGGCGCTCAATTAAAAAATACCAGTTTTGAAAGTTTAAATCCAAAGGGCGTACCATTCTGGTGGTGGGGTGCAAGCACCGACCAAATCCTTTCTAACGAAGCCAAAGATGGACAAAAGTTTATAGCAGTAAGTCAAAATAAACGTGTTTCACAAAATTTAATTGTTAAAGCTAATCAGCTGGTTACAATTAAGTTTTCGGCTCGCTCATATCCTCAATCTATATAATACTTCAAACAGAAGATAAGCTATAAAAACCCTATTAGCCTATTCCTTATAATTTAGATATCATTGTGCTTTTGGAGTTTCAAACTCAGGATTCATCCATGAGCGCGGTTCACTCTTAGACAAGCACCTTACTACAGTGATTGCACGAGGCGTAACGCAAATTAATTCCTTGAACTGACTTTCTCCAAACACTAAATAAATGAATTCAAAGAGAAATATATGAATGTAAAAATAAATAAGATCGTTCGTGCGCTAATAGCTTTTCTTGCTGTAAATAGCATAAATGCTCAAACAAAAAAGAATATCCTCTTTATTGCTGTAGATGACCTCAAGCCAATTTTAGCCTGTTACGGTGACTCCACTGTTCTTACTCCAAACATCGATCGCCTTGCAGCTCAAGGCACCGTATTTATGAATAATCACAGTCAATTTGCCGTTTGCGGGCCATCGCGAGCAAGTTTAATGACAGGCCTTATGCCAGAGGAAACAGGTGTTACCTCTTTTATTAAAATGCGTTCAAATAAAAATGCCCAACTCAAGGATCTAATTACCCTACCGCAACACTTTAAAAATAACGGTTACGAAACTGCTGCTACCGGAAAGCTAAACGACAATCGCTGTGTCGGTTCAGTTAATGCAGATGGCACAGTAAATGACGATGGCAACGATGTTGACGACCCAGCTTCATGGTCAATTCCCTATGTCAAAGCAGGCCCTGGACACCAAGGCCCCACGGCAATTAAGCAGGGGACAAGCAATACGGTCATGAAAAAAGCCACCGAGAGTATAGATGATGTCGACTCAGCCTTTCCAGATGGCAAAGTGCTCGAAGAAGCGCTTGTTTTACTCAACGATTTAGCCACAAATGACAAATCATTTTTTCTCGGAGTTGGCTTCAAAAAACCTCACCTACCTTTTGTGGCTCCAAAAAAATACTGGGACTTATATAATCGCGATGATTTTTCTCCAGCTAATCACCAAGGTGCAATTCTAAACGATAGTGGCTACGTCATGAATAGTGTTGAAGAACTCAGAAATAAATATTACTTTCAAACTGATGCAAGTGGCCTCGCAATTCCCCTCACTTCAGAAACCTTTTCTCATGAAGAGCAAAAAGAACTAATCCATGGCTACTATGCATGCGTTTCTCATGTCGATGCATTGATTGGTGTACTTCTTGATGAACTTGAGAATCTAAAATTAAGTGACAATACAATTATTGTTTTATGGGGCGATCATGGTTTCCATTTGGGCGATCATAATCGTTGGGGTAAACATACAGTTTTAGAACAATCTACTCGCTCACCATTAATCATTTCTGCACCAGCTTATCCAGGTGGTCAAACAACTCAATCGCCAACTACATTTTTAGATTTATATCCAACTTTATGTGCCATGAATGGTTTGGCTCAACCTCAACAACCACTCAACTCGACACAAGTTACTGGACGCCCTCTTAGAGGCAAAAGCCTCATCCCAATATTAAACGATCCAACGGCCCTAGTCCAAATCGGTGCCGTCAGTACGATTTATCCAAAAAATGGAGCTATCGGATATGCATATAGAACCGAAGATTACCGCTACATTGAGTGGATTAAAGATGGTGAAGTAGTTGCCCAAGATCTCTATGATTACCTGCATGACCCAGATGAAACTCAGAATATTGCCCAAGATAACTCCTATGAACTCGCTCAAACCATGCATATTCTTTCAGAAATCATGAGAAGTGAATCAGAGTGCAATGGCTGCGAAGTACTCAAAGCCTCAAATCCTATACCAGCACCACAACAAAACGATGCCCCAGTATGGACTAAATCGACTATAAATCGTACCGCTGATGCCAACACAGATTTTACTGTTTTCTTAAATTGGGCTGCTTCTGACCCAAACCAAGATGCCTTGCTGTATAGCATCGTATCTGGCCCTTCATGGTTGACAATGGCGAATTCAAGTTTAGGTAAATTAAACGGCACCCCAAGTATAGAGCATATTGGCGATAACACTTTTGTCATTGCCGTTTCAGACTCATATAACGCACCCGTAAATGTTTCCTTAATCATAACTGTAGATGGAATAAATCTTCCTCCACAATGGACCAAACAATCATACACTAAAATAGCCACTCAAAACACCCAGTTCTCAAGCTTTATGAACTGGGCCGCATCGGATAGCGATAGCAATACTTTGAGCTATTCTATTGTGTCTGGCCCCTCATGGTTGAGTTTGGTAAATAACTCAAATTGCAAACTAACTGGCACACCAAGCTCTGATAACCTAGGGGACAATAAATTTGTCATTGCAGTAAGCGACGGATTTAATCCAGCTCAAGAAATGAACTTAAATATTAAAGTAAACGATTAAGCCATCACTCATAAGCATGCTTAAAAGTGTAAAAGTAAGGTCATAAATCAGTATATTTAGTCCCTTCTAGAGTCATATTTTCACTTTTATGATAACATCCCTCTGGGTCTAAAATCGCTATGCTTGAAGTTATCTTATTTATATAAAAATCCACGATTATAAACTTATCCATGACGCTATTTATTTTTCATCAAAAATAGACTTTGAAGAAGCTACATAACATAAATTTCAGGTGATTGGTGGCCTCAATTCACGGCACAATAAGGGCTAATAAGGCACAGGTAATCTTGAGCTATATCGCTCTTATTTAGCTCTTGTCTCCTTTTATTAGTAGTGATTCATCCCCTACCATCAAATTTTAGTATTTTTAAAAATCAAGAGCGCGCGTGTTATCGAATGCTACAGTACATCTTAACAGTGAAAATCCTTTTATGACAAAGCTTTATGCAATTTAATTTTAAAGTCTAAAACATGACACATCTTAACTTTACATTAACAATTCAAGCCTATTATTTTCAGCACTAAATGATACTTACTCGGTAATTTTATAAATTACTGGAGATACCATGAGGAAAATACTCATACCCACTATTGCGCTTGCCGCAATTATAGTTTCATACAACTTGATGCAGAAAAATCCCATCAAGCAAAATGAACCATCAGCTAAATCAAACACAAATAAAATTGACGATAATTCTGCAATTGTTAATATTGACAACACCAGTCTAAAACAATCGGAAGATTCAAGTAAGACGTCTTCAATTAATAATAAATCAGCAAACCCTGCGGGTACAGCCTATGCAAAGACAAATTATAAAGCCTTAGAAGAGGGCTATGGCTTAACTCCTGCAACTACGAATCAAGAAATTGCCGCTAGCCCTCAGCTCGCAAGTGCAGTAGAGGCGGCCAAGGATCCTAAAGAAAATGCGACTCAGTTGTCACTCTTAGCTAAACCCCTTCCTTTTGAAAAGAATCGTTACTTAAATGATAAAGAATATAAAAAACAATACCTATCAACTGCTGAGCCTGCTAGAGTTTACCAAAGTGATAGTAGTTCAAAGTATACACTCAAGCGTTTATCACATTACTATCAGGAAGTCGAACAGGGCAATTTTACCCACATAGTTGTCCAAGGTGAGCCCAATATGCCAATTTCACTTACAAGCCTCGATTTGGGTAAATTAGGTAATGGCTTAACTCATCAGACTATAGAAGCCGATATCAATGGCGAAGCTAAATTCACTTTTTACGGCATGCCAGGAACTATTGCAGATACAAAATTACTAGCAAGTGGCCCCACCTGTAAAGGTCAACTAAAATTTATTGTTAATACAACTTTTAAAAAATAGAATAAAGAGGAAATGGAAATGATTAAAAAAATAGGTCTAATAATTCTTTTATTAGCTACATTCAGTCAATTAACTTTGTCAGCAGGACCAAAAAAATTATGCTGTAATGTCACGGGTGGTGGCAATGGTGGTGGCTGTGATGGTAGCTCTGGAGGAGATGAGTCAGGCGGCGATGAGTCAGGCGGCGATGAAGATCCAGACGATCCTGGTTGTGACGATACAGAGGATGACGGCACAGATGAAGAAGATGACGAAGCTCCAGATACATGTTCAAACTCAGGCGGGAGTATCATCGATAACCTCACTTACAACTACATTCACAATGTAACTGATTTCAGTATTGCTAGTGGAACTACAGCATGTGCATCATGTGGGAGCTCATCTCCAGTAGATACACTAACAGGGGTAAGAATTGTTCGTTATCACCAATTTAGACATATGTCGGAACAGGGGTCATTTGGTCCCGGTGTATTTATTAACTGGGATTCTAATTTAACTCTATTTGAAGTTGGTGACATTCACCCAGAAACGCGCATCGATTTTTTTGAGCCTGCCGAAACTTCTGTACGCCGTTATTTTAAAGAAGGCGATGTCTTTAAGGATACATACCTTAAAACAACTGATCGCATGGAACTTTACGACACAAACGGTGACCTTACTACCTCGATGATTGATGCTCAAACAGCTGTCGTTTTCACACTAAGTCAACGCACATTTCATTTCGAGCTCTATGAAGTCGAAGAAGGTATGAAAAAAGGGCGTATTGTCGCTTATCGTGATCAGCGTGGCTACGGTATAGACTTAACTTATCAAATTCCTGCAAATGCTCAGGTAAATGACCCTAGCGAAAAAAGAAAAATAGAAACAATTAGCGATGATAATAATCGTCAGCTTACATTTACTTACTTCCCTACACAAAAGAACTCTCAATGGGTTGTTTCTTCAATTCAATTGCCTAATGGATCTGCCATTCAATACAACTATGGGGCAGGAGAAACAGGATCAATTTCATCTATCAATTACCCCGATGGTACTAGTTCAACTTTTTCCACTTCTGTAACATCGGATAATTTAACAAAATTTTCTATTTTTGAAGCCGGTGAAAAAGCTTCTCACAGAAACAAACATGTGTATCTAGATAATAACTTTGTTGCCGATACTAGCGGGCAAGACGGTGTTGTTTTCTTTAATAGTGCAGCTCTCTTAATCACCAAACTGACCAAAGGTGATGACGAAGAACTGGCATACCAAAATTTTGAAGCTCCAGATAAAATTAACAATCGCCTTGTTTACGAAGGTGGACAACAAATAAAGCACGTGACCCCAACATTCAATAGGTATGGCTACTTAGGTCCTAATGCAACGGTGACTTTCGATACTATTGATTTAAATACAGGCTACTATGATTTTGACTTTAAAAGTGAAACTAAATTTGTTCAAACAAAAGGATCTATTACCGCCAACTTTCAAAGTCGTCCAACCTATGCCCGCAATATTAAAGGGGAGTTCCATACTTATGCATACAACGACAAGAAATCTGTAACCAAAAAATCTTATGCTGATGGATCTTCCAAAAAATGGCAGAAAAATCAATTTCAACAAGATACAGTAGAATGCGATCGCGAAGGTCGAGTAACTCTAAAAACTTATGATGACTGGGGTAATCTTCTCAGTAAAAAAGTCGGGCTCAGCTGTAGTCCGCAGGGCTTAGTTGGTCAAGAATATCTTCCTGGCTTGGATACCAAGATATATTTTTATAGTAGTAAATCTCAGCTTCCTACAGACTTCGCAGGACTTCCTTTACTTGATTCATTCATTGAACACAACTTCAACTCAGATGTCGATAATGGTGAAGGCAAAATGGCTTTTTCTTTCGATGGTCAAATAGAGATCACCAATTCAGGTGATTACACATTCTATTCACAAACCACTTTGGGTGGGGCAAAACTCTATATTAACGATCAATTAGTAGTCGATAATGAAGCTTGGAATAAAGCCAGTGATGAAGACGCGGGCAAGGACTCAAGTATTCCAATTAATCTTTCTTCGGGTTTTCATTCAATTCGTGTCGAGTTTTATACCCATGTAAAATACGATGAACTCGGACTTTTAAACATTACTTACACGGGGCCAGACACACTAGACTTAGATTCAAATCAGCAGGAAATAGCTATCCCAGACACGGCGCTAACTCACCTTTCTACTGCGGATGATTATTCCGAGGAATTTGAGGAGACAAGCGAAACCGCCACCTATCTCTACGAATATTATCCAGCGGGTCACATCAATCAACACCTTCTTCGTTACGAATGGGATGCCAAAGGCAACAAGACCGAACATATTTATGATGAAAATAACCAAATTCTCGAAATCCGTGAACCATCTGATAATGGTTCTGGCTCAATTGTTAAAGCTGCATACACCTATGATTCAGCACGTCGTCAAACATCATCTACCGATGCTCTAGGTCGTACAACCGCCTTTGAATACGATAATCGCGATCGTGTAATAAAAGTTACCTATAACGACGCATCAACCGAGTTAAGAATTTATGGAACGGGTGCAGATTCAAATCTCATTGTAAAATCGAAGGACCGTAATGGTAACACCACCAAGTATACCTACGACTCACTCGGCCGTGCTATTCAGACCATTAGAGCATACTCGATTATGAATACAGATGGTTCATCAGAAACAGTAAATCCACCTAATCTTCAATCAATTGAAAACTGCACCTACGTTCAGGGGACGGAACTAAAAGCGTCTTGTACAATTAATGGTGAGAAAAAAGAATACGAGTATGACTACCGCAAACGTATTGTAAAAACCAATCGTTACCCCAAAAACGGCATCGTACTTACTTCTGAAAAAGTCTATAAAAACAATAAACTCTTACAAGATAAATCACCCTATGGCCATAGTACTTTTTATGCTTATAGAGAAAGCGATTCTAAACTAATCAGAACTTTAAAGACAACTTGGAATAATTACTTACCTTCAGTAGGCGGTGAGGGGTTTATTTTAAGTCGTACTCGTGACTCACAATTAAATGCTAAATTTATGATCACCGACTATGAGCTTGATGCCACAGGTTTAACGACTGCGACTATTGATCCCCGTGGCATTCGTCATGAGATGGTTTACGACTCACGAGGTCGTATGATTGCTTCAACACAAGCTGTCGGTTCAAGCGTTCAAGCTTCTACTTCTCGCGAATACGATGCCAACTCCAATGTCACAGCATCAATTGACCCTCGTGGCATTCGTACAGAAATGACTTACACTGCCCGTAACCTTATGGCTTCGCAAACTGTGGCAGCAAGCACTTCCGACGCCGCGACTTCCTACTACACTTACTACGATGACAAACGTCAAAACACGGTGACGGATTATAAAGGTAACTTTAGCCAATCTGTGTGGCACCAATGCTGTGGTCGTCCTCAAGCCAATATCGACCAAGCAGGTAACGGAACAATCACCAATAATGACTTTTACGGCAACATTACGCACTCAGCTGCAGTGGAAGACGTACTTGCTCACGCAGGAACTTACCACGATCCAATCAATGCTAAAACTCTCACCGAGACCACACGCCTCTATGACTCACGCAATCGCATGGTCGCCCAAACGGTTTGGCTTCAGCCTCTTGGCTACGTTGACCCCAATAATGTGCCAATCGCTACCGACTCAGCCCAAGGCTTAACGACTTTCTATACCTACTTTGATGAAGTCACGGGCCACCCTGAACTCGCCTCAATTATTGCGGAACTCGCAGCCGACGGTATTGTTATTCCTGGGAGCGCCGGCGGCTCGCCGGCATCTGATGGCTCAGCCGTCATGGTGCAAAATCCTGCTGGTGAACTCTCGGTACAGATCTCCGATGGCCTCGGTCGCTCAGTCGCTTCCGCCATTCTTGAGCCATCCAATTATTCAGTGATTACTTGGAATACCACAGCCTACGATGCGATTTCCGCAAATGGTCTCGTGGAAACAGCCTCCATCGATGCCCTTAATAATACCTCAAAATCTCGTGCCGATGGCGCGGGCCGTGTACAAGAATCAGTCGATGCCCTAGGAAACATCTCCACAGCTTCCTACGACGCGAATTCCAACCGCATTTCTTACCGCGATGCCTCTGGTGTCGGCCAAGACTGTATCTTCGACGCTCGCAATCGCGATGTCTCTTGTGTGGATACCGCTGGTTCAACGACCACAAAAGTCTTTGATGCCAACAATAACCTTGTCTCAGTCACCGATGCAAAGGGCCAAACTTCTACATACGTCTATGACCTTCGTAATCGTAAGATCTCTCAAACTGATCGCATTGGCGGAACAACGACTTTTGCTTACGATGCCAATAATAACCTCACATCCATTACCGATGCACAGGCGTCAGTCACAACTTATGTTTATGATCTACGTAATCTGCAAACATCCACTATCTACCCAGCCGGAAGTGCCGGTGGTTCAACAACTGTAAGTACCGTTTATGATGCCCTCGGTCGTAAAGCCCAAGTGACGGATCAACTCGGAGATACAGTAACTTATACTTACGATATGGTTTCTCGTATGCTCAATCGTGATTACTCCGACAACACGTCGGATACCTTCACCTACGATGACGCCTCCAGACTTGTTTCAGCCACCAAGGGTCGTTATAGTAACACTATTTCTTACACTTATGACCAGGCAGGTAGACGTTTGAGCGAAACACAAACACATTCTGGGAGCGCTGGCGTCTCGCCGGCTTCTTTTACAATCTCCCACACTTTCGACGTAGCTAATCGTGTAACTTCCTGCACATACCCAGATGGCACGGTTCTCAACAAGACCTACACTGACCGCAATCTCCTCGAAGGCCTCTCCTACGCTGGGACCGCGGGCGGCTCGCCCGCATCAGTAGTGGACTTTACATACGACGCCTCAATGCGAGAAGCTTCCCGTGAATACGGCAATGCGATCACCACAGACCGCACTTACAATGACGACAATACCCTGGGAACGCTGAGCTCCAGCTCGGCATTATCCTTCACCTACGCTTACGACGCCAACAAAAACGTCACCGGAGAAACCGTCCAAGGAGCGCCGAGCTCCAACTCGGCATTATCATGGACGGCAGCCTTCGACAATGAAGATCGTCTCTCACTATGGACTCGTTCTGGGAGCGCCGGCGGCTCGCCGGCATCATCAATGTCATGGAACCTCGACCTCATTGGTAACTGGTCATCCGTCACTCGCAATGGTTTGACTGATACTCGTACGCATAATGGCGTACACGAACTTACTGGGAGCGCCGGCGGCTCGCCGGCATCATACAGCTACGATGCCAAAGGTAACCTCACTACTAATAAGTATGGTTCAACCCTCACTTGGGATATTGATAATCATCTCCAGTCGATTCTTTACTCAGGGATGGATCCTGCAGATGCACCAAGCTATGAATACGACGCCCTAGGCCGTCGTCTCTCTAAGTCTCATTTAGATGGTTCAAAAACCCTCTATGTCCTCTGTGATCAAAAAGTCTGCATGGAATTTGATTTATTTGTTGATGGGAACACTGGAGCTTTACTGCCCGCGGTGGCTCACCGCAAGTACGTCTGGGGCACCTATGTGGACGAACTCATCGCCATCATCCCTGCCGAAGGCATTTCAAATACCCTCTACGCTCACCAAGATCGTCAATACAACCTCAGAGGCTTAACTGACTCCAACGGAGCACTTGTAGAATACTATGCCTACAGTCCCTATGGTGAACGTACTGCCTACGACTCCAATGGAACTGAGATAGATCAAACTTCCACTATGCTAAAAACAGACTATGGCTTCACTGGTCGTAGATATGATATGGAAAGTGACCTTTGGTACTTTAGAGCAAGGTACTTTGATACTGAAATGGGTAGGTTTGTGAGTAGGGATCCATTGGGTTATGTGGATGGTGCGAGTTTATATGCGGGGTATTTTGCTCAATTTTTAAGTGTTGATCCGAGTGGGACAAAGTGTCAAGTTAGGATTTTCGTAGGACACCATTATGAAACTGGTAGATGGATCGATAAGCAAAACCCTAAACAATGTGATGCAATGGGTGCGGTTAGTTGCCACCCTGATGGTAATAATGAGAGTGTACCCGAAAAAAATCAAATTGGGGGAATGGTAGGTGCATTTGATAAACTACTGAGAAACTTCACATACACTAAACAGGAAGATAACGGCTATTTACATTGTAAATTTGTTAAACAAGCTATTAAGATTGCAGTGAAGAAGGCTATACGTCATGCGAAATCATTTTGTAAAAAAGAAGGGGGATGCTGTAAAAACGTAAGATTTGCAGTTATATGCTCTACTTGGAGAAAACCTGGTCCAAGTGGTCGTTTACAAAAAAGTGCTAAAGATTGTGGAGGTAGCTTATGCAGAGATTTTGTGTTAAATTGCAAAAAATAACTATATTAACTATTTTTTTCTTATCTTATCATGTTTATGCTACAGAAGTATTTACTTTTTGTGAATATATAATATTTGAAAAAGATAGTAGTAAAATGTTAGATGATAATAAGAGGTGTTTGAAACTAACCGACTACAATTTTTCCGAATCAAATCTAAAAAGTAAACTCAAATCACATCTTGATAGAAGTGTTTACCCTCGAAGTAGTGAATCAATTAGTTATATAGTTTTCAATCAATCCGAAGAGAACTATTGGACAATTTCTTTAGGTAATTATGGCTATGAATTAATCATACATAAATCTAAAACCAAAGGTGATTATATAGTTTGGCCTAACGGTGAGTATAGTAAGACAAGTTATTATGGAACATTTAGAGATAAGAAAGCGTACCTTATTTTCTTTGATGCACTTCTAAAAATCAAAAATCCTACAAAAGATATAAAGCGACAAATTAAGTATATGCAATATTCGTACCCTGAGTTAAAACAATTGGTAGAATCATCTCAGATAGAAGGAGAAATTGTAGGAGACAATAAAAATAAGTCAGAAGTTAAATCTCTCCCTCCAAAAACTAAAACCGATGAAGACCAACCCACCAAATAACTTACAGAAAAAGTATCACCCCCAAAACCATCGGTGCTTTTTCTAAACCCTTAAGCAAAAGCCCCCAAAGCTTTTAAAACAATTTGGCAACCTTTCCTCGTTATTACAGCGAGTGTTGTGAAGTAGGAGTACTTCGTGAGGAAGGGTTGCCTTTTTTTGTGTTTAGATGGTTTTAAAAATGAAATGGGTTTAAAGCGTTTTAAAGGCGGTTTGATGGGGTTTAAGTGTGTGCGTGGTGGGGTTTGTGGGTTGAGGTGTTTTTGATGGGGTTGTGAGGACGTGATAAGCTTATTGATAGTGGAAGAGGGACTTGAACCCACTTAAAACCACGGTCAAATAGCCGTTTTAAGTACAAAAACTATGTGTGAGTTACAGTGAGATCCAGTGTGGTTCATACAGGTGGTGTAAAAGTTTTTGGGGTAATATTGGGGACTACAGCTCCAAATAAGCTCCGTTAATCCTTAACCAGTCTTTTCGTTCGGCATAATCGGGCATGATTTTACTTAATAATCTCCAAAAGTCTTTGGAGTGATCGTGATGAATGAGATGGCATAATTCATGAGCTACTACATAGTCCACAATACTAATTGGAGCCATGATGACCTTCCAGTTGAAGACTACTGTTTTATCTTGGTGGCATGATCCCCACTGGCTTTTGAAATTACCTAGCTTTATCTGTTTGGGCTTAACATTAAGAAGTGTGCTATACTTCTTAGCTCTTTGCTTAAATTTGGTTAGAGCATGTTCTCTATACCAATTGATAATTGATTCACGAATAAACTCTTCTTTGTGCGCATTATTAGCTTCTTTTGGCACTGATACACATAATCTTGCACTCTCATAAGAGGTAGGCTTATAATCACCTTCTAAGACCTTTAAGCGGTAGTTACGGCCAAGATAAGTAAAGGATTCACCCGATACGTATTCTTTACTTTTAGCGGGTTTTCTAACCTCATTATTCAGAGCTTTTTTCTTGAGAATCCAAAGTCGTTTCTTTTGAATGATCTTATCAATTTCATCATCACTTAGATTATCGGGAGCAAGGATACTTACTGAATTATCGGGAGCGACTATGACTTTTGCAGTCTTTCGGTTGGGTTTCTTTAGAATAGTATATTGCATTAGTTAATCATTAATCGTTTCTAATGCTTTCCCAATATTCCTTAAGCTTTGAAGCTTCACTTAAGGCTGAATAGGCACTTCTAGTATCAAAACTCTCATCCATGGGATTTATTTTATCGACATCAACTCTAATGGAAATAGATTTACCTGTTTTAACTAATTGATAAGTAGAACCTTCTTCAAAATCACCGTATAAAACAAGGTAATCCTCAACGGAGATGACCCTTTCTCAGAGATGACCCTTTCTCAGAAAACTAAAAAAAGTTCATAGGTTGAATTAAATCAATAACTTATAGAAAAAGTATCGGCATTAAAAACGTCGGTACTTTTTTTAAACCCTTAAGCAAAAGCCCCCAAAGCTTTTAAAACATTTTGGCAACCTTTCCTCGTTATTACAGCGAGTGTTGTGAAGTAGGAGTACTTCGTGAGAGAGATGACCCTTTCTCAGAAAACTAAAAAAAGTTCATAGGTTTAATTAAATTAATAACTTATAGAAAAAGTATCGGCATTAAAAACGTCGGTACTTTTTTTAAACCCTTAAGCAAAAGCCCCCAATGGATGAGCCTTTCTCAGAAAACTAAAAAAAGTTTATAGACTAAATAAAATCAACAACTTACAGAAAAAGTATCGACACTTAAAACGTCGGTACTTTTTTCTTTTTAGCTGATTCTAATGCCTTGGCCTCCCGCTGGTCGTCACTAAGCGCTGACGCGATAAAGACAAAAAATAAATCATATGATTTGCTTATTGAATAAGATTGACTATTCTTAAATTTCCAAATTGGGAATTTTTAGTTGTTGTTTGGTCCAATAAGAATATATTAATGCAGGTTTTATCGCGAGGAACAGTCAGAAACTTTACCGACTCCCATGCAAGTTCTGCAGAATCTTTGTGGGAATGGTTTAAACTGACAACAAGCACAAATTGGACAAATTTTGAAGAACTAAAACAGACTTTTCCAAGTGAGGATTAGTTTCCCAGAAAAGATAAAAAATAATGTATCCCATTTTTGTTGAATAGTTTATGCCTTATTTATCTAGCTGAATTTGTCGAGTAAATTTGCACAAATAAATATTAGCGTATTTATTAAAGTTAATCAGTAAGGAGAGCTTTAATGAAACGTTATTTGGATACAGAAAGTGATCTAAGTTTTTATCATGTAATAATCAAAGTTCCTGACAATACCTTTGGGAATAGTAATTATGCTTTTCAAGCAGAACATAAACGTCGCTTAAAGGATTTATTTTTCTGGCTAGAAGAGATTTATGAACTGAAATGTCTCTGTTACACCATCATGAGTACCCATGCTCATTTTATTATTTGTCGAGAAAAAGATCTTGAATTTAAGTTGAGTCTAAAAGAGCTCGCCTTGCGTGAGCAAAAGTATCGTGGACGAAAATACCCTTTGGATGCTCGAAGTTGCGAAGTGCGCAATTTTAGATTTCGTTTAAACGATTTAAGCGATTTCATGGGGAATTTACAAAAACGCTTTACCCGATGGTACAATAAGCAGGGGGATCGAAGTCGAAGAGGTCAACTTTTCAATCATAATTTTAAGTCAGTTTTACTTAAAGATACAAAATCATTAATACACTGTATGCAGTATGTGGAAATGAATGCCGTTCGAGCACAAATGGTCAAAACACCGAGTGAGTATGAGTTCACATCATGGTCTGATTTTAATAAGAAAAATTCTTTAGGAGAGCGCTTAAAAAGAAGTTTCATCTATTGCTTAAGAAAGTTTAATGGAGGATTGCAGGACATGACTGACCTGCAGGTTTTTTCACTTTATACTGCTCGCCTCAAGTTAATATGTCGGGCGTTGTATGAATTAGGTGACTTTTCTAAATTAGATAGGACGATTGTGAATGAGTTATTTCTGAAGAAGAAAAAGTGGACAGCTGCTGAAGCTGTTGCTTTGGAGTAAATTTATGCTCATTGCAGAAGAATATCCGATGTTGACTATACTTTTCACTAAAGAGCTTACTTTGGATAAAAGTAGACTTTGCTATTTGTAACAAAAGAAGGTTCTTTCTCACTTTGAGGGGATGAGGTTTGGTATCCCAGTTAAATTTCCTTTAGTGAAATAGAGCATCATTTTTAGATATTCTTTAGATCTAAACCCTCTGGCCCGTCTTTTAACTGCTGAGAAAACGGAATTAATTCCTTCCAATACAGCATTACTTGTTCCGTGCCTCCATCGAGCAATAATTCCATCAAAATGTTTTGTAAGAGATTCGGCAAATTTCTTTAGAGGGTTTAAAAAGTATTTCCACATTTCTTTTTCAGCTTCATTATGAACCCAAGATATCCATGCTTTTAACCCTAACAAAGCTTTGATTTCGGACTTCGTTTTAAAAATATCTTGGAGACTTAAGCGCATTTGGTATGCCATGGCTGTTGCAGTGTTCAGCTCTTTTAATTTTTCTATAGTTTGCTGATCTTTTTCCTTGAGTTTGTCTCTGTTCTTTTGAAATAAACGAGGCTTTTTTAGGAGGTTTCGAATATCACCTTTTGTACGGCGCTCTCTGGAACAAACTTTGCCAATTGCTTTGTTTAAGTTTTGTGCAATATGGAAGTAGTCAAATACTTTACGAGCATTGCGCATATTTGAATCAACGCCACTTTTATAAGAGGGACTCATATCCATGCTAACTTCAGTAATTGCATGAGGGTGACCGTCTTTCAGGTAAAGTTCCTCGGTGAATTGTTCAAAAACTTGTGCATCTTTGCCGTCTGCAGCGAATAGAACACTATGGTTTTCCATATCCACAAAAACACTTACATAACGATGACCTTTTGCGATACTCAACTCATCTACTCCAATTCTCGTGAGTTCACTCCAGTCAAGTTTGGCCCGTTCTTTATCAATATATACTCTTAGAATCCTCCATAATTTTTGATCATCAACTTTCATTAATTTACCTACTTTTGACACGGGCATATGACGCATGAGGGTCAAGGCTAATGCCTCAAAGTCTTTACTGGAATGTTTATTGACACCTTCCCAAGGAGCTCGAATTGTCCACGTTTTTTTACAGGATTTACAAAGGGCACGAGGCAATCGGCATTTTAATACAGTTTTATAAGTCCACATTTGTAGATGATCCCATAGCCTTTCATTTGCATGATCTTTTATAATTAAATCGGTTCTCTTACAACAAGGGCATTCCATACCTTCTAAAAGTTTAGCTGTATCTTTAATTGTCACTTCAATACATGATTGCTCTGCCAAAACTTCTAGTTTACTAACTTCCCATTTATCCCCGAGATTTAACATTTCTGCAAAAAGTTGTTCGGTCATCATTAGCTCCTATTTTGATAAGCTTAACAATACTCCTTGGAGCATCTATCCACAAAAAATGAGAAAGAACCCAAAAGAAATAAGTAAGCGTTTGATTCTAAAAGGTTTAATCAATAAGACTTAAATCAATGAAGAGCTGTAAAGTCGAGCTGATGATGGGTGTTTTCTTGAAAATACGAATTTTAAGTTAAAGAACTAGCAAGCCTTAAGCATTTTTTGTCCTTTATGAGGGAGAAAAAATGATAAAAAAATGTATTTTTAGCTCCTTGTGAAAGATTAAGGGATTTTTTGCGATTAGTAAGAAAGGAGTTGTTTTTGTCGTATATATATTCTGTAAGCCAAATAGAGAATAAGTTTAATGCCGCTACATCGTTTTAAAGTTCTCGATTCTTCTGGTGCTCAGCAGGAAGTTTCGATAGATGCCCAAAGTCGTGATTCGGCCTTGGGCCGTTTGCGTAGTCAGCAAATGACTTATTTGGCTTATTTGGGGGAGGGACAAAAAGGCAAGGCACGTTTTTCATCGAGTAAGGGGATTAAGTTAGAGGAGTTTACTGAAAACTTATCTTCCTTGCTAAAAGCTGGAGTGACTTTAGAGCGCAGTTTAGAAATTATAGAAGAGAGTTTAGAGAATGAACATGGCCGAGCTTTTGTGGGCCATTTGCGCCAAGGCTTGCACGAGGGGCAGAAATTCTCGGTTTTAGTGGGTGATCGTCCTGAGTTTTTCCCAAAGATTTACACACACCTCGTCATGGTGGGTGAAGAGTCGGGAACTTTGAGTGCGGTGTTGGAACGTTTGCACATTTACTTGCAAGAGAAAAAAGAAACGCGTTCTTATGTAATTTCCGCCAGTGTTTATCCTTTGATTGTAGGTTTTATAAGTCTCTCGGTGCTCGTGTTTATGTTGGCATTTATTGTGCCACAGTTTGCCCAGACCTTTGCTAAGGCAAAAACGGAGCCAAGTGGCTTGGCAGCGATCTTGTTTGATGTGTCATTCTTTTTGAAGGATAATTTTGCGATTCTTGGTGTTTCGACTCTGCTAGCCCTTGCGGGTTTTATTTACTTTTTAAAGAGTGAGAATTTAAAAGAAATCAAAGACCAACTCTTTTTGAAAATCCCCTTTTTACGCAAATTCATTGTGACCGCTGAGCTGAGCACTTTTTTTCGAACTTTGGGAATTATGATTGGCAATGGAGTGCACATGTTGAAGGCAGTACAGATTTCAGAAAAAGTGATCAATAATAGTCAGATTCGTCAAGATTTTAGTCAGTTGCCAGCACAACTTCGACAAGGCAAGAGTTTATCATCCGCTCTTAGCAGCATTGATTATATTTCAGGGACAACGGGAAAAATGTTTACCGTTGGGGAAGAGACAGGGAAGATAGACGAAATGGTGGAGCGCGTTGCGGAAGCCTATGAAAAATCCCTCAAACAAACCATAAAAAACTTTCTTAGCGCTTTTGAACCGCTGGTGATGATCTTTCTGGGCGGTTCGGTGGGCCTCATTGTCATTACGATGTTCTTGGCCATCTCAGATCTTACAAATTTAGCTTAAATACAAAAGGAAAACACATGAAAAAATCATTTTCATTGATCGAAATTATTATTGTTGTGACGATTATCTCTGCGATTGTCGCGATTGTCGCACCCCGCATACTCGGTAAGGGTGATGAAGCCAAAGTGAACCTCACACAATCTGAGTTAAGTAACCTCACGGGTGTGATTGATTTATTTAAGCTGAATACGGGACAACTTCCTGAAGCACTGGATGAACTCGTTGAAAATACGCGTGACCTAAAAGGCTGGAAGCAGCAGGCCGATAGTGTCCCCGTGGATCAGTGGAATAATGCCATTATTTATGAAAAGACTTCGAATAATCGTTATGGTTTTCAGTTGATGTCCTATGGTGCCGATGGCCAGCCAGGTGGTGAAGGTCCAAACGCCGATATTATTGTGCCTGAAATCAAGCGTTAATGCGTAAAAGTTTTTCACTTCTTGAGTTACTGATAGTTATCGGAATCATAGCGATGGTTTCGGTGGTAGTTCTCAAGCGTTTTTCAGGTTCTTATGGACCTGTTGACCGCGTCGTAGTGAAAAACCAAATCATTAAATCCTTTGCTGAAGCTCGCTTAAAAGCTAAGATGTCTGGCCGTGCAGTGGCGTTAAACTTTGAAGACGATGAGGGTAAAAAACAAATTCGCATCGATTTTCTCGACTCCATCAATAAGGAAAATTCTGAAGCAGCACAGGACTTTGAAGAGGAAGCTATTTCACTCCCAGAGACGTGCACGTGGGCAACAGAGCTTGAGGAAGCTTTTGTATTTTATCCCGATGGTGAAGCAACGGGCACTGAATTTGTCGTGGGAGCTGATAAGTCCACTTTTATTATCCAGGTCGATCGCCTCAATAGCCAGTTGATAATCGATGAAGAATAAAAATTTCAGTTTAATCGAAGTGCTTTTGGCGACAGTTATTCTATCCGCCGGGGCTGTGCTTTATTCTAAAATAAGTGCGCAGTCCGCAAATATGGTGTATGAGGGTGAGAGTCAGTGGGGGCGGGCGCATCTAAAATCTCTCGCCTGTGAATATTATCTCTTGTGGGGAGCTGATGCCCCTGAACCAGTAGAATTATTGCCAGAAGATTACTCTGCGAGCTGTGAACTTATTGATGAACATGAATTATTGGAGCAGAGCGAGGATCAGACTGAGGGACGCTGGACACTCAAGAAGTATTGGGTTCAGCTTTATTACAAAGACGAAGTGATTGACGAGACTTACGTGAGCAAATTTCTTCCCGTGGAGCTCGTGCAATGAAACAAAAATTCACTCTCCTAGAAATGCTTATCTCTGTCTCTTTATTTGCTTTAGTGGCAGCCGCGGGTGTGAGCCTAAATGTAGGTTCAATTTCGACTTATAATTCAGTCAATGATCGCCATCAGCACGTCCAAGAAATTATTCGTGTGGATGAAACGCTGCAGAGACTGATCACAAGTATGAAGCCGTTTTGGTGGAAGGCAGAGGAAGGTAAGCAAAATTTATTTTTGGGACTTCCCGATAGCATGCGTTTTGTGAGTCGTGGAAGCGTTAAAAACTTTAAGGACGGGGCATTTCGTTTTTGCGAACTCTATGTGGATGATGAGGCTCAGTTAGTGGTGCGTTATCAAATGCGGCCCTTAACTGAGGGAGTCGAGTTTGTGGAAGATGAAACTTTGTACTCAATCTTAGCCCGAGAAGTCGATAGTGTGGAATTATCGTATGCAGGAATTGAGCACGAATTAACGGCGGGTGAAAACCAAGCTGATTTGTTGCCTGAGTGGCAGGCTGAGTGGGACGAACTTCGCGTTGATCTTCCCTTAGCGGTTTGGGTGAAAGTTAATTGGCAAAACGGAGTTTCGGAAAACTTCATGTGGCGTACATCTGGTAACGGTCGTTATGAACGCTTGGGCCAATGGCAAAACGGAGTGGAACTCAAATGAAGGGACCTGTTTTAATTATAGTGATCATGATTATGATGATGGTATTTATGTTTTCGGGAGAAACGAGTGCAGTGGCTAATTTGAGTTATCGGCAGTCTTTGATCCGCAGCCGTCAAATTGATAATCATTACTTAGCGGAAAGCCGAATGGCCGAAGGTATTTGGAACCTATACTCTGATATCCGCCTCAATAAAAACCGTGTTATTGACCGCGAGATCTTAGAAGAAGATGAAGCCGTCTTTACGGCAGATAATATTTGGCGCGTTGAAAGTAGCGAAGATGGGCAGGAGTTTCATTTAAAAATTGAAGATGCTTACAAGGGCTTTTCCTTTTCGGGTAAATTAGATGGCAAGGCCATTGCTGATTTGAAGAGGAATTGGTTAAATGAAGAGAATAGTCAAGATTTAGACGTCTTGAAATTTTTCGATGAACTCAGACTTTATTCGAGTTCAAGCAACTTGGAGAAAGCAGAAGAATACGCTGATTTTGATATGCCACGTCGAGCTCCCATGCAATATGCTGAAGAAGTGTTGTGGGTGCCAGGGATCGAGAATGTGATTACAGAGCTCAACGAAGAGACTCAGCTTAATTTTGACTTCAGCCAATTACTCGCTCCTTTTCCTCCTCAAGGAGTGAAAATCTCTAGAAAAAATAAGAGTAATTTCTATTCCGCAAGTCTATCGGAAGTGATTCTACGAGCCAATCTTCAAGAAGATGAAGTAGAAGAATTACTGGAAGGTAAACGCTTGTGGTCCGAAGAACGAGTCCCGTTCTCTGAAGGTATGCCGAATCTCTACAGTCGTTTGCGCAAGTTTTTTTCCTTTAAAGAATCAGGAGTTTATAAGTTAAGTGTCAAAGTGACGGATCAGGGCGCGCAAGCACCAGTGAGCCGCACGGTATTGCTTCAATTGAATTCACGAGGGCCTGCAAGATTGGGGAAATTTAATGGTATTTCTTATTGGGAATGGGGTGCATTTTAATGAGTTTGTTTAATAAAAATATTGTTGTTCTCTGCTTGGCAAAAAGTGGTCGTCACCTCGCCATGAAAGTGGCCAAAAGCCGATCCGGTTTAGAGTTAATCAAGTCGCGTATATTAGATGGCGACCATGAGTTTAGTTCGTTACAAGAAAGCCTCGATATAAGCGCAAATGATTATTTTGTCTTGTGCGATGAGGGCAGCTTAAGTGTGAGCGTCAATTTAGCTTTGCCAAAGCTTGCCGCCAAAGAGTTGCGTAATGCGGTGAGTTTTGAACTTGGTAATAAAATTCCTTTGCCAGTAGATGCTGTGCAATGGGGCTATTATCGAGACAAAGATTCTTGTCAGCTCAGTGTGATTAGCTATGAAGCATGGGATGAATTCATCTTAGCAACTCATGAGATGGCCTTTGATTTTTTCGTGTCGAGTTCATCTCTTCCTGAGTTAAGTGATGACTTGAAAGGCTTGGTCAATAAGCAAGGAGAAAATGACGAGGCTCTATTTGAACAGGCATTAAAAGTCGCCTCCTTTTGTTTGTCGAATGATATGAACGTCCTCAAGAAAACGATGATAACGCCGCCCGAAGGGCGTCGTCTGAAGCATCGATTTGTGAGTAAATACATCATGGTGGCCTGCATGGTTTATGTGTTGACCTCTTTGCTCATGACGGGTTTGACTTATTACAAAGGCAAAAACCAATACAGCTCGCAACTGAAATCGCGAATTGCGCAAATTCAGTCGGCAACTCCTCAGGTCGATGAAGAAGCCTTTGAGTACCTTAATGAACTTAATAGTGAGTATTCAAGCATCCTTGAAAAGGCTTATTCACCTGGAGCTATTTTAGATGAATTATCTTTGAGGTTACCCGCTAAGTACCTGATCAAAAGTTTGAGAACAGATGGTCTTTCAGTGAATTGTGAACTAACGAGCCAAGATGGTGTCTTGGATACAAAAGAAATTTATAATGCCTTTGTGGCTTCTGATGTTTTTACCAAGGATATTCCCATCAGCCAAAGAAAGGGATCACTTCAGTTGAACTTAACTCTGAATGAGAAAGGAGTTGACCATGACTGATACACGTCGAAAAATCATCCTATCAATACTTATGGTATTCTTGTTAGCTTTTGTTTATTTTGATAAGAACAAAAACTCTGCGACTAAAGTAGGAGGGGCTTCAAGCGCAGCACTGGAGCTCGACTTACAGAAAACAAATAATCGTTTGAACTTACAGCTGGCTAAGCAAGCGAAGTTTGAAAAGTTACTTGAAGCAAAAAAAGATATGGAGCAGGGACTTTGGGCTTACGAAGAAGGGGACTCACCTCGAAGTTTAGTTCACCAAAACTTGCGTGAGTTGATTCAAGTGAGTGGTCTTACCGCCTTAACCGTTGCAGTTGGAAGAGAAAAGCAAATCAAAGGCTTGGAGTCCATTCGAGCTATCGATTTCTCGGTAAATGGAGTTTTAATTACCGCAGACCAAGAAAATTTCTATCAGCTTACAAAGTCTTTGGAAAAGGATGAGAAGTTATATCACTGGGCTTCACTTAGCTTAAGCCAGCATGCTGGGCAGTTGCGGGTGAGTGCAGTTTTACGAGCGTATGTTTATATACCAGATAAAGAACTAGAAAAGGAAGCCTTATGAAATCATTATTAATTGTATGCGCTTGTCTAGGTGCAGTAGTAGCGACCTTCCCTCTCCAGGAGAAGATGAAGTTCAACAGCAAGCCACTCCCTCCAATGAATATCGAAGAGATAGTTTCTGAGTCTCCACAGAACAATCAAGACGAGGAAAGTAATGAGCCGAGTTCTTTTTTAAAGGCTTTACCGTTTTCTCGTCAACAAACAGAAGCTCCTGTAAGTCCAGTAGTGGAAGAAGTCCCAGTAGAGGAAGCGCCACAGGCTTCGCCGCATAGCTTTATCCTAAGGGGTATTACAGGTGTGGGGGACAAGAAACGAGCCGTTATTGTGCTCGAAGGAAGTAATGATGCAGCTGCGTATTCGTATACTTATGAAGATAAAATCTCCGATAGCGGTTATGTGGTCTATGAAATTCACGACGATCACGTAGTGCTAGATCATACACTCTATGCAGATGTAACTTTGGGCTTTGATTATGATGCAGATTTTAGTGCTTCCATGAAGAAAAAAGCTACTGACTTGGAACAAAAAACACAGAAAGAAATTACTAAAGTTTACCAGAAAAAGGGTGGTGCAAGTTCTAAGAGTAAAGCAATTGCTGATAAGAAAATGTGGGAAGAAAGGAAAAAAAGGTATGAGCGTTTCCGTCAGATGCGTGAAGAACAAGAAAAGAATAAAAATAAAGTTGAACAAGATGAAAAAAAGAAAAAACGCTAAACTTTGAAACAATTTAAAAATTTTTGAAAAACTAATTTAGGTACGAATCGTGATTTTAAATAAAACAATATATAGCCTGCTGATAACGACTTGGTTTATCTCCTGTTCGGGAGTTGACAAGCAAGAACTAGCCGAAACAACAAAGATGGAGATCAATCTCTCCAAGAATGCTCAAGCGATTCCAGTTGATACAGAGCAAGGTATGCCCAAAGATGGAGTTATAGAAGTGATTTCTCCTTTGCAGGGTGTGGATGGAAGTCGTAATTTCACTTTGCCGAATCGCGATGGAAGCAAAGATTACGAAATGCAAAAGCTCAAACGCCTTGCAGATCTGATGAAGGAACGAGCACCAGATCCAAAGACTTTCGAAGAGAAAGTGAGTGTATTCCTAACTTTGGACAATGTTGAGCTTGGGGTTGTTATTAATGAGTTTAGTCAGGTGCTTTCTTTTCAGTACTTGGTAGATCCAGGCGTTAAAGGTTTTGTGAAATCGAGTATTAGTTTAGAAAATAGCATGACCGTTTATGATGCTTGGAAACTTTTTGAACAGGTTCTATATATTAATAATGCCTATGCGTCCATCGATGAAGCTGGAATTATTCGGGTCTTTCCTTTAACAAAAATTGCTCAAGATGCTTTAGCAAGTGTACCTGGACAAGCTCAGGGCAATGTGAATATTGTTTATTACTCACTGCAAAATATTACTGCAGCAGAAGCCTTGCCAATCCTTAAGCCTTTTATGAGTGCCAATGCGTCGGCCTCGGTGATTCCTTCAAGTAATGCATTACTTATAGTTGAGACGAGTGCCAACATGGATCGCCTCAATACGATTTTACAGACAATGGACGCCAATGGTCAGAGCAATTGGCCACAGATCGCTTATAGATGCCGTTTTATTGATTCAGCGGTACTTTTGGCAGAGTTACAAAGCGCCATTCCCGTTTTAGGCTTTTCACTTGCTGCGGGAGAGAATCAAGGTGCAGGTGTTAAAATGGCTTCCATTGATCGTATGCAGATCATTGTGGCTTCAGCCCCTTCAGGAGCGGTATTAAATGAAGTTTATAAATGGATTCAGATTTTAGATACCGCAGAGTCTGAGGGTGCTACAAAAGTTTTTTATTATCCCGTACGTCATGGTATCTCAGCCGATTTAGTCGCGGCTCTGCAACTCTTTTTCCCTAATTCAGCCAATGCGGCCTCACCTCAAACGAATGCTTCTAATTCGACTTCCAGCCGTGCCTCGACAAATAATACGAATAACCGCACGACCCCGAATAGGACGACAACAAACAGGAATACGACAAATTCCAGTGATGTTACTTCTATAAAATCTCTATTTGAAGAACCTGTCACTATCTTTGAGGATAGTCGCAGAAATCAATTGGTGATACGTACCAAGCCCAAAACTTATTCCATGGTGAAGGCGATCTTACGCCACCTCGATGCTCCAGCCATGCAGGTAATGATTCAAGTGACCGCCGTAGAAGTCGAGCTCGGAGAAGGACTAGAATTTGGTTTTGAGTATGCGGCTACGGATAAATTTGGTAGTGGCGATAATGAAAGTGGCGTCGGTGTCGGTAGTAGTACGGCAGACACACCAAGTTTTGGCCCTCCGGGGGGCTTAGATCCAGGGATTAGTTTACTGCTACAGTCAGCTGGGGTTGATAACGAATTTGCTTTTGTTCAGGCGGTTGCGGGCGATTCATCCTCCGAACTACTCTTTACTCCGCATATTTTAACTCTCAATGGGGAAGAAGCGGAAATTAACATTGGCCAAAATGTCCCCGTAAGAGCGGGTACTACATCAACTTCTTCAAATAATGATTTTGAGCAAATTGAGTATCGGAGTACGGGTGTGCTTCTTCGAGTGTTACCACAGGTTTCAGCAGATAAATACGTAACCTTAGATACAGAAATAGTAATATCAAGTATTGTTGAACAATCTCCAGAAGAAGTTTTGATTGATTCGCCATCCTTTAATGAGAATAAAGTAACAACGAAACTCTTGATTAAGAATAATGAAACTATTTTACTAGGTGGCATTATTCAAAAAGTAGCGAGTGAAAGTACCAGTGGGGTTCCATTTTTGAAAGATATTCCAGGTATAGGCTTCCTCTTTCAAAGTGCCACAACAGGAAGTAGAGAAAAGGAGTTGGTAATCTTTATTAAAGCCACAGTGATTGAGCAAAAGAGTGATTTCCAAGATGTTGTCAATCGTTATGGCAATGCGATGAAATTCAAAAATGAAACGCCAGAAGTTCCGTGAATTTTTCTAATGAACAGGACCTGCTCGATAAGCTTTCACATGAGCTAAAGGTTGATTTAAAGGAGGCCAAGGATCTTGATGAACTCCTTGAATCGGGAGAATTGAGTGAAGAGCGTTTAATCAATGCATTCGCACAAGAAAGTGGACTTGAGCACATCCTTGAAGAGACAGTTTCTAGTTTAGAGAAGATGAAAAATGTGAGCCACGAATACCTGGATGCCGCCCTCTGCCTACCCTTGGCTCAAGATGACTATACAATTGACTTGGCATTTTGTAGCCTTTTTCAACTCGATGAAAAATGTAAGCAGTGGCAAGTTCTATACAATAAAGAAATTCAGCCCAAGCTGATGCGTAAGAGCTTTATTTCTCGTAAGATTAATGAACTTTATCACCAATCCGATGAACTCAACGAGTTTGATGAGCAGGCGAATCAGTCTCTAGAAGACATGGCCAAGGAGGCACCGATCGTTCGTTTGGTAAACGATGTCTTTAGTCGAGCTGTTGAATTGGGTGCGAGTGATATTCACGTTGAACCCGGCGATGGTCAATTGAATATTCGTTATCGTATTGATGGTATTTTACATACTCACTTCACGCCACCTTTTCAGCAATTTGCCGCCATTTCTTCACGTTTAAAACTGATTGGCGGTCTTAATATTGCCGAACGTCGAATCCCCCAAGATGGTCGTATTGAATTATCCATTAGTGGTAAAGCGATCGACGTGCGAATGAATACTTTGCCAGGCATGTACGGAGAATCAATTGTGATGCGTTTGTTGCAAAAGAATCTCCAAGATTTCACTTTAGAAAGTATTGGTATGTCTGCCGTGCTGAAGGATAAGTTTATAGCGAAAATTAAAAAGCCTTATGGTCTTGTACTTGTCGTGGGGCCCACGGGTTCAGGTAAAACGACGACGCTCTATTGTGCGCTTAATATTCTCAATAGTGGTAATGAGAAAATCATTACGATTGAGGATCCCATTGAATATCAAATTAATGGCATTACCCAGGTTCAAGTTAAAAAGTCCATTGGCTTAAGTTTTGCTGATGGTCTGCGCTCCATTGTCCGTCAGGACCCCGATATTATTCTAGTGGGCGAAATCCGTGATAAAGAAACAGCGGAAATTAGTATCAATGCGGCTCTCACAGGGCACTTAGTGCTCTCGACACTTCACACTAATGATGCCGCAGGGGCAATTAGCCGTTTGCAAGATATGGGAGTCGAGAATTTTCTGATCGCCTCATCACTAGTCGCAGTACTATCACAGCGTCTTTTACGTCGTGTGTGTTCGGCTTGTGGTGGTAAAGAAGAGAACTTCCCTTGCAGGAAATGTGCCAATACAGGCTACAAAGGTCGCGTTGGGGTTTATGAATTCTTAGAAGTTAATCAGCGTATACAAAATGCCGTTATGGAACAAAAAGATAGTGGTCAGATTAATGCAATTGCGGTGTCGCAAGGCATGCAGACAATTGCGGAAAACGCAAACGAAAAAGTCGAAGCGGGAGTGACGACTCGCGAAGAACAAGTTCGGGTGTGTAGTACGAATTAAATAAGGTGTGATAAGTCTAATCAGTGGTATCGGCTTTCTTTAGATCGCTTTTTATTTCCCGGCGCTTTTTATTTCCCAGAAAAGTAATCATAAAATTTCCCAGAATCATAAAATTTCCCAGAAAATCATAAAAAGTTTATAAATAATTTACAACTAACTATTTATAAATAAGTTATAAGTGAAAAAATGGTCGATAACTTTTCTTTTTAGCTGAAGTAGAATAAGGCACAGCTTGAGTGATTGGCAATAATCTATTATCCACGAATAGAAAAATTGATGGCGCTTTTTCTTTCCCAGAAAAGCATAAAACGCTTTTTCTTTCCCAGAAAAGCATAAAAAGTTTATAAATAACTTATAACTAACTATTTAGGGCTCACTGATTAAGATATAAATAACTTATATACAATGAGATAAGTGTAATTCATGCTATATTATATGTAAACAAAACCCCTCAAAACAGTCATTAGGTTTGCATAAGATGTATAAAAATACGGGCTCAGAGCCCAAAATGGCCAATTTACCTTATTTTCTAGATGGTACACTCAATATCAATAATCGCTGGGTCAAGTTAGCAGCGATAATACCTTGGACAGATGTCGAAGAAATTTATGCACTAAATTTCACCAGTCATACTGGGCCCAAAGCTCTTCCTGCAAGAACTGCATTTGGTTCCCTTATCATTCAAGTAAAGCTAAGTTTAACTGATGAAGAAACGATAGAAATGATTTCTGAAAATCCCTATCTTCAATATTTCTTGGGCTTTGAAAGATATAAACAGGAAGCACCTTTTGATTCGAGCATGATGACTCATTTTCGAAAGCGTTTTGGCGCTCAGGACATTAAAGACATTGACGAACTCCTGCATACAGCGACACGTAAAAAAGAAGAGGATTCTAATGATGATTCAGACAATGATCCTCCATCAAATAAGGGTTCTTTAATTGTTGATGCCAGTTGTGTTCCTGCTGATATTCACTACCCAACTGACCTTGGGTTACTAAATAAAGCCCGTGAAAAAACTGAGGAAGTAATCGATATCCTTTGGTGTCATCGCTCAAATACAGAAGATAAAGTTAAGCCTCGAACTTATCGTGAAGATGGCAGGAAAAGCTTTTTAAGTATTGTTCTAAAAAAACGTGTTTCGAAAAAGAAAAGACGTGAGGTGATTAACAGACAACTCCATTGCGTAAGGAGGAACCTCGCCAGTATAGATGAACTCAAAAAGTATGCCGATCTTACTCTATTGAAGCCTAGTTTATATCGTGAACTTCTGGTGATCGGGACACTTTATCAACAACAGCAATACATGTACGATAACAAAGTAACAAGCGTAGATGATCGCATCGTAAGTATTCATCAACCACATATCCGTCCCATAGTTCGGGGGAAGGCGGGAGCTCATACGGAATTCGGAGCAAAAATATCTATCAGTGTGGTCGATGGCTGGACCTTTACCGATACGATTAGCTTTGACTCTTATAATGAAGGGACCGAACTGATTTCACAAATTGAAAAATACAAAGAACGATTCGGTTATTATCCCGAATCAACACATGCGGACAAAATCTACCGAAACAAAGAAAATCGAGCACATTGTAAAAAGCATGGGATAAGGATAAGTGGTCCCAGTCTTGGAAGGCCTCCCAAAGATGAAAAATTACGTAAAGAACAAAAGGATATACAACGCCAAGATGAAGCTATAAGAAACCAAGTAGAAGGCTGTTTTGGTGTAGCCAAAAGACGCTATAAACTCGATCGCATTTTCACGAAAATTAAAGCGTCGTCTGAAACACTTATTGCTTTAATATTCATGGTGATGAACTTGGACAAGGCATTAGCCTTTTTATCACTTTTTGGCCAATATTATAAGCAGCTATTAGAACATTTTCTTAACTTTATAAGTCTCATTAGCCAGGGTGAGCATCTCAAAAGACGAGTCATTCAGTAAGGCCTATTTATAAATAATTTATAAGTAAAAAAATGGCCGACAACTTTTCTTTTTAGCTGAAGTAGAATAGGCACAGCTTGAGTGATTGGCAATAATCTATTATCGACTAATAGAAAAATTGATTACAAGCATATCTGAAAGCGAAACATGCATTTAATTTTACTGATACCTTTCTAAAATTTGAATGAGAGCAATCGGGATAATATATATTTAGATGATTATTGGTGCCAAGTAAAATGGAGTTCAGAATGGCTGAATATATGCATATCCCGATTATAATTTTAATAGCATGGTGTATCTCTTACCTCTGCAAGCGGATCTTTACGGTTCTCATTGATCGTGGAGTCGAAACACTGAAAATTGAGGCAACTAATTATTATTTCATAAGAAATGGTGTCAGCTTTGTTATCTACCTTTTTTCCTTAGCACTAATTTTTAAAATGACACCAGGTTTATCTGGTTTAGGCACGACGTTATTTGCTTCTGCAGGGATTATTGCCGCGGCAGTGGGTTTTGCAGGTAAAGAAGCAATGTCAAATATTGTGAGTGGTATCTTCATTATTATCTTCAAGCCTTTTCGTGTTGGAGACTTTCTCGAATTGGATCCACAAACTCGAGGTAAGGTTGAGGACATTACTATGCGACATACCGTATTGGCCGATATTAATAATCGTCGAATCTTATTCCAAATTCGGTTATTAGTGCTAATGCAGTCGTTAATTTTGATATTTCAGATGAAAAAATCCGTTTTAATTTTAAAGTTTCTGTGGCCTATGAAGCAGATTTTGAGCTGGCGATCAAAATAATAAAAGAATACATTGAAGAACGTGAGGAAGTCTTATTATTAGAAGAGCCTCAACCCGATGGTAGCTTCTTGCCAAAAGTAAATATTTTCATTGCGGAGTTAGGCGAATCGGGAGTTTTAATAAGAGCCGATTTTTGGACACAAAATTTTGCGGATTCTTTGAAGGTTTCTAGAGATTTAAATAAGTATGTGCTACTGAGTTTCAAAGAAAATCCAATAGAAATCCCTTACCCCCATCGAACAGTCGTCCAAAAAGGAGCTTAAAAGTCATTTGTCTCAGTGCATTCCAGTCGGGATCAATAAGGTCGCCGCTAGTGGTTCAAGTAACTTCGTAGAAATAGGTAGAATTTTCTCAGAGACTTTCGGGGATCTGCCTCAATTAGATGTGGCCATCGCTATGTAAGATATTGAGTTTATAAGCCTGAAAACCATGGATCTATAAGCCCTTTACCTCTCGGGTGTTTATATTATTAAAAGGTAAGTTGACTGGCGTATAACTTTTGCTAAAAGCACTTCCGTCCACACTTATGCCACTGGCGAATCCGAGCAGGGTTGAGTAACTCTGCGCTTCTGTGATTACGATAAAGTTACTGGGGCGAGTGATCATAGTGTATTTAATTGACCAGCCAAACTTGAACTAGAAGTTGTCGTTCTTAATCCGCGATTTGGATTTTGACTTCAGCCTTTTTACCTGCGGGAAAGGAGTAGCCTGTGTAAGCGGGAGGGGCAGTGTTAGTGGCTTTGCCTTTACTGCTTAGTTGAGCTTTGCCAGTAAGTTTTCCACCTTCTAGCCAAGGATTGATAGTGACATTTAATGGTGAGTTGGTGACTGTAATAGTCTTTTGTCCATTTGAGCCATTGAGTTGACGTTTATAGCTCACTTTGACCCATTGAGTTTTCTTATCTTTGCCAGCGCGGATGGGGATGCCGACTTCCATTGAACCCCAAGTTTTTGGCATGGTGTCTGTAATCGTCAAAGTATTATCGGGAAGGGAGTATTTAATGCCCGCAAGTCCCTCGAGAATGAGCAGGATTTTACCCGCGTTAAAATTGGAGTACTGATCGCCGAAGGGTTTGCCATCGCGATCGTATGCTTCGGGTGCGACGGGGCAGTCCCATTCTTTATGGTAGTTATAATTGAGCAAATGATTGAGGGTGAGTTGCCAAGCGGGATCACCGAGGTGATGCACAAACATGCCAATGAGGGTGAAATAAGCGGTGTCAGGTGTGTAGCCAAATGTATGGTCGACCGAGCTGGCGAACTTCTTCATGCCGTATTTGCTCATGGCTAAAGGGAAGAACTTGCCGAAGAAACCGTGATCCTTATTTGCCGCCCAATGATTGACCATTTTGATGGCGTAATCTCTAGGAAATTGCGGAAGTCGCATGGGCCAAAAACCCGTGGTCATTAGCATGCCATCGCGGGGAGCCATGAAGAAGTTTTTGTGACCGTTTTGTTGCCATTGGTGATCAAAGCTTCTGCGAATATTTTCTGCAGTGAGAATATCTTTGCCACCCTTATTTTTTAACCAGTGGTCTTTGTCTTTTTCATTGCCAGTGAGCTGAGCCATTTTTGCGAGGATCGCACGAACTTCAAAGTCATTCATGAAAAACTGTGGTATGCCTTCCCAGAACATTTCACGGAAGTAACCCTCGTAACACTTGCGCAAGAAATCGAGATCTTTGCTATGCTCATAAATTTGCCAAGCTCCAATGACGTGTTCCGAAACTTCGTGACCGTAGGCTCCCGAATGCCAAGTTGTGCCTTTATTATCGGCTAGGGCGATCATACCATTGGGGTACTTCTTGTACATTTTGTTTTTAAAGAGATGCTTCCAAGTGAGAACATTGCCGTAAGCAAAGCGTTCTTTGTCGGCCGTCCAAGCGCCCACCTTGATTTGGAACATGGCATCATAGCGGTGGATACCGAGGAAGTTATTCACTGCAGTTTGGGTATGGTTCTCCATTTCCCAGCCCTTCTGAACGTTGATATAATACATCAACTGCATGGACCAGAGGTAGTAATAGATGTCTTCTATGCGTTTATCTGAGCAGCGGAACCAAGGGATCTCCTGAGTTAGTTGAGTATTCATTTCCTTGGTTTTGGCAGCGAGTTCTTTTTTGGCATTTTTGAGGAGTTGTATGGCATTATTTATGGCGAGCTGCCTATCGTCGTGCATTGACCAAATGACTGAGACGCCCTTGCTGTCGCAAGAGATACTGAATTCATAGAGTTCTTGGCCTTTCTTGCCTTTGGAGAGCTTGAGACTTTTTGAAAAGTTTTTCGAAGCGGTCAAAACAGTGGACATGTCTTGATACATGATGGGAGCAGTCGTGTGCCCACCGAATTCTTGAGGGCGAGTTTCTGTGGTTCCACCTTCTTTGATGATGATGGCGTTATGGGAGGAATCATAGTTGATTTTTGCAGTGCTCTTAAGGGATTTTTCTCCCCAGAAACTTTGACCATCAAAAACTAGCGTGATCGGTTTTGAAGAGGTGATGATAGAGCAGGCGGCATCATTGGCAGCAATAAATTTCTCTTCGCGGATTTTGACTCCAGCAACTTCATATTCACAGATCATTTTGTCTGGGCGCCAGAACATTTTTGTGGGCACGGGGTATTGGTGTTTTGTACCATCGATGATGACGGAGCCGTAGAGCACTCGTGTATTCTTATAAAATTCCCAGCCCCAATAATCATTGCCCTTGCCGGTATTTTGCGCCCCATTTTCTTTACTTTTGGCAAGGCCAAAGCCGCGACTACGTAGGTCGTGGTAGAAGGGGTGGGTGAGTCCAATAGTTTCTTGGAATTTAGGGATGTCAGCTTCCCAACTGGGGTGATGCCCCCCGACATAATAGCTTAGATTGCCAGCAAGAAAGCCCGATTTTTTATATTGGACATCATGCTCTAAGCGTTTACAGATATCCGCTTCGAGTGGGTTTTCTGCGCTCATCGCAAAAGATATACTAAAGAAAAAGCTTAAGATAAATAATTTGGCTGACTTAATTCTATTGAGACTCATATGTATTCCTATCCTGTTTCAGCGGGGCTGATTTACTTTTAGCGAGAGTGAATGACTTTCCTATTCCGAGAAGAATATTGTATGGCTTTTCGGACTCGTAAATGGCCTAACACGACAAAGATGTTTCCTATTGCGACCAATGGGGGAAAAGAAGTTGTCAGATCGCTGCGCTTGCAGATCGTTCGCAAGCTCACTGCAGATCGGCCTCCGGCCTGCAGAAAAAAGCTGGGAGCCCCGCATTCCATGCGGAAGTTGAATCTACATTTCTATCGAAGTTGTCAGATCGCTTCGCTTGCAGATCGTTCGCAAGCTCACTGCAGATCGCTCATTTCATTCGCTGCAGAAAATTCCTGTAGGTCATAGTTATAATAGAAGATTCATCTTACTTTATTCTGTGAAAATCTGGGTAATCTGTGGATATTTTTTAAATCATGGGACCTCACGCAGAGCCGCGAAGTTCGCAGGGGAAATCAATAAATGTTTATAATTCCCTCGAAGAGGGGGGCATATTATTAGCCTGGGGTGACTGGAAGGAACCCCAGGAAAATGTTTCGTAAACAAAAACCATCCTCGATGAGGGCGAATGATTGGCCACCTTCGGCGACCAAACAGGTGAAAATATCGTGTTGTGCTGGGAGCTCCGCATTCCATGCGGAAGTTGAATCTACATTTCTATCGAAGTTGTCAGATCGCTTCGCTTTCAGATCGTTCGCAAGCTCACTGCAGATCGCTCATTTCATTCGCTGCAGAAAATCCCTGTAGGTCATAGTTTATAAGAGAAGATTCATCTTAAATTACTTACTTTATTCTGTGAAAATCTGAGTAATCTGTGGAGGGTTTTTAATGATGGGACCTCACGCAGAGCCGCGAAGTTCGCAGGGGAAATCAATAAATGTTTATAATTCCCTCGAAGAGGGGGGCATATTATTAGCATGGGTGAACTGAAAGGAGATTCAGAGTTATTATTCTGTGAAAACCTGAGTAATCTGTGGATGATTATTTTTAATAATGAGACCTCACGCAGAGCCGCTGTGACGCAGAGCTCTTTTCTGTGTTGTTTAGTGTGTTCTGTGGTTTAAATATTTACCACGAAAGATCACAAAAAAGCACGAAAGTTAATGACCAAATATGTGGTTTTGAAATTCTTCTCGCTAAGTTTTTTGTTTGAGAGCTTAATAAGTAACTAGAGTTCAATGGGCATTTTTTAGCTTGATCCACAGATTTGACAGAACAACACAGAGGATTTAAAAAGGTAATCTCAAGTCTTTCTTCTGTGAAAATCTGAGTCATCTGTGGATACCCTATGCCGTACCTTTTGCACTCCGATACTCTTTTAGTACTTTTCTTCCTAGCACTTCGTACTAGGCTGTGTTATGCCGTACCTCCGGTACTCCAAGAGCATAGTTAGGGCGCCGATCAAAAAAACACGCTTTAATCGGCGGTAAAAAGAGAATTAACAATCACTCATTCACCGAAGAAGACGAGTTCGCCATTTTTTTGCGAGAGCAGGATATTGCCGTGACTTACTGCCATGCCATCGAAAACTGGTACTGAGTTGAGTTCGAGCTTAGTCACATGACTGCCGGATTTTTTGTCCATGACCCAAAGGTGACCACCGCGTTCACCATTGAAAGCAGCTTCTTGTTCTTCAAGTTTAGCTTGGTTCTTTTCAGCAGTGAACTGACCGTAGAGCGAAGCTTCATCAAGGATGTCTGCAGGACCAGCTACAATGAGTTTGTCGTTGGCGATTGCGATGGCACGTACCATGATTTCTGGCTCAATTTCACGCCAGTCATATTTGTAGAGAACCGATCTTGAATCATCAAACTTTAAGCTCGCTTTCCAATCGGCAATATTGGGGTTGTTAGCTCGGTAATTTTCGGTGCTTTTCTTATTGGCTGGGAGCTGATTCATTTTTGTACGATAATCAGAGTAGGCTTTTGAGGCTTTCTTCACTTCAGGGGCTTTTTTGTCACCATATTTTCTGCGGGCTTCAATGGCAGTTTGTTTGAATTTTTCCAAAGTAGATGCCTGCTCTGGGCTCATTATTAAAGCGGGTTTTTCACCTCTGAATGCCCTCTCTTTTTCTTTGGAAAATTGGCCTTTTTTCGTGGCAAAAATTTGGTATTCGGTAACCGAGGATTGACGAATAAAAACGGGTTTGCGGCCAAAGCCATAAACAGTATCATCATCCATAGCTAGGATACGCCCAGAGGGTGCTAATTGCATAGGCTTCATCCAGCCACCCCAGCCGCCACCGGGGCCATTGCCATAAATCCAGTAAGTCCTATGAAACCAACTATCATCGAGGAAGCCCGAGAGTGAGAAGAGGTGAACGTCATCGCCACCCTGATCACTTTGGTTATAAGTAAGACCTTTTTCACCGGGTTTAGCATTATTAGTTTCTGGCCACATGCGATTGCCATCGAGGTCAATTTTTTGTGAACCCATGAATATTTTACCATTCTTGACTGAGAGAACATCGGGACGAGAAGTGGGGAGTTTGGAACCCTGTGAACGAAGTTGCATAGATTCACCAGTGATCGGATCGATGTCATTGAAGCGAACTTCGTTAATGACTTCGCCAGTCATGGGGTTGAGCACGTTCATCAAGAGACCACCATCAACAAAGAGGCTACGTCCTGCAACGGCATAGAGTCGGTCTTGGTGGATGAGCACTGAGCCTACGAGTGGCCAGACTGACTCGACTTGTTCGTCGGCAATGAGTTGCTTGTTTTGCGGTGAGGCGCGATAACGCCAAGCGAGTTCGCCATCACTAAGACGGAGGCAAGTGACCCAGCCATCGCTGGCGCCAAAGAGTACGCGACCGCGATAAATTGTGGGGGCGGAGTTGACTTTAGCACCTGTGTTATAGCGCCATTTAACCTTGCCGATTTTTTGATCGATGGCAACAACTTGTTGAGCGTCGAGTAAAGAAACGAGTGCTAAGCCATGAGCGGAAACGGGAGCTGAAATAGCACCCTCAAAAGCGACGCGCCATTTTTCTTGAATTGTACTAGGAATTGTACTCTTTGTAGCCGCAGTCCTTTCTACGCTTTTGCGGTACATGGGCCAATCTTCATTGCTCGCTTGCAGTTCCTCGATTTGATCATACGCTGGACCTTTGAAGAAACGGTTTTCTTTAACAATAGCAGCGTAATCAACTCCTTCTTCAGCTGGAGCAAAGGCACCTAGGGTACGCAACTGACTTTCGGAATAACAGGCACAGGGATTTGGTGGTACATAAGTCACGCCATTAGCGGGCATCACGCCATAGAGGCAACCACCACGAACCCAGTGATTGAGGTTCCAAGTACCTTTTTCTGTGTCAATATACTCGGTTCCCGTAGCCGCCGGCATAATATATTTTTCTGTCGCCTTAGCGCGATAACAGCGTTGGTGAAACCAGTAATCCGGGTCGACATCGAGGGGAAATTCTTTTTCGATTTTACCTGTTTTGGGGTTAATGCCCTGATAAGTTCCGCCACCTTTACCAACTGCATAAGTGCCACCAGTCCAAAGTAATCCACGGATGGGGATGAGGTCCTCTGGGCTATGGTGTCCTGAATGCTGAGGTTTTTGAGTCCACATTGTTTTACCGGTTTTGGAATCAATGCCAAAGACCACAGCTGGTTTGCGACTCTCGCGAATTTGAATAATCACCATGTCCATGTAGTTCAGCATGGTCGGAGCATAACCCGCGCCAAGTTCACCCGCTTTAATAAGATCCTCGAGAACCAATTTGTCAGATTTCCAAATTAGCTTGCCATCCTTGCGACTAATGGCTTGGGCATTGGCTCCATCAAAGAAATAAATCTTATCTTTATCCATATTCATTGTCATGGCAATACAGGGAGCTTTGTAAACCCAGCTAGTTTTTCCCGTTTCAGGATTGATAGAGACTATAGTGCGTTCTTCGTTGGTCCAGGCAAAGCGTTGACGAGCATTACCCGCAGCAGCCCAAACGTGGCTCATATCGTGGGTGTAGCCTTCACGACGTTTAACATGATCACTCATGTGAACAATGAGTTGATCGTTATCTAAAATGATTTCATCGACATTTTCGGTGCCTTCATAAGTCTTGAGGACTTTGCCCGTACGGCCATCGAGCTGTGAAACGGGAGCGAGGGCACCCAAGGTTACATAAACTTTGCCATCAACGGCCACTAATTTTCTTTGAATTTGTGTCGGCCCAGATTTGAGCGGCCACATGTGATTCATCCAAGAGGGAAGTTCTTTGCGCCAGAGTTCTTTACCATTAAAGCCATCGCGGGCAATGAGTGTCCAGCGAGCGGGCAGGGCGACAGCAGAACGGGAACCCATGTCGACGATGTAATAAACAATACCGCCTTCCGAGACCATGGCATTGAAACTCACCATGTGTTCGTGGGAACGCGACCAACCCGGACCCGTCATCCATTGCAGGCGACGAGGAGGTCCAACTTTTGTATCTTTACTGACCACGGTATTAGCGGGATTGTAGAGGGCGTGGGTCCAGTCGTCGATATCACTAGGTACCGGTTTGACGATTTTCTGCCATTGCTCGCCTTTTTGGATATAGGCAATGCCACGGGGCGTGAGGGCGCGCATAATTTCATCTTGATCAATTTTTGCGCTTTCCGCACAAAGGATAATATTGGCAACGCTACTGATGACGGGGATATCGCTACCATTATAAGTCTGTACAGAGAGCTGACCCTTAGTTTTCTGCTCCGCAACTTGCTCGCGACTCGGCTTTAAATCGGCGCCATCTTTAATCAAAATTTGGCCAATGAGTCGTGGACTACTGACAATGGATGCGAGTTGTTTGACTTCATCTTGTGGAGCTTTACCTACATAAAGTAACAGACCCCCACTATCTTCTGGGATTTCAGGAAGTTGACCTGCCCAAGTCAATTGACTGAGCATGAGTAAAGGTAAGTATTTGCGTAAGTTCATGGGGGCTCCTAATTGATGATCTAATAAAAATGTTTAAAACGGCTTCTCAAAATAAATATTGAATTTAGAGGATGAATCGGCAAAGTTTTGAAGTTCTAACAGTTTTTGGGAAAAGTCGTCAGATCGTTACGCTTGCAGGGGAAAGTAAGTTGTCAGTTCGCTGCGCTTGCAGACCGTTCGCAAGCTCACTGCAGATCGCTCATTTCATTCGCTGCAGTTTAAAGCCGTGTTATGCTGGGAGCTCCGCATTCCATGCGGAAATTGAAATGGTGTCTCTCTCGAAGAGGGATGATGTCATTAGCCTAGAGTGACTGTAAGGAACCCCAGGAAAAAGTTTCGTAAAACAGCTTCCTCGAGGAGGGCGAATAATTGGAGGTTTTGGAAGTGAGCAGGGGTTTTGCAAGGGCATGGGGTTCACATTATCGTGTGGAAAAGGATGCTACTGAAGCTTGAATTACAAGCTGGTATGCAGTCCAGGTCTGTAGTTTCGTAGAGGGCAGTTATCGATAAATACAAGGTTGTATGCTTTATTGCTTGCCGTAACCTTTATAAAAGACTTAAAAGTATAAAATTGTATTTTTTATTGATTTGTGAGTAATGTTTTTTCAATCGTTTCGTATAAAGAGTGTAAAGGCATTGTGAATTTAAACTCGGAGCTCCCATGAATAATATGAACCGCCGGCTGGCACTAAAGACTCTCTTGGGAGGTTTTGGGTCTGTCGCCCTTAATTCAAACTTATATTCACAATTTGCTACGCCAAGCAAGTTGAATCCTAGTTTTTCTGGTGGCCCTAAACGCGTTGTGTTCTTTCTCCAAAATCAAGGTTTTGAACCTAAAACCTGTATTCCAGTAGGTATGCAAAATAGTGGCTCTTTGGCTAATGCGACTTTGCCAGAACCCATTCAAGCCCTGCAGCCCTACCGTGAAAAAATTCATATTATTAATGGTCTTCACGGCAGACATGCTTCCCCTGCGCACAGCGCCTTCTTTGGGGCTTTAGGCGGCTACCGCGGAAGTGATGGCGTACCGCCAAGTGCTTCTACAGTTGATTATGAATTAAGTAAAACGCTTCCTCAAACTCTCTTGCCCCACCTCTGTATTGGTATGGATTCTTTGGACAACATGAAAGCTAAGCCGACTCTCGCGACCCTGTCCGCCAGTGGTGCGGGTCAGCCCATTTTCATGTATTCTGACCCTATGCAACTCTATAAACTTCTCTATGGTGGTTTAAGTACAGGTGAAGTTAGAACTCAGCATGAAGCGCAATCTCATATGCTTAGAAAAATCGAACAGTTTGCTGTAGATAAAAGCACTGGGCTCCCTCTTCATGACCAAGAACTTTATAGCCAATTTACAGGTGGTTTTGAGCAAATGAACGCGCTCAGAAAACGTTTGGACGGGGCATCTGGTGATCTTGCTAAATACGCTCCAAAGCTGGATCAGCGTTACAGCAATCCCGAGTTTGAAACAGATTGGCACGATGTACTTCTGGACCTTGGTATATCTGCATTAAAATCTGGAATTACTAATACATTAACTATTGGTTCTGGCCGTGGTGAGATTTTTGGTTCCTGGAAGGGCTTGGGAGTAGAAAAGCAAGGCCACAATCTTGGTCACATGCCGCAACATGAAAACCCCATTTGGATCAAAATTCGCCAATACAACTCCCGTATGCTTGTTAAGTTAATTGAAGAGTTGGAAAGTGTTCCCGAAGGTAGTGGGACAATGATGGACAATACACTCATCGTCTATACGAGTAACAACGCAGACAAACAGCACACCAATGGCGCAACTTGGCCTTTTATTTTGATTGGTGACTGTAATGGTGCTTTCAAAATGGGTCAGTTCACTCAGCTTGATGGAAAACGCCCCATTAATGCTCTTTACACAAGTATCCTAAACGCTGCTGGTCGCGATATTGAACGTTTCAATATGTCCGAAAAAATGGCCAAGAAATACGATTCATCAACGGGTCCATTAAAAGAAGTGATGGCTTAAGATGTCAAAATTATTCTTTAGCAGTCTAGTATTCCTGTGTCTAAATATGATGGCAAAAGAGAGCTTTGCTCCCGGGAAGTATATAGACAAAGACTTTGATTCCTTCGGTATAGATTTCATTGATAACAACTGCACAAACTGTCATGATGATGACAAGCCCGATGGCAATTTAAATCTTTTAGATCTAGAAGCGGTGAACGAAACAAATGTTGCCCTCTGGAAATCCATATGGGCGCAGGTGGCTCTTGGTGAAATGCCACCCAAGAAAAAAAATAAGCTCACAGAAATTGAAAGGCTCGAATTCTCTGAATGGGTCGTTCAGGAAGTGAGTAAAACTCTCAAAGACAAGGGCGGTTTTCACGTCCAAAGAGATCCCAAGAAAGGGAATTTTGTCAATCATGACTTGTTGTTTTCTCCGAAAGCAGGAATGCTGAAACTTGAGCCTGCTGCTTCCCCTAAACGGATTTGGCGTATCACTCCCCAGGAACACATTACGCGCTTGAGTATTCTGATTAATTCTGAGCCAAATTTTGATCCACAAAAACCTGGACAAAGAACATTTGGTGATTCAGTTCCCTTGAATCATGGTGGTGAGCTCAAACTCTACTTTGGTGCGGACCGAATCAACAGCTGGCAGGGAGGGACAGTGGCTTACGCAACGGCTGTAAAAAGTATCCCAGTTGTTTTATCGTCGATGCGCAAACACGGCTTTTCTAATTATGCGGGTAGATTAAGCGTGAATAGTGCAGAATCAGTGCAAATACTCAGCAAGGCGCATGATATCTTAAAGTACATGGCTTATGGACCTGGAAGCCTCATCAAATTCCCTGAGCAGATTACAGATGACCCCACGACTTATCAAAAAGAAAGACTTGATGGTGACTTTCGTGGCTTACCTATGGCACTTACCTACAACACCAAAGTGTTACGTCCACTTACCGCTGTTCATGACTTACTCAAGGATCCTAATAAAAAAGTATCTGAAGCGGAAATCCACAATGCAATTATTTATCTTTTTGAGATGCTGACTTTTCGACCTCCTTCTCAATTAGAAGTAGACAAATACTACACCCTTATTAAATCGACTATTGATCAGTTGGGGCAAAAAGACGGTTTACTGGCAGGCTTGAGTTCACTCTTTCTTGATCGTGATGCCTTATTCCGTACGGAACTTGCGAAATCCTCTGTCCCCGATAAATACAACCGAGTTATGCTGCAAGACTGGGAATTGGGCCTAGCTCTAAATCATGCCCTCAGTTATTTAAAACCTGACCCAAGTTTAAGAAAAGCTATCATGAATGGCAAGATGCGTAGCCGTGAAGGTGTTAAGCGCGAAATAACACGCATGCTCGAAGATGATAGCTTTCGCAAACCTCGCCTTTTACAATTCTTCAGAGAATACTTCGATTATGATTTAGCAGGTTTTATCTGCAAGGATGAAAAAGCTTTACGAGATGCGGGGTACATGGGTAAAAATCCAAGTAAGACCATGTTTTATACTTTAACGAGTACCGATCGCCTAGTTGAACTCATTCTAGAAGAAGATAAGGATGTTCTGAAACAGTTGCTCACTACGGATAAAATTGTTGCTCATTCAACAGAGAATGGCTTCTATGCTGAATACCTCTCAAAAAAGGAAAAAGAAGCTTACGAGATAGCTAGAAAGAAAGCAGGTAAATCCGAAAAGGAAAAAGCTAAATTTAATACGACAATTAGCAAACTCGATAAACAAATTACTGAGACCAATGAAAAGATTGCAAATGCGACAGACAAAACGAAAAAGTCTGAGGCCGCAAAAAAAGTTAAAAAATTAAGTCAACAAAAAAAGAAAGTTGAAAAGCAATATAACAATCCGCCAGTACCCAATAGCTTAGTCCCAGAAATGAAGGGTGAAAACATCTACGCTCGCGTAGGGCGCCGCTCTTTTGCCAACGGTTTTAATGACTCAAGAAGAATTCTCACCCAAGCCCCAAAAGCTCAACGTTTTGGGATTTTAACACAACCAGCTTGGTTAGTTTCTCATTCCGACGCCATGGATAATCATGCGATTCATCGAGGTATCTGGATTCGTGAACGCCTGCTCGGTGGCGGCATTCCGGATGTGCCGATCACTGTTGATGCACAACTTCCTGATGAGCCTCACAATACCCTGCGTGAACGCATGCGCGTCACTCGTGAGGAGTACTGCTGGAGCTGTCACGAGAAGATGGATCCCCTTGGTTTAGTCTTTGAAGGCTATAATCACATGGGACTTTTCCGCAACTATGAGAAAGAAAAGCCAGTCAATACAAACGGAGGAATTATTGACTCCGGCGATCCTGCGCTTGACGGCCCCGTTTCAGGACCTTTTGAACTCATCAATAAACTGGCCAATAGCGAACGTGTGGAACAAGTCTTCGTCCGCCACGCCTTCCGTTTCTGGATGGGACGCAACGAAACCCTTCACGACGGACCGATTTTGCGAGATGCGCACAAAGCCTATAAGGAAAATGGCGGAAGCATGAAAGCCTTGCTCATTTCTCTCATGACTTCAGATGCTTTTCTTTACAGAAGGGGTGAAGGCCAAGAAATTGTCATGCAATAGATTTATTCTATTTCTAATAGTCACACTATAAGTGAAGTTATCAGATCGCTGCACTTGCAGATCGTTCGCAAGCTCACTGCAGATCGGCCTTCGGCCTGCAGTAAGGGAAAGAAAATCTACGATTCACCATATCGAAGTAAAATTTAATCCACTGATTACACAGAGAATCTCAGATTATTATAGATCTAAGATTTTTTTAAATGATGGGATCTCACACAGAGCCGCAAAGCTCGCAGGGGGGAAGAAATAAATGTTTATAATTCCCTCGAAGAGGGGAGCATATTATTAGCCTGGGGTGACTGGAAGGAACCCCAGGAAAATGTTTCGAAATAATAGCGTCCTAGATGAGGGCGAATGATTGGCCACCTTCGGCGACCCTTTTGTGTTTTAATTCAAACCTCGGGTTTTACCCGAGGCTAATATAATTAGGCACCTTAGGAGCCATAGGCACGGAAAAAGACAGTTGTCAGATCACCCTATTTTTTATAATTCCCTCGAAGAGGGGAGAATGTCATTAGCCTGGGGTGACTGAAAGGAACCCCAGGGATAGGTTCAGGATTTTCTCAATGTGAATTCTGGTAGCTTTAGAGTGATGCCACCTTGGAGTGCGGATTCATGAGCGAGAATTCCCACGCAAGTGATATTGGCCGATTGGCGTGCATTGGGGTAAGAATCTTCACCGGTTTTGAGCATGTCCACAAATTGATGGACTAAGTGGGGGTGGGAGCCGCCGTGCCCAGCACCTTGGGTAAAAGATAAGTGCTCTTCGCCATCATTATTATAAACACCATGGGTGGTGAAGCTTTGGATTTCCTTAGGGAGTAGATGAGCAAAATCTGGACATTCTACTTTAGATGGAATCTCTGGCTCTGGTTTCTTCGCCGTATGAACAACGAGTTCTTCATTTTCAACTAAAGGCCATTCAACGGATTTTTCCGAACCATAAACCTCGAAGCTCTCCCTATATTGGCGAGCGGTATCAAAGAGTGAACGATAGACGTGACCGGTTAAATCTGAATCTTTAAATTTGATGTGACAAGACTCCACTGCGAAGGGCGAATTGTATTCGCTAATGAGTTCTTCCCGTATAGTTCCCGAGCCAAAACAAGAAACTTCTTCAGCTTCAGAACGTGTGAGACCAAGAACAGGACCGACACAGTGAGTTGCGTAATGCATCGGAGGTAAGCCTGGCCAGTAGTTTGGCCAACCATCCATATCTTGTTGATGGCTCGCTTTGAGGAATTGGACTTTACCGAGTTCACCTTTTTCGTAGAGATCCTTCATGTAAAGGAATTCACGAGCGTAAACCACCGTTTCCATCATCATATACTTTAAGTTTTTCTCTTCGCATAGGCGAACGATCTCTTGGCACTCCTCTAGTGAAGTCGCCATAGGCACTGTACAGGCCACATGTTTACCCGCTTTGAGGGCTTGGATCGATTGCGCACCGTGATTGGGAATGGGGGTATTTATATGAACGGCATCAATATCAGGATCTTTGAGTAATTCTTCATACGAAGTAAAACGTTTTTCAATCCCAAATTGATCGCCAACTTCATTAAGTGACTTTTCGTTTCGTTGACAAATAGCAACTAAGTCAGCATCGGGGTGCTTTTGATAAATAGGGATGAATTCTGCGCCAAAACCTAGGCCTACAATAGCAATACGAGTCTTCATAATTTTTCTCCAATTTTATTTAAGTGAATCAATTATAGGTTTATCACGATGTTGATTATTGCTGTTAAAATATTTTTTTTAGGAGAATAACGACATTTTAAAATATCATGGACAAAACAAGTCGTTCTAGTGGAGGAAGGATGAGGGAAATAAAAAGTACTTGCTTAAAGAGAGCTAGATTGCTCTTTAGTAAGTCATGGGCTTTTCTTTTGAAAGAAAGACCTCTAAAGGTGAAAAATAAAGGTAACTTGCATTAATTTCTTAAAGAATTCTCCTAAGAATAATCAATTTTTTATGAATATGCTTGTTAGAGTGTACAGTTGAGTTCGATTCAGTTTGTATATCTATTAAAAAGAAGTTGTGAAGGTAAATGAATAAAGCGAAATACATTTTTCTTAGTCTTGTTGCCCTATTATTAATTGCTACGGGATTTTTGTTTAAGAATGACCCCTCCGAAACAGGTGAAGCCACAAAGAGTCTTGATTTTTATTGTGCCGCTGGAATGAAACTTCCAGCCGCCGCAGTGGTGAAGGATTACGAACGTGAATTTGGCGTCAAAATCAATATTATCTATGGTGGTTCAGGGACGCTGCTCAATAACTTGGCGGTGGCGCAAAAAGGCGACCTCTATTTAGCAGCGGATTATAGTTACATTACTTTAGCTCGAGAAAAAGGTTTGCTCGCGGAAGCGATTCCCGTGAACCAATTGCGTGCGGGTTTAGCGGTTGCTAAAGGCAATCCCCATGGGATCAGCTCACTGCAGGATTTGCTGGATAAAAAAGATTTAAAGATTGGTCTCGCTAATCCCGATGCGGCATCAGTGGGGAAGTTCACCAAAAAAGTTCTCAGCCAACATAAGTATTGGCAAGCTATTGAAGAGCGCGTGAAAAATGACGGTGTCTTTACGGGCACAGTTAATGAATTGACCAATAACCTCAAATTAAGCTCCATTGACGTGGGGATCGTTTGGGATGCGGTGGCCGCACAATACCCAGAGTTGGATTTCGTCGCACTTGCCGAGTTTGATGCGAAACCCAAAAACACTACGATTGGCATTTTGAAATCAAGCGAAAATGCTGCGCAGGCCTTGCACTTCGCCCGTTTCCTGACGGCGCGCGATAGAGGGCTGAAACATTTTGAAGCCATGGGTTTTAAAATTGTTGAAGGCGATAAATGGGCCAATCGACCCGAGCTCAATTTCTTTGGTGGTGGGATGTTACGTCCTGCAGTGGAAGAGAGCATCCGCGAATTTGAACTACGTGAAGGAGTGATCGTAAAAACCACTTTTAATGGCTGTGGGATCTTGGTTTCACAGATGGAAGCAGGAGCACATCCCGACGCTTATTTTGCTTGTGATACTAAATTCATGGAACAAGTTCAAGATAGGTTTGATCCTTCGACTGATGTGACTAGCAATGATATAGTGATTGCTGTGGAGAAAGGAAATCCCAAAGGTATAAATTCATTAAATGATATGCTCAAGCCCGGTGTGAAAGTGGGTTTGGGGCATCCCGATAAGTCGGCTTTGGGTTACCTGACAATGGAGATGCTTAAGTCGGTGAACCTTTATGATAAAATCAAGAAAAATGTTGCGGTAGATTCTCCCACGGGAGATTTCTTAATCAATCAGATCAGTATACATTCTGTGGATGCAGTTATTATTTATAAGAGTAATTTTATGGCCAGCCCGAGTGCGGTGCGCGAATGTGATATGATTGAGATTCCACTTAAAGAAGCCAAGGCCGTTCAGCCTTATGCGATTTCAAAGAATAATGATCACAAAGAGCTTCTTAAGCGTTTGATGATCCAACTCACGAGCCATCAAGAGCGCTTCACTGATATTGGTTTTCATTGGCAGGCAGCTGAGTGAGCGAAACCAAGCCAGTCGAGCAAGTCGTCAAGAATGGTGAAGGTGTCCGAGCGAAGATGCGCAAAGTGCCTTCGGATAAACCTTTTATCATTGGCCTCGCTTTTATTTTTTCGCTCTACCTCTTGCTCATTTTGGGAATGCTCGTTGCCGATGCTAATTACACGAGTTTTGCGGACATCGCAAAAACTCTCGAAAATCCCAATATTCAGTACTCGCTAAAAATCACCATGCTCAGTTGCTTCATCGCCACCATCCTCAGTGTCATTGTGGCAGTGCCGACGGGCTACTTGCTGGCGCGCTTTCGTTTTCCAGGTAAAGCAGCTTTGGATGCATTGCTCGACATTCCGATTATTCTTCCCCCCTTAGTGATTGGCTTGAGTCTCTTGATATTGTTTCATAAATTTTCCGTGTTTGGAACCAGTATCGAAGAGTGGTGCGTGATTATTTTCTCGGGGATCTATTCATTCTTCAGTGGTAAAGCGCCTGATTTTTCCGTGGGGGTGACTTACAAGGTCCCCGCAATTATTCTCGCTCAATTTAGTGTTTCCTGTGCTTTTGCGGTGCGCACCATGCGTAATACTTTCGATCAAATGAGTCCTCGCCAAGAGCAAGTCGCCATGACTTTGGGCTGCAATCGTTCACAAGCTTTTTGGCTCATTGCCGTTCCGGGTGCTTGGCGCGGGATTTTGACCGCAGCCGCCCTCGCTTGGGCACGTGCACTCGGTGAGTTTGGCCCCATCCTTATTTTTGCAGGTACGACTCGCGGTCGTACAGAGGTTTTATCCACATCAGTATTTTTGGAAATCAGCATTGGTAACTTAGAGGGTGCGGTCGCCGTATCAATGATTATGGTGGTGATTGCCTTGGCAGTCTTGTTCCTCGTGCGTCTGATAGATGGTCGCAAAGGAGGTCTTTATGATATCAATTAAGGATTGCACCATACAAGCAGGTAAATTTAAGATCTCTCATATCAATATCGAGATCCCCACGGGAAGCTACGGCATCTTGATGGGCAAAACGGGCTCGGGTAAGACGACTATTCTCGAAGCACTTTGCGGACTTCGCAAAGTCTCGGCAGGACAAATCTTAATCAATGGGGTCGATATAACCAAGAAGCGCCCAGCCGAAAGAAACATTGGCTTTTTGCCACAAGATATTGCGCTTTTCGATCATATGTCAGTTTATGAGCACATTGCTTTTGGTATGCGCATTCAAAAATGGAATAAAGTTGACATTGATAAACGCGTGCGTGAACTCGCAGAACAATTAAAAATTAATCACTTACTCGAGCGCAAGCCGGCAGGTTTGAGCGGCGGTGAACGTCAGCGCACGGCCATGGGCCGAGCTCTTGCGGTTAGACCTCAGGTGCTCTGCTTAGATGAGCCGCTTAGCACACTGGATGACGATACGCACGAAGATGTGATCAATCTAATTAAAGAAGTGACTCAGGAGAACCAAGTCACTTCACTACATATTACCCATAGAAAATCTGAAGCTGCTTTGCTTGGCGATCATTTTTTCGAGCTTTGCGATGGTCGCATTATCCAAGATCAGGAGACTTTTTCATGAGAATTCAATTATTATGTTTACTCGTTTTTTTTCAGGGCATTACTTCGGCTTGTGATGTTCCCGTTTTTCGCTATGCACTTGAGCGTTGGGAACGCGACCTCTATAAAGTCTTTATTCTCCATCGTGGGGATTTAAAAGAAGCGGATTCCAAGTTGGCTGACGAAGTTTATGCTCAGAGTATCGGTCATGGTGGGCATGCAAATATTGTTACTTATAAAGTTGATTTAAACGATGAGAAGCAATCCAGTGATTTTTATTCGGCTTACAAAGATCTGAAGGAAATTGAAGTGGGAGATATGCCCGAGATGGTTTTGCTCTATCCCACGAGTACACGAGTTTTTAAAGCTGTTTGGAATGGAGATTTTAATAAAGCCAATGTAGATGAGTTGTTGAATTCAAAAGCTACAGCTGAGTTAATGAAAGGCGTTTTACAGGGCTACTCAGCCACTTTCTTAGTGATGGAAAGCGGAAATAAAGCAAAAGATGAGCGCGCAATTAAGGAAGTTAATGAGGCGATGGAGCTGCTTAGAAATGAGTTGGAAATGCCTGAGGGTGTGGTTCAAACGGATGGTAGCGTGACTGGTGGGAAACTCACTCCTTACGAAGCGGCGGCAATTGATCCCTCCAATGTTTTGAAATCAGGGATTCCTCTCAAAATCGACTTTCACATGGTGCGCATGCCCAATAATGAGGCTAATAATATTTTTCGTACCATTCTATCACGAACCTTTAAAGATGAATCCAAAGAGCCTGAACCCAAGCTTTTTGCCTTCTTTGGTCGAGGCCGTTTACTCGGTCCCATGGTGGGGGATGAAATTATCGTGAAGCACCTCAAGCAGCTTTCTCATTACCTTTGTGGAGCCTGTTCCTGTCAGGTGAAAAGCCAGAATCCAGGGATCGACTTTTTAACTAATCTCAACTGGGGAAGCTTTATTGCCGGGAGTGAAGTTGTGGTTGATAAAGAATTGCCACCACTCATTGGCCTGATTGATGTGGAAGATATTAAAGAAAAAGCGGAACAATCAAAATTAGATGAACCACAAGAAAAAGTTACTCAAGAAGAAGTCGTAGCAGATAATTCGACGATTAAAACGAGCGCTTTCATTACAGTTTTACTGCTATTCGCTTTAGTTATTGGTGGTAGCTTAATCATAAGGAAGAAATAATGACCCTTTTTAAACTTATTCGCAAAGAAATTGGCCATCGAAAAATCAATTTTGGCCTCTCAATTCTCGCTGTTGCGGTGGCCGCAGCCGCTTGGCTCTTGAGTGATGCTTTTCTCACCAGTGCCAATTTACAATCTGAGGCCCTGATTCAAGAAAAAGTTGAAGAAACAGAGAAGCATATGAAAAAGCTTGAAGACGATATTCGCAAATCGATGAAGGGCTTGGGCTTCAATATTTATATTTTCCCCGAAGGGCAAGATTTGAGCGAAGTTTACTCTCAGGGTTACGCGAGTAAAACCATGCCGGAAGAATATGTCTATAAGTTAGCGAACTCCAATATCGTTACGGTCAATCACCTCTTGCCAACTCTGACCAGGAGCCTTGAATGGCCTGAGCATAAGAGAAAAATTGTTTTAATTGGGATTCGTGGACAAGTCCCCAAGTCGCACGGCAAACCCAAAAAACCTCTCGTGAATCCCGTCGCCGAAAATGATATGGTTTTGGGTTATGAGCTCCACAAGAGTCTCGGACTCAAAGTGGGTGATAAAGCGACTTTTATGGGGCGTGAATTCACGGTTTCAAAAATTCATCGCCAACGCGGCTCAAAAGATGATATCACCGCCTGGATCAATTTAGGGGTTTGTCAGCAACTCTTGGGAATGGAAAAACGAATCAATTCGATCTTGGCGCTGGAATGCAATTGTGCCACTGTGGATCGCATTGGCGAAATCCGCAAAGAACTTCTAGCAATTTTGCCGGGTACGCAAATTATTGAACACGATAGTAAAGCCTTGGCTCGAGCTGAAGCTCGAAATAAAACGCATGAGACGGCGCTGCTGGAGATTGAATCAATCAAAAAACAACAGCATGAACTCAGATTGAAGCGCGAGAATATGGTGGCGATTATGGTTCCTTTTGTGGCGATTCTCTGTATGGCGACGATTGCGCTCTTGGCTTTCCTTAATGTGAGGGAACGCATTTACGAACTGGGCTTATTATTGAGTCTCGGGGTGAAGACAAGCAAAATTTTATTTGCCTACTTAGTGAAGGCTTGTTTGAGCGCCTTGGTGGGAGCACTCATTGGTGTGGGGCTGCTTTACCTCTGCCTCAATTTCGGAAAAGAGTCTTACTTCAATTCTCATTCAGCCTGTGCCTTAGTGCAGAGCTCAAAAGTAATTTTGATTATTGTGGCTATGCCAGTCTTGGCAATGTTAGCTACTTGGTTGCCAGCCCTTTGGGCGGCGCAAACTGACCCAGCGGAGGTACTTCGTCATGACTAATTCAATTGAAATTAAGCAGGCCTCAAAAGCCTATCAACGTAAAAACCAGACTCCCGTTCAAGCTTTAGATAAGCTCGACTTAAAAGCTGAGAGTGGCGATTTTATTGCTGTCCTAGGACCGAGTGGTTGTGGCAAATCAACTTTGATGTTGAGTGCAGGCGGACTTTTAGAAGTCGATTCGGGTCAGGTGGTGATCAATGGTCAGGACCTTAGCCAACTCAGTAGCTCACAAAAGGCGGAGTTTCGCGCTAAGAATGTGGCCTACGTCTATCAAGAATTTCACTTAATTCCCTACCTCAATGTGATTGATAACGTTCGCATTGCGGATCTCGCATTAGGATCTGGCTCTGAACAAAAAGCCGAAGAAATTCTCAAAAAATTTGGTTTGGCGGAGCGAGCCCAGCATCTTCCCTCTGAATTGAGTGTGGGTGAGCAACAGCGCGTCGCTCTGTCTCGAGCCATTTATTCTGGAGCTAAAATTATTTTAGCCGATGAACCCACGGGGAATTTGGATAGCGAGAATGCCGAAACAGTGCTCAAAGCCCTTAAAGATTTTACCGAAGAGGGTGGCATTGTGATTATGGTGACTCACGACGATCGCGCGGTGGCTTATGCGGCCAAAAAGCTCAGCATGTCTGCAGGACAGTGGAGCGCTTAAGTTTTTAATTTTTATAGGAGTACGTTCAATGGCACATAAAGTAAAACTCTGGGGGCAATTAAAGCATATTGCTGGGGAAGAATACGTCGAAGTTTCTGGCGCGAAAACTGTAAAAGAACTCGTTTTTCATTTAGCTGAACAGAAAACAGAGATTAGCGAAATGTTACTTGTGGACGGTCAGCCCAATCCCTCGATTCTCGTTTTTGTCAATGATAATCAACACCTCTGGGAGAACCCGACGGAATTGCAAGAGAGCGATGCGATTACTTTAATGTCACCCATTGCAGGAGGTTAAGATGAAGCCACTCAATCAAGAAGAAAAAGATACCTATGCTTGGCAAACAACTGTTCCTGGTTTTGGGGAAGAAGGTCAAGTTAAACTCAAAAACTCCACTGTTTTCATCTCGCGTTGTGGCGGTTTAGGTTCGGTGGTCGCTTATGAACTGGCGGCCGCAGGTATTGGCAAGATGATTTTAGCCCATGGTGGCAATGTCAAGCATTCGGATTTAAATCGTCAGTTACTGATGACTCATGATTGGTTGGGCAAGCCCCGCATTGAATCAGTGGAACGTCGCTTAAAAGAGCTCAATCCTCGTTTAGAGATTGAGGCAGTTAATTCGAATGTCAACGAAGAAAATGCCCAGGAATTAATGAAAGAAGCGGATCTGATTATTGATTGTGCACCACTCTTTGAAGAACGTTACCTGATGAATCGCGAAGCGATCAGAAATAATATTCCCCTCGTCGAATGTGCGATGTTTGAAATGCAGGCGCAGATCACCACCATTATACCGGGCAAGACGGCTTGCTTAACTTGTATCTACCCCGAGAAACCAGCCGCATGGAAGCGTCGCTTTCCCGTTTTTGGAGCAGTTTCGGGGACAGTGGGCTGCATGGCCGCCATGGAAGCTGTAAAAGTTCTCAGTAACTTGGGCGATACTCTGGAGAATAAATTATTGAGTTTTGATTTACGCGATATGACTTTTATGAAAAGTCCGCTCATTAAGCGCGATGATTGCCCCGCCTGTTCAGGGCATTCGAGTTAAACTTAAAGTTTTTAGGAGGAGCTTTATGTTCTTCCTTCAGAACTTCCCTAGTGTTGTTATCTACTTTCTCCTATTAATTCGGCGAGTATATAGATTGAGAAAATACTGGCCTTGATTTTTTACCAGTTTAATATAATGCTGAAAGCATGACTCAATTTAGCCCAATGGCGTAAGCCTTGGAATAATAATGTACATAGTCATATTATGAATGCTGTAAGCATGGATTAGAGCACTATGCCGTTCCTTCAGAACTCGTAATTTTTTTGTTTCACATATACCTAGCTCTCACGAGCTCGGCTAATTTATACCGTGCTTTCAGCACTCAAAAGTAAATCTAGTTCATCGCCAGATTAATAGCTCTGACGAGGCTGTGTGAAAAATAAAAAAACGAAATATCTATATTGTTAGGGCTCACGTGTGAGTCCGCTAAAATGTAGCATGCTCCGTGAGGGGCATGAAAATGGGTTCGGAATTAAGCCAGGGCCCAAACTTGGGTTCGACACTCTATGCCGGACTCACATCCGTGAGGTATTGCCATACGGGCGGATAAAAACTATTTCCCCATTTGTGCGGCTGCACCACACGCTATTGTCTATCGGTACTCTGCACCTAAAAGAGTGTTTTTCACACAGCCTCTGACGAGCCTTGCTGAGCTATGTAGTGCATACAGCACACTCTGACGAACTAGGTTTACAGTCCTGCTTTTTGAGGATTTTATTGCAAGAGATCCCAATAAGTACCTTGAAGGTCGGCAGTGCCAATATGTGTGCCAGTATAAAAATCATTGCGATACTCACCAAATGTATCCGCATAAGGCATGACATGGACGCTGCCGTCTGCCATGAGGAAATTCATTTTATAGGATTTACTGTCATGAACATAGAATTCCTTGACTCCCCCGACTTGGCTATTATGAGCTATGAAAGGGGCGCCCGGAGAAAAGTTTTTACTGATTATACCGCCTCGTTGGCCTGCCCCACGACCAAGAATGCTGTTAAAATCATGCATTTCGAGTAAAACCATGGCTGCGCTGGGATTGTTGACTTTTGTGATTTTTGTCGACCAAGCTTCAAAGTACCGAGATGCACCACTACCACCTATGTTAACCCATCCAGCTACTCCCTGTGTATTTCTGCTTGGGTTGCTGGGTTGGTTATAGTAATTATTGTTGATGGTGTAAGATTTTAGCACTGCAGGAGAGCGTTTTTGGACATTAGATGGGCAGACGTAAAGGTCTTCATCTTTATAATCAGCATCAGTCTGGCGGAGATTATCTCTCAATTGCTGCTCTTCAGTTAAGTTTCTGCCATCATAAACACCGAGCTGATCATCCCAACTGACAAAGGGATCTAGACGGCCATCGGAGGCCTTATTGCCCTCGCCGTCATCGTAGATTGGGTAGCGATTATCATTGTCTCCCTGATACATGGTAAAAGCGATGCCTATTTGTTTTTGATTACTTGCGCAGGCTGTGCGTCTGGCGGCCTCACGAGATCTTTTTAGCATGGGGAATAAGAGACTGAGAAGAATACCGATTATGGCGAGTACGACGAGTAATTCAATAAGGGAGAATCTATTTTTTTTCATAATTAGCCTTTGTCTTTGAGTGTATGGTTCCCAATTCCTATTCAATACTAAACTACAAGTTGCATAAGTTCACAAGGGATCTTATTTATCCAATCACGACATTTAATTATCCAATGACGACCCTAATATTTTAATATTTATTCATAAGTATATTATTATAAGTAATTTAAATGAAATATTATAACAAAACATCTTTATTCTAATTATGACTATTTATCGTTAATGAGTGGACTTATGGGCTAGGGCTCTTGCTGAGCCTAGGAGTGAAATTGTCATGGGCTTTTTACTTAAGGCTTGTTTCTTTGGAACCCATACTTGGTATGTTCTTCATGCTTTTCCTGGGAGGCGGGAGCTAAAATCATCAAAGCTGCTTTTTTCTACACGATTACCCATAAAGCGGGGCAAGGTCCCTAATCGACTGGTCAAGGAAAGGCATTTCCTTGCTGGGGGAGCTCGAGGGGGACAGCGGCTCCCTCGTATGGGTGCATCATGCCCTTTATTGTGGGTAATCGTGTTTTTCTCAGTCTGACGTGGTTGTGTGAAAAATAAAAAAACGAAAGATCTATATTGTTAGGGCTCACATGTGAGTTCGCTAAAATGTAGCATGCCCCGTGAGGGGCATGAAAACGGGTTCGGAATTAAACTAGGGCCCAAGCTTGGGTTCGACACTCTATGCTGGGCTCACACCCGCGAGGTATTGCCATACGGGCGGATAAAAACTATTTCCCCAAAAAATCCGTGTATTTCCTAGAAATACACGGACATGTTTAGTGAATAGCGACTTGTTTTAATAACTATTGAGAGGTCAATTCGGCGCTTATTTAAGGGCATTCCAGGGAGTGTCAATTAGGTAGCCCCAATTAGTGTAAGCTCCGGTATAAAAATTACTGGCTCCTGTACTACCGAGGGTACTAGGAACACTGCGATACTCCGCATGACCATCGGCAAAGGAAAAGTTCATTTTATAGGATTTATCATCGTGGACATAAAAACCACTGACTCCACCAATGTCATTGTTGTGGAGTGGGAAACCGTCAGGGTTATAGTTTTCAATATAATAACGTGCATGTGAGTAGCCTTGAGCCCCATAAAATCCGAGAATATTAGAATAGCTTTGGGCTTCTGAGTTAACAATAGTGTCGGATGGATTGCTAATTTGAGTGAGAGAGATAGAACTTCCTAAATTATTAGGTGCAATGACACCTGCGCTAGAATCGTTGACGTACGCCGCATTCATAGAATAAGATCTTAGGTTGACTCCAGGTCTAGATTGCCGATTTGAAGGGCATAAATACATGGGAGATGGGGTGTTATCAGCCTCATTTAGATTTTGTCGTTCCATTTGAGCTTGGGTGAGGTCACGACCGTCATATAAGCCCAATAGGTCATCCCATGATATTTTTGTGTTATTAAAATCAGCATTGGGAGCGGGGTAATAGTCTTCATTATCGCTGTGGTAATTGACTAGTGCAATGGCCATCTGTTTCATGTTATTCATACATGATGCTCTTCTAGCCGAGTCACGTGCTTTTTTGAGAGTCGGCATTAAGAAGCTAGCTAAGATGCCAATGATGGCCACAACGACGAGAATTTCGATGAGTGAAAATTTCAATTTTTTCATACTTAGCCTTGGTCTTTTAGTGCTTGTTTCCCTCGCCCTCTTAAATAGTAAACGACAAATACAAGCAGTCCGCAAGTCTTGGTATTTATCAAATTACGACATTTTATTATCTTATAACGACCTAGAATATGTGAAAATAATATATAAATACTTTTCAATAATGATCTTATGAACAATTTACCTAAATCAGAAATGGTATCGAGCGACTTTTTTAAATTGTGTTAAATCGTTTTTTGTGCTTTTAAAGCAATAAAAAATCCCTATGTTTTTTAGGAAACACAGGGATTTATTGTGTGAATAGGAATTTTATTTTTTCTTGAGTTCTGCGTCAGTCCAAGGAGTTTTGCGGTCTTTGTGGCGGGCGCGAACGCGTTTGACCTGATGATGAGGGACGCTTTCGCCCACATTGCCCCAGGCACGACGGATGTAGGTGGTGACGGAGCCAATCCATTCGTCATCATTACTGCCCATGGCAGCCATCAAGCCACTATATTTTTTGCCATCGATGGGGCCCGTGAGGCCGTGGAGTAGAATTTGCACGACTTTATCGGGATCGCCCTCAACGCGTTTGTTGGCTGCAAGTGCAGGAGCAAGCAAATCGGTGCTGCTCGGAATTTTAATGCCCATGCCATCTTGGCCGTGGCAGGCTGCACAGAGGCCATTGTAAATGGTCTTGCCACGGTTGTAGAGGTCTTTTTCCCAATGGGCCATTTCCACGACGGCATAGGGTTTATCATAGCGAGCCTCTCCGGGCCAGGTAAACCAAGTCATAGATTTTTTGAGTTGTTCAGAAGCGGCGTGTGTTTCTTCTAGCTGGCTGAGTACTTGTGGTTTTTTATCGAAGCGAACCAGTGTGACGCGTGAGCCACTGCCGCGACCATTTTGTGGAAGTGCTTCGGCAAATCCTTGGATCAATAGTTCTTGATGTTCTTGTGAAGACTCAATCGACATTTGCAAAAGTTTTTCTACTCGCTTGGCATCACCGGATTTAATAATAATGCGACCGAGCATTTTCAACCAAGCTGAAGCTTCTTGTGGATCGCCGCTCTTCTTTAGGATAAAAGCGAGTAAAGCCTCTTCTTGTCCCGGCATGGAAGCAATAGTTGAGAGTACCATGAGGTCATTTTTTGGGTAGGTCATGGCAATTTTGGTAATGAGGGCCCTAGCGGCAGCTTTGTTTTGCTCTTTGACGCCCTTTACGCTATTGCATAGACCGAGAGAGAGGATGACTTGGCGAGCGACTTTATCATTGATCAACGGTGTTTGAGCTAAAGTTTTGATGAATGAGCTGTCTTCTTGGATGATTTTTTCACTGGCGCGAATGGCGGTGAATTGCACTTGCCAATCAGTGTCCTTAATTGCGGATTCCGCACTTGCCTTGTCCCATGAATCGAGACCTCGTAAAGTCCAGATGGCGTGGACGCGACCGAGAGCTGATTTTTCAGCTTTGAGCAACTCCTTAAGAGCGGGGACTACGGATTTGTCTTGGGCAAGCACGAGGCGTTTTTGCGCTTCATCACGCCACCAACCATTGGCGTGGGCGAGGGCTTTGATGAGTTGATCATTTGAGAAGCTATCAAATTTGGGTATGGCATCAGGTTTGATGCCGTCTTTTGAGATGCGGTAGATACGACCGCGCTGAATGTTTTTATCGAGTCCCCTGCGAAGAATTTCTTTGCGCAAGTAAGAGCCCGGTCGCGTCCAGTTACCATCTTGGATAATACCGCGATACATATCGATGATGTAAAGACAGCCATCGGGCCCCGTAAAGGCGTTGACGGGGCGGAAGTTCGAGTCGGAGGAAGCCATAAATTCTTTCTGTTGACCTTTGAGGGGGTTGGTCAGAGTGCGGAAACCATCTTTTTCTTCGATGACGGCTCGACGTACCAAGCGCCCGACGGGTTCCGGGATAAAGTATTGTCCCACCATATCTTCACCGAGTTTATCGCCACGAAAGATCGCCTGACCACCAATAGCGGTAAAGCTATGCAGGGTGTTATCTTCTTTGCGGATGGCGCCAGGGCCGCCCTGGACATCGGGAGTGCCGATGATGGGCCAAACTTTTTTGAAGTCTTTTTCGAGGCGTTTTTGTTGAGAGAAAGTGTCGTCGTGAACGAGCTTGTTATGCATCAGGTATTCGTAGGCAATTTGCTCGCCAATCCATGGGGTCGTATTGCCCGTTGCATAAATATGGCCGATATTATCTTGAGTGATGCCCCACTGACCGCGAAAGCCTGTTTGACCTTCGATGAATTTTCCGCCCTTATCATCTTGGATATATTGGTAGCGGGTCGCGGATTTGGCATTATAAATCCAGTTGTCTATGCCCCACATGAGGCCGTTATCTTTGTGTTCCACATTGCCACCACGCCCAGCGTAACGATCGTAAATGGACTTGCGTATGTCGGCAACGCCATCACCTGTGCTATCTTTACAGAAATAAATATTGGGGGGAGCCGCAATTAGCAAGCCACCTTTGACGGCCATGATGGCGCGAGGTTCCACGAGCTTATCGACAAAAACACTTTGCTTATCCATGATGCCATCGCCATTGCTATCCTCTAGACGAACGACTTGACCAACGGGTTCTTGTGCACCGCTATGATCGGCATCCTGCATATAGCCTCGCAGTTCAACGACATAGAGGGCACCATCGCCGCCCCATGCCATGACGATGGGTTCGTTGACCATGGGTTCAGCGGCAATGAGCTCAGCTTTAAAAGGAGCTTCCATCCGAATGCTTTGCTGCGAAGCCTGTGGCTCGAGTGGAGTGACGTCAGGATCTTTGTCAACAGCTAGGCGATTTTGGGCACTTATTACTAATCCGGTGGTACAAAGTAAAGCAAAAGTCTTGAGGTGATGTATGTACATAGAAAGCCTTCTTATTTTAGGGCTGAAAATTTAGATTCACTAAATACAGTAAGCTTAGTTCAACTCTTGATCAATAAGAAGTCTTTGTCATGTTGCGACATCTATTTATCATTAAATGACTTGTGATAAGTAGTATATAAAAAAGGCCTGCTGATCATTTATCAGCAGGCCGAATCAACTCTTTGACGTATACCTTATTTTACTGGCTTGGGCAGTAGACCAAGTTTTGCGCTTGGTGTGGCGTCGGCTTCTACGTCGCCGCAGGCGTACTGAATGCCTGTAAGCATGTGCTGCATGGCAACGGGATTGAAATAGGTATCTTCATTGTGGCCGAGGTTGGTGTAAAAGACTTTTGAGCCCGTGTAAGATCTGAGCCAAGAAACAGCGTAGTCATTATCTTTACGCTTCATGTTATTCTTCATCATTTTGGGGCCTGAGAGATCGAGACTGAGCAAGACTCGCATCTTATCGCGCGTGAAGTGTTTGTCGTCTTTGTATTGATAGATTTCGTCGCGAATGACAAAGCCTTGGGGAACCATTTTTGCACAAGCGTGATCGGGGCATTCATTGTACAAAGTTACGTGATCGCCAGCGCCCCAGGGGTGACCATCAAAAATCCCGCCCATAGCTTCGAGGTAGTTCGGCCATTTTTTGTGGCAGTCCGTGGCAGCGTGAATTCCCACGAGGCCCTTGTCGGAAGCCATGAATTTCTCAAAAGCAGCGCGAGCTTTGGGGGTGGAAATGGGATTGTTAGTTGTGCTGAGCATGAGTAGGACATCGTATTTTGCCAGTTCCGCATCATTGATCATGCTTTCATCTTCGGTGTGAACAGCTGTATAGGCACCCGTTTTTTCACCCACTAACTTTATCATGCCTGCGCCCGTTTCGATGGAGCTATGACGAAAGCCAGTCGTTCTAGAGTAGATCAAAACTTTTCTTGGCTTTTTGCTCTTGGCCACTTCGAAACCCTGGAACATTTTTTCGACTTTATCGCTTCTTTCGAGCAGCCATTTTTGGAATTTGAGTTTGTTGACTTCGCGTTTTTTGAGTTCAGATTGATGCCTAAGTTCATTGGATTGCTGATGCGTTTGCTTCATCTGCATATCTAGAGCTTTGATCTTGGCTCGTTTGTCATCATTTGCGACTAGCGCAAGACCAGTGAAAGCAAAGGTCATGAGGAGTGATTTCTTGAAGTTCATAGCTTTCTATCCTTTTATTTTTTTAGTGAGCTGAGGTAATCTACCAGAGCGGCAAATTCCTTAATGCTGAGATTGTTGACGAGCCCCTCTGGCATCATGGAAGTTTTGAGTTTCTTCTCTGAGACCACATCTTCGTGGGCAATTTTTGTCGTAATGCCAAAGAGATTGCGCAGGGCAATTTGACCGTGTTCGCGACTGCTCACAAAACCGGTGTGGCTCGAACCATCTTTCATCTTAAAGAGCACGGAAGTAAAACCCTGAGAAATGGTGGCGTTGGGGTCGATAATGGCTTCGGCAATGGCATCGCGAGTGAAAGTTGTGCCCACATTGCCCATGTAGGGGCCTTTGGCCATTTCGCTTTCTGAACGAGCATGACAAGCGACACAACCAGAGCGGGTGTAGAGTTGTTCACCTAATTTGATATCCCCTTTGATGTTTTTGACTTTTGCCATGACAATTTTCTTGTCGAGTTGAGCAATTTTTTGATTGCTGTCTGTATTCTTAAGTTGCTCGATTTTGACGACGAGCTTTTTGTAAAATTCGCCTTTTTTACCCTTGCCTTTTGCAGCGTACTTTTTAACTTCCTCAAAATACTCAGGATAGCCCATATTGACGGCATATTCTGCAGTGAATTCCTGGCCTCTACTAATTTCTTTGCCTACGGCTTTAATGATTTTTTTACGAGTTTTATCTTGGATGAGAGGCATACTTTGCAGGTTTAAGAGGTAGCGGCAGTAATAGATCATTGTACCCCAGCCTTTTTTGTGATAAAAGGCCTGGAACATGGCATCTTCGTTACTAAGTAGGTAATTAGGATCAGTCATGAAGGCTTTAACTTGTTCATTTAAAGCTTTGTTTTTTCTGTGTTTAAGGTTTTGTTCTACAATGGAAAATAGGGCGAGACGAACTTCTTTGGGGTGAACATCCAGATGATCGTTGAGTTTATTCCAGGCATCTAGAACGATTTGGGCTTGATCTTTTCCTTCTTTTATTTCTGCTTCAATAAAGGCAATATCCTTTTGGTCCAATTTGTCTTTCGTTACTAATGCCTCGAGTCCTGTCATCTTTAAGCCGAGCTTGAAGTCACGTCTCTGAATTCCCACACTTTGTAAGGATGAAAGCATGGAGACAATCTGCTGATCTTGAAGACGAGACATATTTTTTTCTATGCATGACTTAACTTTTTCAGACCCAGCCCAAAGATCTTTCCTCATATACGGGATTTTAGTTTGCGGGCGGGTACTCCACCAATGTTGACGCCATTCAACTTTTTCGATATCTTCCATGTAGTAGAGTCTAAAGAGAGTGGGCAGGTAGCGGGGGAGATCTTCAGGGGAGGCCTCATTACAGAGCTTTGTGATCCCAGCGACCACTTCCGGGGTATAAATATTTTTTAAGACGCGCAAGGCCATTTCCGATTTGGGGCCTCGAGTTTTGGCGACTGAAAGTAAGTAGGGAACATCGGCGAGCTCAAGGAGCACTCGAAAAGCCGTGTGGGGAATTCTCGGGTTGAGTTGGGCTCTATCGGGAAGTTGATCACTTTTGTAATCATATGGCTTTGCTCCAAGGGCCATGATGTATTGACTCGTTCCTGGAGCTTTGAGGCGGCCTAGGCTAATGATGGCTTGGCTGCGCACTCGGGCATTGGGATCTTTGAGGAAATTAATGAAGAATTGTGGATCGAGACCCTTGACTTGTGTGGAGCGATCCGTGAGTGCTTTGAGAGCATTTTCGCGGAGGTCTTTATCCTTGGTGAAAGACTTCAAGGCCTCATGGGCTTGAGTTCCAAAAATTTGTTTTAGAGCAAAGAGAGCCGAAGTACGTCCATAGAGGCTTTTCGAGGAATTTTGTACGTAAATTGTGAGTTTTTTGGCGGTTTTGATATCCGCTTTACGACTAATGATTTCGCGCTGACTCGTCATGCGTAGGTTTTCAGAATCACTATTGAGATTGTTGATGAGTTGATCAATGGACTGTTTTTTTAACTCGGGAAAATTTTTAGCTTGATGATTTGTTGGTTTGAGTTTAAAAATACTGCCGCGCTCTTTATCAAAGTTGGCGTAATTGTTAGCGCCTTTCCAGTTCATGACGTAGATATTGCCAGCGGCATCCGCATCGATATCCATGGCTTTATCAGGTTTAAAGAAAGTTTTTTGTTCAATGATATAGGTTTCTTCGAATCGCTTCATATCGTGAATAGAAATACCCGTTCCACCCCAGTCACAGCTGTAGACTTTATTATTCCATTGCCTGGGTATACCGGGTTCTTGGATAAAGCGCATTCCCGTACCACTGCCGCCACCATAGTCTGCGAGAGGGGCTTGGGTTTCGTCGGGATTACTCAGATATTTACGAGGATAACCGGCATCCATAAATTGACTAAAGTAGTGAAAACGAACGTTCCAACCCCCACCATCATTGGTGTTGTCACGGGAGAAGAGCTCCATTTGTGGAGTAATAGCGACACCATAAATATTACGTGTATTTGAAGTGAAAATTTCCAGTTCTGAACCATCGGGACGGCAGCGCAGAACTCCCCCACCCCAAAGCTGAACAGAGGAGCCATCGCTACCTTTGCCATTGGGAATGGCGTAATCACCAATCGCCATGTAAAGCCAACCGTCAGCACCCATGCGCACGCCATTGGAAGTATGATCACCACCACGCCAATCTAAAGAAAAGCCGATGCCAGTAAGAAGATTTTTCTTTTGGTCCGCCACACCATCATTATCACTGTCTTTGAAGGCTGTGAGGTAGGGTGGATTGATGACATAGAGTGTGTCGTGAATAAAATGGATGCCGCGCGGTTGATCAATATCGGCAACAAATTTGGTGAATTTATCGGCTTTGCCATCGCCATCGGTATCTTCCATACGGGTAATGGAGCCATTATGAGGGTTTTTGCCCCATGCACCATTCAAATCTTGGGCAGCATAAACTACGCCTTCGGGGCTGACAGATAGGCCAGTGAGACTTTTAATTTCGGGGTAACCGGCAAAGCGCGTTTCGCTAAAGCCTTCGGGTGTGTTGGCTTGAACAAAAAGAACAGTAGATAATAAGCTAAAGAATAGGCTAGTTTTATTCATTGGACTCCTAGTAATAATTATTGATTTAATTGTTTATGAAAAGGTTTTTCTTAACAGCTTTGCTCAAGCGGTCAAAAATCATGGCTTGCCGATTTCGTACATCTCTCGTATTTCGGAAGCACTGAGGGCGCGTTTGAAGATGCCCACTTCGTCCATCCAACCCTCGAAATCACGATGATGTGACCGGTCGTTGTTGGTGCCAATATCGACGCGTTTATTTGGGGTAACATTGATTTGTCCTTCCACTTGGTGAATAGCGTCAATTTCACCGTCGATATAGAGTCTCATCTCTTTGCCGTCGTAGGTGGCAGTGATGAGATGCCATTGATTATCGTCTATGCTCGTTTTGCCTCGAACGACGTAGGGGGAGTTCGTGTCACAGGCGAATTCGATAGAGTTTTTACTGCCATTGCGAGCAATGCGCCAGCTATGATCACCTCGGGCAACAATAGCCTGGAAATGACGAGTAAATTTTTTGACTTTGACCCAAGCAAATAGAGTGACGGCTTCTTTAAAATTAAAATGGGAATCAGAGCCGCAGTCCACATAGCTATAAGTCGAGTAGTAGAGGGCGTCTTTCTGAGGCCAGCGCCCCTTCGTCCATTGAGGGTCAGTAATGCGACCATCTCTCAGATGAGCTGAGTCACTTTGAGCTAAATTTTTTAAAACATAAGGGAACTCGCCTTTGAAGTGATCGTAATAAGCGACGAGGTCGGGATCTTTTTGAAGTTGATTTGAGTAGCTTTGCCACTGAGTAAAGCGTTCGAAGTCTTTGTCCAATTGATTGGAGTGAATGGATTCGGCAATGACCGCTTGCTTTGGCGAGGCAGAGGCCTTCTCTCCCGTTTGAACGAGATCAGAACTTCCCGTGCGGTTCTGGAAGTGAATTTTGCCATGGAGAACTTCTAGATCAGATTTTTCCGGCTCACTAGAGAGATTAAACTTGGTTCCAAGGATTTCAGCTTTTGCCGATCCCGTTTCAATCAACATGGGGCCGAGTTCTTGTTTTTGAATATCGCCGTACATCTGCCCTTGGTTGAGGTAGACTAACTTTGAGTCGCCTTTGCGATTAAAGCTGAATTCAGCTTCCTTGGTGAATTCCAAAATGGATTTGTCGAGGTACTGAACGCGCAGTAAATCTCCTTCAGAGATCTTATAAAACCGACCGAGTTCAAGGATTTGGCCCTTTTGCAAGCCTTGCTTGGATTTTACACTGATGACTTTGGGGCTGAAGTCGAGGTTCTGTTGACTAGGGACCTGAAAGAAAAAAGCGAATAAAGCAGCACTTGCCATGAGGACGCCGGCAATCAGGTAAAAAGATTTTTTTGAAGGCTTGGCTTCGCTAGGTTCATGACCAGTGATGGAGAGTTCGTTGAGCGCGTCTTTCATGAGGCTCTCATCCATTAAAAAATCGGTGTAGAGCTTGGAGAAGTCTGCGTCATTTTGAAGGCCTTGATCAAAAGCTTGCAGGTCCTGAGAACTCAGTTTCTTTTGGTGAAACTTGTGGATATATTCTAAATCATTCATGAGTTGATCGCCTTTGAAATGATGCATTTTTGCAGGCTCAAACGCAGGCGCTGCAAGAGTGAGTGGGTGGCGGTTTCACTACGGCCAATTGATTGGGCAATTTGGCGAGCCGATTCACCCTTGATATACTTCATTTTTAAAATTTGATAATTTTCACCGCTGATTTTCCCCAGGCAGGATTTGAGTGATTGCAGCCGAGATTCGAGAACTTCGTCTTGGTAATTTTCGCAGATTTGCTTTTCGATGATATCCAGACTATCCTCGGAGAGGTCGAGCTTGTCCAGCTTCTTTTTTTGCGAAGCCCGCAAAGCCTGAATACGGGTAATACCAATTGCCCAAGGAAGAAAAGCTCTCTCCGAATCAAAGTCATCAGCCTTCTTAATGAGTGTGATAGAGACTTCTTGCAGGATGTCATCACACAAGTGATAATCATGGCAAATGGAATAAGCCATAGCCCATAGCCTACGGTGTTCCTTACTAAAATTTGCGATGATTTCTTCTGGCTTCATTAACTAAAATTCTCAATCTTTATTAGGTATCCACCTCACAATACTGAATTCATCGGCGAAAAGAAACAAAAAATGCAATTTTTTTATTTTTGAATTCAAAAAAATGTAAAATACCTTACAATCGCCATGAGTTGAAGCTTTATGTGCTCTCACCCAGTTGTTAAGGCAAGTCGGTTTTTACCAATTAGGTTTGAATAGTACTTATTTATATCGAGGATGTAAAAACTAATTATCGTGAGGATAATTTTAATAAACTTTAATAGAGATACTATTATTGAACTTTAGGGCTGCTGTAAAGATTACAAATTATAGGACACTATATCTGTTTTTAGGGCACATTATATTTAAGAGGGAAAATGAGTTAATAAGCAATATATATCTGAATAGGAATCATCTGTATTCAGAGTGAAGCAACTTTATAGAAAAAGCTGATTGATCAGGTGTCTGTTTAGGAAAGAAGTATGAAAAAAGAGCAGCTACAAATCTTTGAAGATAGTTCCATCCGTACTGAGTGTGATAGCGAAGTGGAGAAGTGGTATGATTTAGATCATCGATGTCATTGCGATCTTGACTGAGAAAAATGATTATCAATCAGCTAGGAATTATTGGAAATTTTTAAAACATAGGCCTTTAATAGAAGGAAATGAAACGGTTACAAACTGTAAACAGTTGAAAATGCCTGAGTCTGATGGGAAGTAGCTGAAATAAGCTTTATTGAAAAGGCTATGGAAATTGAGGATGGAAACTTAGTTAAGAATTGAGAATGGGATTTAGAAAATGAATGAACAAAATTTATGGACGGAAGAATTTATAAAAGAAAGCTTTGCCAAGAAAGCTAAGTTTCAGGTATGGGCTCTAGAGATTGCCGTGGCGCTTTATCCGCATTTGGTGGATGATTTTGCCTATGAACTCATTAATGGTGAGGATAAATCAAAGCGTGGTCAAACACTACGGATCATTCAGGACTTAGCAAAAAAAGCAATCTTAGCCCAGCGTTTAGTTGATGACCTAGAAAAAGATAAAATTCCCCATTGGGAGGTTTATCAATTTTTATCGACTTGTGATGACGTTGATGTATTCGAATATGTAGAGAATCGTAAGCTTTATCATCAAGCTAAACACCTGGAGGATATGATAGGCATATTCGATATCATTGAACATTTTCCTCGTCCCATGGCTTATGTGAATATCAATCAATGTTATAAGACTGGCGAAGAAGGTTTTATGATAGATTTTGTTAGGAGGGCACTCCTAAAGGTCGCTCCCTTAAGTCAGCGAGAAGAGCTTTTTGAAAAAATTTATGATGAGGATGCTTACAGTTGTAAATTAACTGAATTGGTCTGCGAGGCTTACATTTATCAAAATTTACGTGATAAAGCTGATGAATTAAAAAACTTTGAGTTTGGAGCACTGAATGAAGCCTTAAGTCGCTGCCTAAAAGCTTACGACTTTGATGAAAAACTTTTGATCCAAGCAGTGCAAGGCAATAGCTCAAAAGTTTTTAAAGATGATTTGCTGAGACTGGCAGAAGAAAGCGCGTGGGATATTGAAAGTTGGGAGAAGTCTTGGGACGAAGGTCTGAAAATGCCGGAGTTTCAAAAGATCTTTTTATGGGGCTTGGACCTACTGACTTTCTTTGCCAAGAAAAAGCAATGTACGAATATAAAAGTAAAGTCCTACCTCATTTTTAATGCCTGTGCTAGCTTGCAGAATCAGCCCGCTTTACTTGCTCAAGCGGATGATAAAGCGGCTTGCGCGCTACAATTATTGCAGCAAAATCAATCTTATTTAGACACGCAATGTATTGATGCTTTGGTGAAAGCTGATCCCGCTATTTACGAGGAGCCGCTCTTACAAATTCTCGAAGAAGATAAACGCTATGTATCCATAGCCAATGCCTGTCAGGTTTTTAAAGGGTGGTGCTCGATAAAACCCGACGATTGCTTTAGGTCAGTTGAGCGTTTGATTGATTGTTTAACAGAAGATCAAGGCGATTTTATATTAGAGGATATAAGTACCTGCTTGCGTTTGCTTGGTGCTCGTACCGTAAAGGAAATTCGACCACAGATCAAAGAAGATGACTCGGCAAGATCAATTTACCTGCGTGGCGCACTTGGCGATATTCCCACAGCGGAATCTTTGCAGGCTTTGATGGAGGTATCTTTAACAGATGGTGTGCTATATGATGATGAGGTAGATCCCTTTAGTAAGTTTCTCCATGTGGATTTATTAAACTTTTTGGGAAATCATGAAGTCACTGGCGAGACGGCTGAACTCATTGACGCAGTTTGTGAATTACATGAGATCGATCATCCCTTGCTTGAAGAGGTTTCAGGAATGATTGCAGAGCAGCGTCGTCGGCGTGAGAATTTTATGAACCCTTTCGATAATCTATATAATGAAATGCATAGTCTGGAGGAAGATTTAGATGAATCATTGTTAGAGCTTGAGGCAATAAAAGAAAAGAACAAACAACAAGTTCGAGAGCAGCAGCTCAAAAAGAAGAAGGCCGAGGCCCGTGCCAAGGCCAAGGCCAAGAAGAAGGCCAAGAAAAAACAGCGTAAAAAATAGCTTGCTATGAATAAGAAAAAACAATTAGTGAAGTTGGGAGCGGAAAAGCTGGCGGATTTATTGCTCGATGTCATGGATCATTCTGATTACGCGAATGACTTGATCAGTCGTACTATCGCTACCCCAAAAAGAAATTTGTTGCGATTTCAGCAAAAATTAAATGATCTTCTAGATGGCCTATGCTTTATTTATTGGAAGCAAAGTTTTGACTTTGCAGATGAATTAAGGCTGATTTTACAGGACTTGAAAGCAACCCAGATCAGTCCTGAGCAAGGCCTGGAAGAAATTGCTCATTTTTATCGAAGCGATGCTTCAGTAATGAATAATGCGGATGATTCCAGTGGCTGTATTGGCGATGTCTATAATTCGGATGCTCAAGAGATGTTTTTAGCATACACTCAGGCCTGCACTAATAAGCGGCGTGTAGCAGAATACATTTTGGATTTAAGTACGAATGATGAATACGGTTTAAGAGATACAGTGATTGAGTGTGCCAATAGTTTACCCGTAGAACAACAGCAATGGATGGTCAAAGAACTTGAAGATATGGCTGTCATTAAACAAGATGATTACAAAAAGCGAAGGTACTTATACCTGGTCATGACTTTGGCAAAGCAAATAGGGGATGCAGATCTTTACAGTAGAACTTATGAGGCCGCCCACGGCGAAATAGGTTCCGCAGCCAAAATTGATTTAGCAAAGATTTATTTTGAGAAAAATGATCTGGACGAGGCATTAAAAACCTTAGAAACGATTCCGAATGATGATTTTTTCGTACAGCATGATAAACAAAATTTACTTATCGAGATTTATCAAGCGCAGGGTGAGCCAGGAAAAGTTGAAATGATTCTCCGTAGTCAATTTCGTGCCTGTCGAACAGTACATAGTTTGGAGTCACTTTTAAACTGCAATCCCGAATTAGATAAGGAAGTCATTCTTAAGGAGGAGTCTGAGCTGATGTTGGAATCTGAGTCCTTTTATGAGCACGAGGCCTTATTTTTAATCCATTGTGAATTAATTGATAAGGCTGAGGCATATGTACTTAGACATCATGATAAACTAAATGGAAATGCCTACGGTGCTTTATTAGAGCTAGTTGAATCCTTTGAAAAGGCTGAGAAGTATTTGGTGTCGAGCTTAGTTTACCGGTCTTTATTAATGTCAATCCTTGACCGGGGCTATACAAAAGCCTATAGACATGGTGCCAAATATTTGAAAAAAATAGTAAAGTTTGAGACTGAGATTAGTGATTGGTCACCCTATGAGCATCATGAAGAATTTTATAAAAAAATGTCTGAAACACATAAACGCAAAAGAAGTTTTTGGGCACAGTATAATGATTAAGAATGTGATAAGATGAATAAGGATAATGAAAGAGCCGAAGTTATTAAAGAGCTCATTGGGAGTTTTGCTTTGGAGTACTTTAATGAGGAAATCCTTAGTCTCTGCTGGCAGTTAACAAATATGCTCCACGAGGAGGATCTCATGGACCTCAATCGTGGTAAGAAAGAAGTTTGGGCGGGGAGTATTATTTATGTGATAGCTCGAGTGAACTACCTCTTTGATAAGAGTAAGGATCATTTTATCGAGAGCAAAGATCTGGCCAATTATTTTAATGTTAGTTCGGCAACTCTGGGCAATAAAGCAAGTAAAATTATGGAAGAAAATGATATCTCCTGGCATGGTGGAGAATTTGCAGGTTTTGAAATTCAGCAAAGTTTCCCAATGGTCCTTGAAACAGAAGAGGGCTTTCTTATTCCAGTCTATCCCGATAGAGAAAATGAAGAAATACCCATTTACCCGGAAGACAAAGGAGCGAAACTTTACTTCTCCAATCATTCGCCAAAGGGAGAACTTAGCCTACAGAAAATTCGCAATGAAGAACTGAGAGCTGAGGCCGAAAGAAAACAATTAAAAAAAGATGAAGCCAAACGCGCAAAGCAGGATGAGCGAGAAAGAAAGCAAGAAGAACGCGAAAGGGAACAAAAATTACAGCAAGAAGAATTCGATAGAATGAATCCCAGTCTTTTCGATTTTTAAGATGTGTTTTTAAGTAAAAATTTACATATAAATTACATTTAATATCTATTTAGGTGACTTTTATTTATTCTGTGGCTTGAAATTCATTTCTCCTGCCTTTATTATGGTATAATTAATTTAAAGGAACTTAGATGAAAACATTGTGTATTGGCGAAATTTTGTGGGATGTATTTCCTGATAAAAAGGTCTGGGGTGGTGCACCTGCAAATTTCATTTTTCATACGGTGCAAATGGGCGCGGAAGCCGCTGCGTATTCCGCAGTTGGTGACGATGAATTGGGCAGGGAAATCACCCGAGCCATAAAAGACTGTGGCATCAATCTAAAGGCTCCTACTACAGATCATCCTACCGGCGTGGTAGATATCACTTTAAATAAAGATGGGAGTGCCAATTATCAATTCAATGCCGATTGTGCCTGGGATCACATAGCTCTTAGTTCGGAACTGATTAATTTAAGTTCCAATGCCGATCTAATTGCTTTTGGTAGCTTAGCTCAGCGCTCAGAGCAAAGTCGGCAGACAATTTACGAAGCTCTGCGTCACCGTAAGTCTTGTTGCAAGGTTCTTTTTGATATAAACCTCCGCCAAAACTTCTATTCTGAAGAAGTCATTCTAAAGTCTTTAAATGAATGCGACTTTCTCAAGCTCAATGAAGAAGAGCTGCCCATCATTTGCGACTTACTCAATATCGAAGAAGCAGAGCTTTCAGATAGCTTTAATCTGGAACTTATCATACTCACTTTAGGTGAAGAAGGGAGTACAATAATTTCGCAAAATGAAACGAGTATAATGTCGGCCAGCCCATGCGAACTCGTCGATACCGTCGGAGCTGGAGACTCGTTTACAGCTTGTTTCATTATTAATTATTTGCAGGGTATGCCAATTAAAGATGCTCAAAAACAGGCTTCAGATATGGCAGCTTATGTTTGTAGTCATAGTGGAGCCACGGTTGAATTACCAGCTAAGCTTAAACTCACTCCGTAGTTCTAAGTATTTTTTGTAAAATCAGTTACAAATAAGTAATAAACTAAATTCAGAGAATTTCATATATGGATAATTCAGAAAGTAATCAATAAATAGGAGAAGTAAATGAAAAAATTATTAAACGCTCTAATGCTCTTAGCCTGCCTCGGCTTATTCAGCAGTTGTGGTGAAAGTGACTCAGCAAGCAGCAATGAGCCTCTACAGAAAAATAAAAAGCTGCTTGGCATCACCGTGATGACTTTAGCAAATCCCTTTTTTGTGGAACTTGCGGAGGCCGCAAAAGCTGAAGCGGAAAAGCATGGTTACGAAGTCATTATTCTCTCTGGTGATGATGCGGAAAAACAAGCTAAGCAAATGAAAGATTTTATTTCTCAAAAAGTCGATGCCATTATTGTGGCACCTAAAAATACATTGGCGATTGGCGAGCCTATCAAAGCGGCCAATGCGGCTGAGATTCCCGTATTTACGGCGGATACGGGTTGCACCGATCCAGGAGCCAAAGTGGTCTGCAATGTGATGACAGATAATTTCGGTGGCGGTAAGCTCGCAGCACAAGCCATGATTGACGTACTTCCCAATGGCGGGAAAGTGCTTATTCTCGATTTCAAAAAAGCTCAATCTTGCCTCTTGCGCGTGGATGGCTTTAAAGAAGTTATTGCCGAGCACAATGAAGCTCATCCAGACAAGAAAATCGTCATTGTAGCGGAACTCGATGGCGCAGCAGCTGAAGAACCCAGTAAAAAAGCAACTGAAGATCAACTCAATGCAACGCCAGATCTTAAAGGCGTTTTTGCCATTAATGATTTATCAGCTCTTGGTGCGGTCGTAGCTCTCAAAAAAGCGAACAAACTTCAAGATGTTAAAATCATTGGTTTTGATGGTCTGCGTATCGGTAAAGAAGCCATCTTACGTGGTGAAATTCATGCCGATCCTATTCAGTTCCCTTCAGAAATTGGCAAACTGACTGTTCAGCAAATTTTGGCCTATAAAAATGGTGATGAAGTGAAGCCTGAGATTCTTATTGCTACTAAGCTCTACTACCAAGAAGATGCTAAAAATGATCCATCACTAAAAACGGCTAAGTAAGCATGTCTGATAAGCAAGAACTTCTTTTACAAATGCGGGGGATTCATAAACGGTTCCCTGGCGTGCATGCCATTAAAGGGATCGACATGGCCCTCTATAAGGGAGAAGTTCTGGCGCTCATGGGGGAAAATGGAGCGGGTAAAAGTACTCTGATCAAAATGCTTGGGGGTGCTCACCAACCTACCGAGGGGATCATAGAACTCAAAGGGGAAAAAATTGAGATTGAAAATCCACAGGTATCCCAAGACTTAGGCATTGGCATAATCTATCAAGAATTTAATCTCATTCCTCATCTGACCGTTCGCGAAAATATTTTCCTTGGTAAACCCAAAAGTAAAAAGGGTGTTATCTCAAAAAAAGAGGAACATCAACACGCTCTGGAACTCTTTCAGAAAATTGGAATAGATATCGACCCGGAGACTTTGTGCTGTAAATTAAGTACTGCTGAACAGCAAATCGTTGAAATCGTTAAGGCTCTTTCCTCTGAATTGAGTTTGCTGGTCATGGATGAACCCAGTGCGACGCTCACACCTCAGGAAGTCGAAGGCTTATTCAAAATTATCCGCGACCTCCAAAAACAGGGGATTGGCATCATTTATATTAGTCACCGACTCGATGAGATTTTTGATATTGCCAACCGAGTCACGGTTATGCGGGATGGCGAGTACATTGGAACGAAGGAGATTGAGGAAATTACCCGTCAGGAAATGATCGAAATGATGGTGGGTCGCAAAGTCGAAAACGAATTTCCAAAACACTATCACAAGATTGGTGCTCCAGTATTAGAAGTCAGTGAAATGAATTCAGCTGATGTTAAAAATGCCTCATTTACGGTTCATGCAGGAGAGGTATTAGGTTTCACTGGCTTAGTTGGTGCCGGGCGAACAGAGCTTATGCGACTTATCTTTGGCGCGGACAAAAAGCGTAGCGGAACAGTGAAACTCCACGGCAAAGAACTCGATATCAAATCTCCTGGAGATGCCATTGCGAAGGGCATTGGCTTACTCACGGAAGACCGCAAAGGTCAAGGTCTCGTCTTGATGCATTCCGTTCGCGAAAATTTTGGCCTGCCCAATCTTGGACTCTTCTCGAAAAAAGGCGTCATCAATGCCTTTGAAGAAAAGAAGCGTTTCGCAAAGCATATCGAAAGCATGAAGATAAAAATTCCCCATCAGGAACAACTCGCCAAAAATCTCTCTGGTGGCAATCAGCAAAAAGTCGTGCTCGCCAAATGGCTTGAGCAGGACTGCGAAGTCATCATCATTGATGAGCCCACACGAGGCATCGACGTGGGGGCTAAATACGAAATCTACATGCTTATTAATCAACTCGCTGAACAAGGCAAAGCCATCATTATGATTAGCTCCGAACTTCCCGAAGTCATTGGCATGTCCGATCGCATTGTTGTTATGCGTAGTGGACATATTTCCGCCGTCGTTGAAGACGTGCAAAACACCACTCAAGAAATTTTACTCGATCACGCAATTCACTAAGGTATTCTCATGAAACAAAAACTCTCATCCCTGCTATCGGACTACGGCATGATCCTGGTTCTGGCCCTCCTCTTTGTCATTTTTTCTTTGACCACATTCAAAGAACAAACCGCAGAAGGCTATGGCGCTGGTCTGCAATTAGCTGAAAAAACGCTTAATTCGGGGAAAACCGAGCTCGTACTTATTGTCGGGACTTCCTCCGATGATCAACAGGTCAAACAAGGTGTGGAAGAAGCCCTGAAAGGCAAAGGCATAGACTTGCATATTATTGAAACTGCTGAGCCATCCAAGGCTAAAAAAGCTTTGAAAGAATTGGTTTCTGCGGTTCCCGCAAATACTTTAATTGCCTGTAGTAAAAAGACGGGGAACTGGACCTTCTACAATAGTGTTGATCACTTTAAATCTAGTGAAGTTCTCATCCCGAAAAGCGAAACGGTCTCGACCTTTCTCAAAGCGAGCAATTTAAAAACTCTTCCCGATAAAACAGCAAAAACTGCCATCATTGCCATCGGTATGACGATGATCATTATTACTGCAGGTATTGATCTTTCCGTCGGCTCATTAGTCGCTTTGGCAACTGTCGTAGCGACCATGACCCTACAAAATGGTTTTGGTAATTCCTCTAGTCCGGTAATGATTGGCTGTTCTTTTCTTGCGGGAATCGCAGCTGCAGGTTTTTGTGGCTTTATCAATGGAACTTTGACCACCATTTTTAAAGTTCCCTCCTTTATAGTGACCCTCGCCATGATGCTTATTGCCCGTGGTTTAGCACTAAACCTTACGGGTAATCAAACCATAAAAGTCGGGCTTCCTGATATCTCTTGGTTGGGTCAGACACCTAATCCGATCATTCTCATGTTGCTACTTTATGGTCTTGCTTACTTCGTCATGCACAAAACAATTTTCGGTCGGCAGATTTACGCCATTGGTGGTAATGAAGAAGCCGCCCGCCTCTCTGGGGTGCCAGTCAAACGCGTCTTAATTTCAGTGTACACTATATCGGGAATCATGGCGGGTATCGCCGGGATCGTCATGGCCTCAGAACTCAATTCCGGCAGTGGTGAATTTGGTCAAACTTGGGAACTTAACGTGATTGCCGCTGTTGTCGTTGGTGGTACTAGTCTTATGGGGGGACAAGGAAAAATTATCGGAACTCTCATTGGTTGCGCCATCATCGAAGTCATTAATAATGGCATGAACCTCATGGCGATTAGTTCCAACACACAGCAAATCGTATTGGGCTGTGTGATCTTAGCCGCAATCATTATTGATAAAATAAAAAAGAAATAAAGGAGTCCATTATGTCAGCAATAGTCGACTGTCAAAGTACTTTAATTGCCAATTTTGGTATGCCCGTTTGGGAGAATCCAACTGAGTTCATGATGGAAGCCGTTTTTAAGCACGAAGGCATGAAGTACCGTTACATCTCAAGAGAAATCCCCAAAGACAAACTCGAAGTTTCTTTTGAGGGCGTCAAAGCCATGGGCTTCAAAGGCTTCAATTGCACCTTGCCTCACAAGCAGAATATCATTCCACTTCTTGATGGACTCGGAGAATCTGCAGAACTCATGGGCGCAGTGAATTGTGTGGTTGAGCGCGATGGTAAATACATTGGTGAAAACACCGATGGCAAAGGCTACACTGAGTCTCTTAAAGAGCTCACTAGTATCGAGGGTAAAACTCTTCTCATTTTAGGTGCCGGTGGTGCTGCTCGTGCCATTGCGATTGAATGTGCCCTAGAAAAGGCCGCTAAAATTATTATTGTCAACCGTACGGGAAAAACCGCTAAAGAGCTAGCCGAGCTCGTCAATAAAAATACGGATTCAGTCGGCGAAGCTATCACCTTAGAGGGTGAAGTTGCGATTCCCGCAAATGTGGACATCGTCATCAATGCGACAAATATTGGTCTCTATCCCGACACGACAAAAGTTCCCATTGATATGAGCACTTTAAAATCAAATATGATTGTTTCTGACGTGATCCCGAACCCTCCCCAAACGCCTTTTATTCAAGACGCCGCCGCTCGTGGTTGCACGACAATTGACGGCCTGGGAATGCTGGTGAATCAAGGAAAGATTGCTATCAAATATTGGTCTGATAAAGATGTCAACGCCGATGTGATGCGTGAAGCACTCGTCGATTTATTTAGCTAAACATGGGACAAAAGAATGAAAAATATTTTAATGGGCCTTTGTGCCTTAGCTACAGCTACATCCTGTCAAATGCATAGAGCTGCCGACAGCCAAATCACCTTGAGTTCTGTCGAGAAAAACATCGCGATCAGTGATGCAAAGTTGACTGCAGCTGACTTCGGATTGAGCTCCGATATAGATTGGTCCGTAAGCAAGAAAACACTTCACGGAGGTATGCAAGAAGGTGTTGAACTGGTCACCATCAATAATGGTGAAATTGAAATCGACATCATTCCGACTCGTGGAATGAATGTCATGAGTGTGCGTTCGAAAGATATCACCCTCGGTTGGGATTCTCCCGTCAAAGAAATTGTGCATCCACGCAACGTCAATCTCAATTATAATGGTGGACTCGGTTGGCTCGATTCCTTTAATGAGTGGATGGTGCGTTGCGGACTCGAATATTCGGGTCATCCAGGTGATGATAATGGCCGCCTCATGACTTTGCATGGACGTATTGCCCATATTCCTGCTTCTGAACTCAAAGTAGAAGTCGATAAACTCCCACCTCATCGCATCAGCGTGACGGGGATCGTAAACGAAGTTTGGTTTAAAGGCGCTAATTTCACTCTAGAAACAACTATTTCTACGCTTCCCGGTTCAAACACTTTCCGTTTCGATGACGTAGTAACAAATAATTCTTCTCAAGATAAAGAATTTCAAGTTCTCTATCATGCGAACTTCGCAAAAGAACTACTTGAGAAAGGTTCACGTATGGAAGGCACAATTGCCGAAGTTCAACCCTTTAACGATTACGCCGCTAAGAGCCTTGATAGTTATGAGACTTATGATGCGCCAGCTAGTGTTTGGGCGGATGAGAAAGTTTATCAAATCACTCCTTTTGCAGACAAAAATGGCTTTGCTCACTTCATGCTCCACAATCAAAAGGCGGACAAAGCGGTTTCATTTAGCTTCAATACGGATGCCCTTCCTTATCTGACGCAGTGGAAAAATGAAGACAGTAGAGAAAATGGCTATGTGACGGGTCTTGAGCCAGGAAATACCTTTCCTGCCAATCGCGCACATGAACGTAAAATGGGACGTTTGCCGAAGATCAAAGCTGGTGAAAGTATCAATTATCATTTAGTCTACAGCCTTCATTCAGGTAAAAGTTCGGTTGAAAAAGCTCAATCAAAAATTATTCAGCTCAATAAGGGACACAAGGTTAAATTCATTAAGACACCTGAAAACAAATAATTGATTTAAAGGACTTTTAAAATAAATTTAAGTAGGCGGGCGCGGTGTCCGCCTTTTATCGAGGCTTGTTTTTACATTTATATAACAAATATATTATAATTAATTAACTTTCGAACAATAAAGCTGTAACTATTGCGTATTAGGTTCGGTTATTATAAAATAAAGAAACTTAAGAGAATTTATTCGATGACAAAAACTTCTACATTATTAAGTGTTCTAATCTGCGGGGGCAATTTATTTGCCAACCAGGGTTATGAATTCTTTGAAAAAAATATACGCCCTGTACTAGCTGAAAGTTGTTATGATTGCCACAATAGCTTGAGTAAAAAAGAGGGTGGTAAAAAGAAAAGCGGCTTAGCCCTTGACTGGAAAGAACCTTTTCTCAAGGGTGGGGATATGGGCGACACACTGATTCCGGGCAATTCTAAAGACAGTTTTCTGATGGCAACCATTCGCCATGAAGAGGAAGATATGGAGATGCCTGCCAAAGCGCCAAAGCTGTCTCCAGAAGTGATTGCGAACTTCGCAAAGTGGATCGACATGGGAGCACCTGATCCGAGAACAACGAAACCCACTAAGAAAGACTTAGAAAATGCAATTCCTTGGTCAACAGTTCGAGATAAGCGCGCTAAATGGTGGTCGTTTAAGGAAGTCGAGAATCACCCCGTGCCCAAAGTGAAAAATACGCGTTTTCAAAAACAGCCAATTGATGCCTTTATTGCTGAAAAACAGGAAGATAATCAACTTAAGCCTTTAGGAAAAGCTCAACCAGAAACACTCATTCGCCGAACTTCCTTGGTTTTACTTGGCCTCCCTCCCGATTACAAAGACGTCCTCGAATTCAAAAAGAATCCCAGTCAGGAAAACTTTGAAAAGTATGTCGATAAACTTTTGAGTTCACCTAAATTTGGTGAGCGCTGGGCGCGTCACTGGATGGATTGGTACCGTTTCGCCAATACTCACGGTTCAGAAGGCGATCCCAATATACCCTATGCAGGGGTTTATAGAGATTATTTGATAAGAGCACTGAATGAGGATATCCCCTACAATCAGCTTTTAACCGAGCATATTGCGGGAGACTTACTCAAAAATCCCCGTATCAATAAAGATTTAAAAATCAACGAATCCGCGATTGGCCCAGCTCATTTTCGCATGAATCCCTACGGTTTTGGCGTGACAGATGCTTATGCGGAACAAGTCACTTCAACCGACAATCAAATTGACGTAGTTTCTAAAGCCATGCTCGGCATTACAGTTTCTTGTGCGCGTTGCCACCATCATAAATTTGACCCCATTAGTCAGGATGACTTCCATCGTTTCTTCGGTATCCTGGATTCTACTAAAATGGGTAATGTACTCATTAGTACACCCGATCAACTAGAGATTAATAAAAAAGAAATAGCTGAGCTCAAAAAAGAAATTCATAAAGAACTAGCGGATTACTGGATCAGTCAGGATCACGATTTTGCAGCTCTACACAAACGAGCTAATGAGGTCATCGATATTACCAAAGAAATGCGTAAAATACCTCACAATAAAAGAACGGAAGAGCAACAAGTCCTTTTTGACCGCGACCGTGAGTTGAGAGATTTTTTGAATAAATCACAGACCTTTTATCTCTTTAGAGCAAAAAATGGTAAAGACTTAGAAAATAAGATTAACGGCCTTAGAGATGAGATTAAAAAGAATAAATCATTTAATGATGAACTCAGAAAATCAGCTGATTTATATTTAGATTTCCGTCAGCAAAGTGACTTAGATAAGTTAAAGATTTCCGGTAACTCTACTGCAAACAAAGTAAGTCCATCCGGGAGCTTTGCTCTCTTCGGAGAAAATGAATATGCAGTCAATGGTATTTATCCCAGAGGTGTTTATTCCCATCTCATTTCGGATAAACATGCGGCTGTCTTGATGACGAATAATTTTAGAGCAACTCAAAAAGGCATGTGGTTAAATGGTCTAGGTGCTCATGCAAATATGAAAGCGCCTGTAAGAAATTACCCATTAAGCCATGGTCTTTTACATCCTACTCATGAGTTCCACGCGAATCAAAACTGGAAGTGGAATAAACCAAACCATAAATGGGATTACTGGAGAGATGAGCGTTTGCATTTCGAGATCAGAACGGCGAAAGATGCGGTTCACGGTCGAAGAAACTCAGATCGCAGCTGGTTTGGTATGACTGAACTCATAATTGCCAAAGAGGAGCCTCGTGTCATTCCTGTTAACTTTATTGAGGTACTTGGTGAAGACCTAGAAATAAGCAATCAGCAGCAATTGATGTCTGCCTTCAAAAATGCCCTTAAGCAGTCCTTGCAGGCTTGGAAGCAGGGGACAATGACTGATGCTGAGGCAAAATATGTGGATCTCATGCTCAAACAAGGTATTCTCAATAATGAGCTGGCTTCTATGCCGCAACGATTACAGAAAATTATTAACAAATATAGAGAGCTGGAAAAGGAAATTATTATTCCAAAAAGAGCTCCAGGCCTGCACGAAAGTGAAGTGCTTAATTCCAAGCTCTTTGTTCGCGGTGACCATAAAAAAGAGAGTCATGAAGTTCCTCGGTCATTTTTAGAGGTTTTCTCTGATAAGGAATACACATCAGAAAACTCCGGAAGACTTCAATTGGCTAAGGATATCACCTCAGATACCAATCCACTCAAATCACGAGTACTGGTAAATCGTCTATGGAATTACGTCTTCGGCAACGGAATTGTTCCTTCTACAGATAATTTTGGCCTGCTTGGTAAAAAGCCTACTCATCCCGAGCTGTTGGATTACCTGGCCTTGGATTTCGAAAAAAATAATTGGTCCATCAAGACAGCCATTCGCAAGATGATGATTTCCGAAACCTTTCAATTATCTTCTGAACCATCGCAGGAAAATTTAGATCAGGATATCACCAATACTTACCTGAGTTATTACACACCTCGCAGGCTTGATGCCGAAGCCATCAAAGACAGCTTACACTTTGTTGGCACTAAGAATTACAGAAGTATGAGACACGATATTATTCGAAACCGCTTGGATAAATTTAACGAAAGTTTCGATTTTCCCGTTCCCATGACCACAATGAGTAAACGAAACATCACCAATGTTCCAGCTCAGGCTCTGTTATTGATGAATGGTCCAATAGCAAAAAATATGAGTAACCACCTCACTGGGCATGTTGAGAATAGGACTAAAGGCAAAGGACCTGAAGCTTTTATTATTGGACTTTATAAGCGCTTGTATGCTCGCAACCCTGAACAAGCCGAAATTGCGGCATGCCTGGAATATTTAAAGAATCACAAAAATAACGAACTTGCTCTAGCACTGCTCAACTCAAAGGAGTTTATCTATGTCTACTAATATCAATCGTCGAGACTTCATGAAACTCACCTCAATGGGCGTGAGTGCCACAGCTTTGTCCGGAATGATAAATTCTGCGGAAGCCGCAGAATATAAACCCAAATTTCATCATAAAGCCAAAGCTAAATCCGTAATTTTCCTCTACATGTCTGGAGGCGTTTCCCACGTCGATTCTTTTGATCCTAAGCCGCTGCTTAAAAAGATGCATGGCAAGCCCATGCCCACCAAGGTGCAAAAAACTCAGTTTGATAATAATGGCAATATTTTTCAAAGTCCTTGGGAAAGTAAAAAGTATGGTCAATCGGGGATTGAACTCACCAATCTCTTTCCTAAAATAAACGAAAAGATTGATGATATTGCCGTGGTTCGTTCCATGACCGCAAAATTCTCTGAGCACGCCCAAGGGAATTTCTTTATGCACACGGGCTTCCCCTTCCTTGGTTATCCCTCTGCGGGAGCTTGGGTGAGTTATGGCTGTGGATCAATGAACAAAAATTTACCTTCTTATGTGGTTTTAAAAACCAAGAATGCCGGCATTCCGCATGGTGGTGTGAGTGTATTTGGCAATGCCTTCCTTCCAGCCGTTCATCAGGGTTCAATCTTCAATATCTCTGGCGATCGCGCCGTTCCTAATATTAAGCCTTGGATGCAAAATAAGAAGCAAACAGAAATGCTTTCCCTGGTTAAAAACCTCGATCAGCGCTTCTCTAAAAAAATTGCTTACGAAGAGGCTATTGTCTCCTCAGTGAAAAATACTGAGACCGCTTATGAAATGCAGGAGTCCGTCCCTGAGCTTACAGATATCTCTAAAGAGTCTCAAGCGACTCTCGATGCCTACGGGGTGAATGATCAAGATAAAAACAAATCAGAATACGCAAAGCAGTGTCTCATGGCTCGTCGCTTAGTTGAGCGTGGTGTGCGCTTTGTCGAGTTATCTTGCTGCCGAGCTGCGGGCGCAGGTGGTGGTGGAGCCGCCAACCCTTGGGATCAGCACGGTAATTTGCCAAAGGGTCATAAACAAATGGCGGACCACGTGGATCAACCCATTGCTGCGCTTTTAACTGATCTAAAAGAACGTGGTTTACTCGATGAAACTCTCGTGGTCTTCACTGGTGAGTTTGGTCGTACACCCTTCTCGCAAGGCTCCAATGGACGTGACCATAACCCCTATGGCTTCTCACTCTGGATGGCGGGTGGTGGCGTCAAAGGTGGCACCGTTTACGGCGCCACTGATGAACTCGGTTATTACGCTGTAGATAAAATTTCCACTGTTTACGACCTCTGGGCAACAGTTCTCCACCAGCTCGGCATCAATCACGAGAAACTCACTTACCGCTTCTCAGGTCGCGATATTCGCCTCACCGATGTCCACGGCCACGTCTGGAAGGATATACTTGTTTAATAAAGAAGATCGCTTCGCTTGCAGTCGTCAGAGTATGTAGTCCACGGTTTACCGTGCGAGAGAGCAATTCAGACAAAGTGTATGTAGTCCACGATTCATAATATGTAAGAAAAATCATCCACAGATTTGCAAGGTTTACTCAAATCAAAAACTTAGAGTCTTGACGCCTTGGCGAGAGCAAAAAATTCTCACTAATGAGGTGCACTTTACCGTGATTACTCAAAAAGCATTATAAAAGTATGCGGATCCCATAAAATAATATTTCTCGCCAAGACGGAAAGACGCCAAGTGATCGACTATAATATAGGGTTTCACATGGGATTAAACATTTTGAGAAAGAACTTATAAAACTTACACTGAAAGCAATAAATCAATCCACAGATTAACACGGATGAACACCGATTAAAAACTTATAGTCTTGGCGCCTTGGCGAGAAATAAAAAGTCCATAGATCGGCTTCGCCTGCAATTGTCAGCGTATGTAGTCCACGATTCATAATATGTAAGAAAAATCATCCACAAAGTTCGCAAGATTTACTCAGATTAAAAACTTAGAGTCTTGGCGCCTTGGAGAGAGATGAAAAGTCCATAGATCGCTGCGCTTGCGGATCGTTCGCAAGCTCACAGTAGATCGGCCTTCGGGCGGTAGTTGTCAGTGTCTTTAGTTCACGATTTATCGTGTAAGGAGAAAATATTTAATAAGTATAAACGAACTGCTTCGATGACTCGCGTAAAATTAATTTTCAGGAGTCCATGTCACGGATTGCAAAGAATGGTGACATGGACTAAGGATTTAATTTAAATGAATTTTAGTAGCTCTAGGAGAAGAAGTTTCTGTTACTCCTGCCAAATTGAAGCAATTTCATTCACTTCAATGGAATTGAACTCGGTGTTACCGGAGATGTGTATTTTGCGATTGGCGGGATCTGGTACAACGACAAAGCTGGCGGCTGCTTGTCCATCATTTACAAAAATTTCTAATGAAGCACGATCCACTAGGACGCGTATTTTGACCTTGCCGTCAATGCTTGGAGTAGGGATTTCGCGGATGCCATTATCACGATAGGGATGTTTTTTACGTTTACCTAAGGCATGGGCGGCTTTTTCGCCTTCGACGCGCTTACTATTGAAAAAACGAAGGACTTGTTTTTCTTTGTCATAGCTGATTTTTAATCCACGGACATGAAAGTCAATGTTTTGAGTTGCTTTTAAATTAAAGGTGGCATCAATGAGTTCTAGGTCAAGTTGAGCTAGTTTAGCGTTAGCTTGATCTGTGCTGATCTTTTCAAATCTGTGAGATTTTATATACATCTCTGCAATCTCTGCAACTGGGTTGCGATACATGCGAATACCTTCTGATGTACTTTTAAGGGTGATTTCAGCGGGGATAGACATTTGTTGTGTGAAGGGCATGCCAGCATCTAAAAAGGGACGGTAGCCACTTTGCTTGCTACTCAGCCAGCCAATATGAACAACGCGACCATCTGGGCCTTGGTTAAACACCTGTGCAGCATAATAACTATCACCATAATCGAATTTAAGTCTATCTTTTTTCTTATCACTTTTGCTATTTGGTGATCTATCTCCAAAACCTTTCCAGTTTCTTCCATCAAAATCACCTACTTCGTAGTATGTTCCAGCATCGGCAATGACCCATTTCATGTTATTTACGATTCAGTCATTTGTCCGGTAAGTATCGCTAGATACTAAAAAAGTGTAGTGTCCCCTTATAAATTGTTCTACCAAAAAGCAAAAAATAAGGAGCACTACACCATGAGTATACAAATAGCGAACTCTCAAGAAAATCAAAGTCGTCGCTTATCTTTAAAAACAATGAACCAGCAAATGAGTCACTTGGCGGTTCATGGAGCGGGCCTAAGTCCCTGGGAAGCCAAAGAACTGGTTCGCATGATAGATGAGGTCTATTTTTCCTATAGCCAAAAGGAACTTAAAGAAGGTCAACTCAAGTACAACTGCGTCTCGACCAAGGAAGGTGCAGGTAAGGCACTCAAAGACTGTGAAATGATAAGCGTCACTCTAAGTGTATTCAGTGATTTTGACGAAGAAGAGTTGCCCAATAGAAAAAATAAACAACGGCAAGTTGTTCGCCGTCAGCGTAGGTTAATACGTTTGAGCGAAGAGGCTCGCGATCAAGGAGGTCTATTAAGCCAGGAGGATTTGGCCAAGCTGTTGATGTGCGATACAAAAACGATCCGACGTGATATCAAACACTTACAAGAGGAAGGTATTGTCATTCCGACGCGTGGCCAACAAAAAGATATTGGTCCTGGAGTTACACACCGTGAATTGGTCATTCGTCATTGGGTGGAAGGCAAAGAAGAAGTTGAAGTTGCGAGTGCTACAAAACATTCGATGGGCGCCGTTGAGAGTTACCTTCAAAAGTTTAAAGTTGCGGTTTACTTACGGGTAGGGAAGAGCTTCACTGACCATGAAATCGCGGTAGTTGCAGGAATCTCACAACGCGGCGTGAAGACATTCCTTAAGATTTACGACGAGTTTAAGAATAAAGATATGTTCAAACATCGTCTGGATGAAATCCTGCTTACAGGAGATGAATACTATAAGGAAGTTGGCGAAAAAAAAGACTCACTACTGTCGAATCTATCAAATCCCGTATGGAGCAGAGCATGAAGACGCATATTTCAGCGAATGAAGCAACTTACGGACCACAACAATATAAAACTTTTGCTGGAGCTTTAACAGCTTTTTCTCAGAGGAGTGTCCGCAACTGGGAGGAATGAGGACTCGGCAAGTTTTGAGCTCAACTATTATCTCTATGGTCAATAAATTCTATCCCGAAACTTCTCATTTAAAACAGGGTCAGACGCCATGGGTGACCACTGACAAAAATGCGACTAAATCATACGGAAAAAAGATCAATCAAACACCTTTAGTGAGTGTTATCCTAGATTTAGTACGAGCAGAAGATATTCAAGAGCGCAAAGACGGTAAGAAGCTCAGAGACATAAAAAAGGAAGCTGTTGCAAGGATGCTCAAACAAAGTTATAAGCAAGGTGGCTGTATGACCTCGGTTGAATTAGCCATTCTTTTAAAGATCTCTCCACCAACTGTGGGTAAGTATATTAAAGAATGGGAACTGGAACACAATGAGGTCTTACCTCGAAGAGGTTCAATACATGATATGGGGCCAACTCTCACGCACAAAAAAATTATAATTGAAAAACTTTTCATAAAGAAACTCAGCGTTCAACAAGTAAGTCGTGAGACTTATCATTCATTCCAGGCTATCCAGCGTTATATCAGCAAATTTAAACAGGTTCTTATCTGTTATAAGAAGGGCATGAATATCAATGAGATCGCCAAAGTTATTGGAAATACACCCCGGTTAATCAAAGAATATGAAGCTATCATCTTGGAGTACAAAGACCGAGGGTTTGTTTTAGAGCAAATCATCAATACGGACGCAAAGGTGGACTCACAATACGAAACCATCGTCAATGACTTGAACTCTCAGAAAAACTAAATATCTGTACGTAAGGGGACAAATACACCTCACGGACAAATGACCTTATTTGGGTTGCCATCGACCGCCACTGTGTACATATCGATGCATTCTGCGGCTTTGTTGGGTATGTCACTCATAAATTCCCAATTGAGTAAGTCCTCCGATTTCCAAAGACGAACGGCCCGGTCCTTGCCGCCAATCATCATGATTGTCACGTAATAACCGCCCAGCTCATAGTAAAAGATACGTGGATCGCGTTGGCTGCCTGAGCGTCCTTTTTGATGAGGAATAACGGGTTTTCCATCATTAATGATTGTCCAAGTACGCCCTTTGTCAGTTGAGTACATACCTCCTTGAAAAAACTCTACTTGTTTTTCTTTATTGCTGTGAGTCGCGGTGTAGAGGGCAAATAATGTTTTTGTGTCAGCTTTTTGTTTTCCTAAAGCATTATTAATGTCAACGACAGCTGAACCGGACCAAATAGCGTGTTTATTACCACCTTCCCACATGACGTTATCATAGGGGTTAATAGCATGGTCGAACTGTTTCCAGTTCATAAGATTTGTACTTACAGAGCTTCCCCAAGATTTAGGCCCGTTGGCGTTGCCTTTTGAATAATGTTGGAAGTACATAAACCACTCTCCATCAGAGTAAACCATGCCATTGGGGTCATTAAGCCAACCTATACGAGAAGTAAAGTGGAATTGTGGTCGTAATGTTTGATCATAGCCCACGCGTTTATATTCCGGGAAAGTAGCCCACTCATTTTTGAGTTTTGGTTTTTTAATAGGAATAAAAACAGTCTTATTAGCTTGCTTGCTAGCCTGGAAGTCATCCACAGACACAAAACCAAAATGCCCTTGATCTTGATCTTGATCAAAAATGACTATTTGGGCTTTTTTACCCTGATACTTGCGAACATCAAGACTTATGGGGGACATTGTCTCACCCCGATTTAGACTTGAGGTTCCCATGAGTTCTTGACCGTCTATTATTAGGTTAACTCCAACGCCATTATGGTCATCGCTTCCTGCAATACGAAAATTTATGTAAGGTTTGGATATTGTGAATTCTTTAGACACTAAACGTCCCATTGGAGCATTACCTTGTTTCATGGCTGGTCGACCTTTCTTGCCGGTGTATTTCTCGTCTGTGCCAATCCAGTATTCACCTTGAATGTTTGTGGATCCCTGTTTGCGGGCTTGCATTTGATCACCTTTAGTAGGTTGCATAATCATAGCATCTCCCTCGGCCGTCCAGTTAGTTAGATCTCCTTTTTCAAAATCACTGTTTTCAAAAAGTGGTTGAGATCCTGCATTTGCGAATCCAGCAAGGCAGGTGAATAAAGTTAAAATTTTACTTGCGTAGTTCATTAGGTATTTCCATATTTTTAAAATTAGTTTGTTAAGATCTTATATTTAATGTTTTTATTTTCTATGGTATCCAAGTTTCAGATTGCCAATAACTCTTTTGGATGAGATAGTTAACAGTCAAAGCCTTGGCATGTCCGTCTAAAAATGAGGCATTGGCTTTATTGTTGTGTCGAGGTATGCGTGTGTTTTTTTCAGGAATAAACAAGTTATTTGATAATGTCTGCCACCTGTAGACGACACTAAAACTTCCATTGTTTACGGTATCCATAATTAAAATTGTTTCGGTCGGATGTGAACTTTTAATATCGGCAGGGTTGGTGCTTGGATCGCGCCAACCAATATGGTCGTTGGGGCCAAAGCCAGAGGACCAATGATTTAAAATGGGATTTGCGGAGGGGCAGGAAAGGTTGTCGGTGTCGGCGGCGTTTGACATATATCCAGTGGCATCAAGACGGTCATACCATTGGTCCCAAGGTGCCATGCTTTCTTTTGTGGTGTGTGGGATCATTTGCTCGAAGTCAAGCGCATACGTTAAGCTGGCTAGGCTGTATTGTTTTATTTTGTTGAGGCAGACAACTTGTTTGGCGTTTTGTCTAGATTTGCCGAGCATAGGCAAGAGTAGGCTGGCGAGTATACCTATAATAGCAACAACCACCAAAAGTTCGATGAGTGTAAAGGGCGCATAGGTGCAGCGAGGGGGTCTTTTTTTCATGGTCTATCCTTATAATTTCATTAGTTACCATAAACACTACGATCTGAGTTTCTTTTATATAACAATTAATTTATATTTACATTACTTTTTTATATCATTATGTTTATCGGGTGATGTAAAAGGGTTGCTAAGGCGTGATTATATACTATTTATTCGGTGTCATTAATGAACTGTAATAGTTAAAGCTTATATCGACTCATAGAACAGAATTAAGGAGCTTTTCTTGAATACTGTACTCAGTTCAGGTCGAAGTTATCAATTATGATGAATGATTTGTGCCTAATTATTAGGCTTTAAAAGTAATGTGTTAAAAGGGTCAAAACATAACACCATTATAATCTTTCTGATTCAGATCGGATTTTTTTAATGGAGGACGCTACTGTTAAACAGCCCTTGAAGCGCTTTTAATTGTAGTTGGAAAACAAAAAGTAAGATTTATCAAAGTCGCATAGAAGTGCTAAATCAGTTTATGGAAAAAGGCGGTAAAGCTTTTTTTAAATTCCTTCACGTATCCTTTGAGGGTTCGAACTCAATATTAATCATTAATCTTACTTAGAAGATTCTCTGATAATCAGTTCGCCGTGGAGCAAAACTTTTCTAGCCGTCATGCCGGGGTTTTGAATTCTGGACATCATGATTTCTACGGCAGTGGAGCCAATATCACGACAAGGCTGCCGATAAGTCGTTAGCGGTGTCTTGAGAAGCTTGGCATATTTTACATCATCGAAAGAACAGATTTTGATATCATCCGGAATATTTATGCCGAGATCATTGAGAGCCATGCTGAGCTCAGCGGCGGCGGCATCATTGTAAACGGCGAGGGCATCAAAATCTTTGGGAGCAATAATCTTTGCGAGCTCCGCAATATCATCATCGACCATGATTTCTTCGACAGAGTCGTGCGAGAGCTTGGCCTGAAGTATGGCTTCGCGCAAACCCATGAGTCGCATGTGAACGGTACTAGCGATATTAGGGCGAGTAATAAAGGCAATGGATTGACATTTGCGTTCAATCAAATGTGAACCGATAAGAAATCCGGCTTCAACATTATTGATACCAATTAGGTCGTATTCACTTTTTAGCGGAGCTTTGGCCACATCACGATCGAGAAGGATGACGGGGATATGAGCCTTTTTAAAGAGCTCGAGGATACGTGCGTTAACTTCGTCGGAGTCATCGTGCAGTTCCAGTGGCGTGAAAAAAACACCGTCGACTTCTTCCTGGACGTATTTATAAGCGAGTTTTTCTGCCACAGCAGTGCTATTATTGAGGCTTGAGCCGGCATTTCCCCACAGGAGGTTGAAGTTATGCGAGTCAGCCAGGCTGGCAATTTGCGCGCAGATGGGTTCAAAAATCTCTGTTTCGCCAAGAGAGGGAATGAGTAAGCCAAGAGTAATCTGCTCATTACTACCGGCGGTTTGCGGTTTATTTTTCAGATATGTCCCAAAGCCAGCTTTTCGACCAAGAACATTTTCTTCGACGAGTCTTTGTACGGCTTTGGCAACAGTAGGGCGACTGGTACTGAATTTTTCTGAGATTTGCAGATCAGTGGGGAGCAGCTCGCCCATTTCATAGGTGCCTGCTTCGATTTCCTTCTTGAGGAACTCGTAGATTTCCTGTGTTTTGTTTTTTCGACTTTTCATAAGTGAATGTTACTTAAATGTCAACTTAATCAAGTCGTCTTATGATTTTTGCTCTAAGCTACACAGGTTTTTAAATAAAATGGCATCTCAATCTGTAGGTAAAATTGCTTTCAAATTTGGATTGTTATATATTTCTTCGAATTAGGAAAGGAGTTAATTATGGCTCACAATCGTGTGAAAGAAAGTTGTTCGGATCAGGCAGTTTATTATCTTGTGACTAATCGCATTGCTGGTGGTCGCATGTTATTCAAAGATCTAGAAAAACATAAGCTCAAGGAACTGCTTTTTGCGGGCTCCGCTAAGCTCAGTTATCAGGTGATTGATTATGTTTTTATGGATAATCATTTTCATTTGTTGATTAAGATCCCCCCTACTTCGAACATGGATGATGTGGAATTATTACAGCGTTATCGGCTTTATATGGATAATGAAGAAATTGAATTTATTAATTCCGCTCAGAGGGATGATTTCAGGGAGAAGATCCATGATATTTCTTTTGTGATTGGCAATTTTGAACAGCGATTCGTTCAGTGGTTTAATCGAGAGCATCAGTCTTGGGGACGTCTCTTTGGTCAGCGTTTTGATTCAGAAATGATTGAGGTCTCGGCTCAATCTGATTCTTTGCTTCGAGTGATGGCGTATATCTCATTGAATCCAGTTCGAGCCGGAATTGTTACTGACCCAAAAGATTTCTTTTTCTGTGGTTATGCTGATCGCCTCGCGGGTGGAAGTGTTGGAGATTCAGATCAAGACTTTTTTGATCTCTTTTGTCGTGGCATCAAGGCTGAGGACTACTGCCGTAGGGGCGGATATTTCTTTGCAGAAAATGAGAAGCAAAAGCATTTTAGGGAGGTTTTTAGAGCTTATATGCTTGGCTTGCGTCGTTATAAGAATGCTGATTCAAAAACTGTAGCAGAATATCTTCAGATAAAAATGAACACGCCCCCGGAGGCTCTCCGGTGGGATGATTTGTTCATTCATAAGTGCAGATTCTTCACTAAATGTCTGGTCATCGGCTCTGAGGCTTTCGTTCGGGAGAAGTTGGCCAAGTTCTCAGAAAAGATGAAATGGAAACGAGTTCATGAGCCTTACACTGAGGATGAATGGAATGATATTTATTCCCTCAAGCCTAGGAAAAAAGCTCGAGCCGCACCCAATTAAAATATCAGCTCAGAACTTCATAAAAACAGAATTTGAACTCAAGATGATTTAAAACCGTCTTGAGTTCTTCGTTTTTCTTTTAGCCGAGTTTGTACTCTATCGGCTAAATTTTTACTTCGATCTCTGCGCTTTTAATCGACTAAAAGAAAAAGTGGCACTTTTGCATCAAGCTTGACCTCCTAAATACGAAAAAAGAGCCCCAATTTGGAGCTCTTTTCGATCAGCCCTTTTCTAAGGCCTGTCCTTCAATTTTTCTTCAATTTTCGATCGACTAAAAGAAAAAGTGGCACTTTTGCATCAAGCTTGACCTCCTAAATACGAAAAAAGAGCCCCAATTTGGAGCTCTTTTCGATCAGCCCTTTTCTAAGGCCTGTCCTTCAATTTTCGTAAGGCCTGTCCTTCAATTTTCGTCCTTCAATTTTCGTCGATCAGCCCTTTTCTAAGGCCTGTCCTTCAATTTTCGTCCTTCAATTTTCTGTCCTTCAATTTTCTTTTTCTAAGGCCTGTCCTTCAATTTTCTTTCTTTTTCTAAGGCCTGTCCTTCAATTTTCTTTCAATTTTCTGTCCTTCAATTTTCTTTTTCTAAGGCCTGTCCTTCAATTTTCTCTGAGTGCACTTGCAAGTAGAATACGAGATTAATTAACGAATTTCTGAAACCATGCAGGTCGTCTTTGCGCCAATACTTCTAGATAGGTCTTTTCATTATATGGAGTTCTCGTTTTCCAGCAGCGATACATGATACGAATCCATTTGTAGGCCAAAGCTCTAAGTATAGTGAAATGAGGTATGTTAAGAGCTTTCTTATGATAATAAAATTCATGTGCCCATATTGACGATCTTATGGAATTATTTGCGAACTCCACAAAACTAAGTTGAGTGAACCTATCACATAAAAAACGTCTTCGGACAATATTCATTTTTCCACTCTGAATTGTCACAGGAGCTATTTCACTAATTTTAAGAACCTCATTTACAGACTTAAATTTATCTCGATCGCCCCCAAAGAAAGCCATAAGACGTGGGCCGATACTAGGGCCTGCTCCTGGGAAAGATTGAAACATTTCATAGTCCTCATTACTGCGATAAGCTTGCTCAATTTTTTCGTCATAAGCTTTAATGACCTTATTTAAACTCCTGATTCTGTGGCAGAATTGTTGTATCTCAAATATGTAGTAATCCAACTCATCTTCATCATTAACAACAATTATGGAGGAGCGTAATATTTGAACTCTCTCTTTTGTTTTACTATGCTTGGTACTGCGTTTGTTAAAGAATTTGGTAATGCCGATTTGATGAGCATTAATGACATCCTGCGGGCTTGGATATTTATCTAAAAAGTCTAGAAACATATCTGCATATAAATGATTGCCCACGACTTTGAGGGCGTTTGGGTAATAAATCTTCAATAACGCAGTTAATTGATTAGTTAAACGAGTTCTATCACCTACTAAATCACGCCTTTTTATATTAAGTCGCTTCAGTTTCCCCTTTGAAAAAGATGAGTCTACTTTTTGAACTTTATCAGGATGTTTTAAATACAGTTCAAGTAATGATTTAGTATCTGCTCGGTCACTTTTAGCACCACTCAAATGAAATGTTTTAGCAAACTTTGAAGCAGTCGTAGGATGAACCACATAGATATCAAACTCCGTGAATGATATTAATAAATTCATCAGTGCAGATTGGCAGCTCTCGATGACAATGGCAATGGAACCATTAACAGTTTCAAGTATGAGTGTATCAAAGAAGTTTTTGAGAGTAAGTAAATCACTACTGATAACTTTACATTCTTCTTCACAATCCTTAAGAATTCGTAGGTCATGCTTTTGATCCGCCCAGTCGATCGCAATAATAACTTGATATTCAGATGGTTTTTTAGTTCTTGTATTATACATTTTTACTCCTAGGGAATATATAGATTTAAAAAACAGCATGCGAAATTCCTATAGCATTTGTGGTGGAAGCTTTCTGAGTATTCGTCCCGCTGAAAAACATTCCCGGTCGAAATGCCCAGAAAGTCTTTTTAAAGACAGGAGCACCAATTCGTACCGAGAATGATTAAATTTATATGTTCCTTTTTTAATTCTAAAATTTCTCCCCCAGACCCCCTCATTATATTTATCTATTTAATTACTTGGACTACTATAGGAGCTCCGCATTCCATGCGGAATCAATTGCTAGTTCCGTAAAAAGAATCATCCACAGATTAACACGGATGAACACCGATCAAAAACTCAGATTCTTGGCGCCTTGGTGAGAGCAAAAAATTCTCACTAATGAGATGCACTTTGCCGTGATTACTCAAAAAGCATTGGGATACATTATAAAAGTATGCGGATCCCATAAAATAATATTTCTCGCTAAGACGGAAAGACGCCAAGTGATAGACTATAATATAGGGTTTCACATGGGATTAAACTTATTGAGAAAGAACTTATAAAACTCACACTGAAAGCACTAAATTCATCCACAGATTAACACAGATCAAAAACTTAGAGTCTTGGCGCCTTGGCGAGAAATAAAAAGTCCATAGATCGCGTCGCCTGCAGTAGTCAGCGTATGTAGTCCACGGTTTACCGTGCGAGAGAAATTACTTCGACGACTCGCGGATAATGAGCTCCCCGTGAAGTAAGACTTTCCTTGCGGAGAGGCTCGGGTTTTTGATGCGAGAAATCATGATTTCTACTGCTGTGGCGCCAATATCACGACAAGGTTGACGGTAAGTCGTTAGGGGAGTTTTAAGCAGTTTTGCATATTTTACATCATCAAAAGCACAGATTTTAATATCTTGAGGGATATTCACCCCAAGCTGATCGAGGGCAATGCTGAGCTCAGCTGCGGCAGCATCGTTATAAATAGCTAAGGCATCAAATCTTTTTTCTGAGCTAATTTGGCGAGCGAGATTATCAATATCCTCTTCCACAATGAGTTCTTCGACTGAGTCATGAGGTAGGCCTGCTTGGAGGATGGCTTCACGCAAACCCATGAGTCGCATGTGAACAGTGCTCGCTATATGGGGACGAGTGATAAAGGCAATGGATCGACATTTTTTTTCGACGAGGTGTGAGCCAATGAGGTAGCCAGCTTCAATATTGTTGATGCCAATGAGGTCGTATTCACTTTTGAGTGGAGCTTGGACGACGTCACGATCAAGTAAGGTGACGGGGATATGGGCATTTTTGAAGAGCTCAAGAATGCGTGCGTTTATGACTTCAGAATCTTGGTGTAACTCGATAGGCGTGAAAAATACACCATCAACAGCTTCCTTGATGTATTTATGAGCGAGTTGCTCAGCTGCGGCAGCACTTTTATCTAAGCTCGAACCCGTGTTGCCCCAAAGGAGGTTGAAATTATAAGAGTCGGCTAAACTAGCAATTTGACCACATATAGGTTCAAAAATTTCCGTTTCACCCAAGGAAGGGATCAGTAGGCCCAAGGTGATTTTGTCATCACTGCCACCAACTTGTGGTTTGTTTTTTAGGTAAGTGCCAAAGCCAGCTTTTCGAGCCAAGACGTTTTCATCAACCAGCCTTTGTACGGCTTTGGCCACTGTGGGGCGACTCGTTTTGAATTTTTCTGATATTTGCAAATCCGTGGGCAGTAATTCACCCATTTCATAAGCACCGGATTCGATTTCCTGTTTGAGGAATTCGTAAATTTCTTGAGTTTTATTTTTTCGACTTTTCATAAGTAAATGTTACTTAAATGTCAATAGAGTCAAGGTGAGCTAAGTCAATTCATCAATGATTAGACCTAATGTCTAGCGTTTATTGATAATGAGTATCCACCATGTGATATGTAAGAGAAATAAAAAAAGGCCCCCGTTCGACTCGTCACCACAAAGAGAAGAAAGGGAGCCCAAGGAGAGCTTTTAGAAAGCCTCGGCTCCTCTTAAGAAAGAGCCGAGGTAGATAATTTAGTCGTTCATGAGATCCAAGTCGAGGAGGCCAAGGGCTTTGCCGGCTTGAGCTTTGATCTTGAGTTTGATGCCTTCGCAATGAAGGGCAGCAGCAGGGTGCACCACCACATACATATTGAGATCCGTGCCGAAGAAATCGGTAACGTAGCGCTCGAAAGGCAACCACTGACCCTCTTTTTTGTATTCCATTGTCCAAGATTCTGGAGCGGCAATCGAATCCATTTCCGCCCAGTAGACGCCGACGGACTCAATTTTTTGTGTTCCAGAGAAGTTGAACTCAATTTCTTGATCTTGTCCTTCTTGTCCCATGGAAGACCATTTTGGTAGGCTGCGATCACTTGCCGATTGCGGACGGCGACCATCACGGAGTGCTTCGATTGTATCACAATTAGCGGTATGAGTCGCGGTGATTTCACCGTAGTGCTCACTGCTAAACTGCATGGAATCGAGAGATTTTTGTGCGAGCGATTCAATATTTGGGAACCAAACATTCATCGAGCAGTTGCCACGGTTATTCCAAGCAAAATAGGGGATGAGCTTCATAGAACTTTCGCCCTTGCCAATTTCTTTACAGGGAACGGTGAGAATGGGCATGCCTGCGAGGTTACCCTCTTGGATAGTTTCTTGCTCAAAGTTACCGACTTCTTTTTCGAGGAAGAAGCGCTGGACAGCACCCTCATTATCGACTTCTTCAGCAGCGAGGACGAGTGGGCCACGTGTGAGGGCAATTCTTCCCACATTTGCATCGACGCGAGTATCGCAAACCGAGCTCATGATAGGCATTGGCAAATCGAGTTCAACGACATCGCCTTTTGACCAAGTGCGTCGAATAGAAGCAAAACCACGATCGAGTGTGCACTGAACGGCAGCACCATTGATTTTTACGGTCCAGTTCTCGTTAGGTTTCGAAATATATTTGTAGAGTGCGCCTGGAAGGAAGTTGTCGCGAGCCCAAGAAGGGATACGCAATTTAAAAGTGAATTCTGAATCTTCGTCCATGTCGAGGTCAAATTTAACTTTACCTTCGAAGGGGTACTCAGTTTCTTGTTTGAGGCTCACTTTACCGTTGGCTAAATCAAGGCTCACATCTGATCCCGCATAGAGGAGTGAGAAAATTTCATCTTCACTCGTTGCGTACATGTAGCCACTAACCTGCGGCATGAGACGGGCAATATTTGAAGGGCAGCAAGCGCAGTCAAACCAGTGTGAACGACCGGCGTTACCATGGTTAAAAAGGCGTTGGCCATCAGCTTCCAGCGGATTCACGTAGAAGAATTTGTCGCCTTCCATATTTACGCCTGCAAGGGAGTTATTGAGGAGAGAGACTTCGGCAACGTCGAAGTAAGAAGCATCTCTATGAAGCAAGAACATGCGGTAGTTGAAAAAGACATTTGCGATTGCCGCACAAGTTTCGTTATAAGCTTCTTTGTTCGGCAAATCAAAATCATCGCCAAAACCTTCGATCCCGTGAATAGCACCGAGTCCACCCGTGATATGCATTTTCATATCTACGAGGTTGTGCCAGATCTTGTTGAGAGCATTGGTGTAATCGTGGCGATCCTGCAACATGTCAACTTCGGCCATAGAAGCATACATATAGGCGGCACGAACGGCGTGACCTACGGCGCTATCTTGATCCGTGAGGGCGACGTGCTGCTGAGCGTAGTCAGGAGCATTAACGCCATCGCCATCGGGAATAAAAGTGACGCCGCGAATTTCGAGGAAATGTTTAGCGAGTTCGAGATAGACTTTGTTACCAGTAACCATATAGAGTTTACAGAGGCCGAGTTCGATTTCCTGATGACCAGGAGCCTGATTGACCGGCTTACCATCGTTATAGTTGGGATCGCCTTCCACAAAAACTTTGTAGACGTGTTGAGCTGATTTTTCAGCAACTTTAAGCCAAGCATTTTTACCAGTTGCTTGGTAGTATGCGACGGCACCTTCGTAGAGGTGGCCCACATTGTAGAGTTCGTGGGAGTGAATCACAAAGCTGTAGGGCTTAGTACCCATTTCATCCACATTAAATGTATCGGTAATGTGATTGACGTAGAGGTAGCCATCGTCCTGCTGAGCACCGGCAATGATGTCGATAATTTCATCGATTTGAGCTTCGAGTTCGGCATCGCGATTGAGCATGAGTAGGAAAGCAGCGCCTTCCATAACCTTGTAGAGGTCAGAAGAAACGAAGCGGTGAGTGAAAGGCTTTTCGTCGGGAATGCCCTTGAGGAAGTTAGCGCAACGCTTGAGGTTAGCGACGGCGTGTTCAGTTTTGTGGAGGGCAAAGGGAAGAGTCGTTTTTTTCTGAGTCTCTAATCTAGGCAACCAAAAGCTATCATTGAGTTTTACTTGGTTAAAAGTAATCGGGTTAATTTCTTTATGTTTTACTATAGGCATATTATTTCTCCGTTGGAACGACAATTCCTTTTATAATTAAATTCTGACAAAAAATGAAAATGAGTAGGGTGGGGACCGCAGCGACTAAGAGTGAGGCAAAAACCACTCCTTGCGATGAAAATTGTTGGAGTTGGTAGAGCCAGACCATGAGGGTCCACATTTCGCGGTCTTGGCAAAGAATGAAGGCAAACATGAAGTTCGAATAAGCGCCGTTGAAGGCTCCGAGTGCGATTACCGCAAGAATCGGTTTCGAGAGGTTCATGGTAATCATCCAAAATTTATTCCACTCACTCGCCCCATCGATATCGGCGGCTTCATAGAGTTCCCGAGGCAAGGAATCAAAGAAGCCCTTGAGCAGGAAGATCGAATAACCATTCGCCATGGAAGGTAATAAGAGGGCGGCAAAAGTATTGAGAAGCCCAAGATCACGTAGGAGCAGGAAGTTGGGGATCATGGTGACCACTGCCGGGAAAGCCATGGTGGCAATGAGGAAGAGCAAGATTTTGAACTGACTCTGAAGCTTGTAGCGCGAGAGTGCGTAAGCTGCAATTGGATTCACCAAGAGTGAAAGCACGATCGAGAGCAGACAATAAACCACCGTGTTAGAAAGGCCTTTACCATAGAGCAAGACGTATTCGAAAACCATCGTGAAGTTACGTGTGAGGAAATTTGATTTCACATCGGATTTATTTTTAATCACCATAGCATAATCAAACTCTTTTTGCGGCATGCGAACTTCTTGTATTGAGGAAAAATCACGATCATGAGCGGCGTTGATTTTTTCTAAGGAGCCATACTTTTTGATCAAGAATTCTTGCCAGGTGAATTCTGGTGTGGTCAAGGAAATGAACTCAGCGGGAGAATTCTTCTTGTCAGAAATAAAGAGCATGTAATCAGTAACTTGCGGGCTGGAGTAGATTCTATCTGTTGGCAAAGGGACCTCATCAAATGATTCATAAGTCGTGTTGTAGAGTTTGTTGAGGAACTCGACTTTTTGATATTTTTGAACGAGGAATTTATTCCAGTGACTTAAACCATCGGAGGAAAAGTTAACGAATTGGGGATGCAAGATCGTGCGCACCCAACGCTCCATACTCGGAGAAGTGATTTTTTTCTTGAGGACTTCGGCTTCGGCACCAGTTTGTTTGAGGAACTTGCTATAAGCACCCATGGCGGACATAAAAATGCGATCTTCACTCTTGATTTTTGACTTAAACTCATAGAAATTCTTAAATAATTCAGTTCGATTGAGTAAGAAGGTTCGATCCAAGAGACGCTCAGACTGAAACTTTAGAAAAAACCAGTTTTCTAGTGGCTCGCCAAAACGCGTGCTGAATTCAGTTAAATCATTATTACAGACTTCTTTGATATAATTGCGGAATTCGCGTTCATTGCGCTGAATGATTTTGCCATCGCCCGTGGGACCATAGCCAATGACGAACCAAGAGAGTGGGAGGTTAGTTTGATTAAACTCGATCCAGTCAGTAACTAAAGCAGGTTTATGAGCAGTTGGCATCTCGATATTTCTGAAGTTAAAAACTTGATCACCATTGCTCTGAAGATAGAGCTGAAGGTTTTCGTTGTATTTAGATTCGATCTGCTTGCGGAAGAGCATTGATTCATCGTGCAGATAAGTGGGAACAATATTGAATTCGTTTTCATCGATACGACTTTTCATTGAGCCTGATACCATGAGTAGGAAGGGGTAGACCATGGAAAGAGCGCCAACGGCAAGTATTAAATACATGCAAGCGTAAAGAATTCGGATAGAGAAGTTTTTCTTCTCGGTAAGTAGGATAATACTCATTAGTCGTTATCTCCTGCAGTAAAGCTCATATTAGAAATGCGTTTCATTTGGAACATGGTGAGGCCGATGAGTAGGAAGCCAAGTATCCATGCCATAGCAATGGCAGTTCCGAATTTAAGGTAAACGTAAGCATTATAGAAAATTTCTAAGCCGATGACGTTTGTTGCGTCGCCAGGACCACCACCAGTCATTACCAAGACATTATCTGCCGATTGGAATGAGCCAATGAGTACAAAGATTAATTGAATCAGTACTAGTGGGCGAATAGTGGGGATAGTCACATACCAAATGCGTTTGAAAAATCCTGCACCGTCAATTGCTGTGGCTTCATAGAGGTCTTCGGGTACAGTTTTTAATGCAGCTAAGTAGATCAGTGAGCCAGGACCAATTCCTGCCCAAGCAACTGGGAGTAAGATCGAGATCATTGCCAAAGAGCTATCTTGCAACCATTTTTGTGGGCCGATGCCAATGATATCGAGTACTTGGTTGAACATACCGCTGGAGCTCGGTTCGAAGAACATTTTCCACATGAGCATTACAACGAGGCCAGAGACAACTGCCGGCAAATAGTAAACGATACGGAAGAAAATTTTACCTTGAGGGATCTCGGAGAGGATGAGTGCAAGTACAATTGGTGAGAGGAAAACGAGGATCAGTGACCAAAAGACATACTCAAAAGTTCTCAGCATAGAGATCCAAAAAGTGGAGTCAAACAAGATGGCGGCAAAGTTATCTACGCCAACAAAATCTGAACCGCCAGCACCTGCAATGACATTGTAGTCGAGGAAGGCCATATAAGAACCATAAATCAGTGGGTAGTAATTGAAGATTGCGATGGTTCCAATGGCTGGTGTGAGCAAGAGGTAAGCGGGTAAGTTTTTGGTCCACTTGGTTTTTTTGGCATATTCATTTTTTGGTGGAGTGAAAATTTTCCAGATATAGATAAACATGGCAATGAAGCCTATAGCAATGGTAATAATGACTGCGAGAGCGACTTTTCGACGGAATTCCATAGTTTCCTCAGGAACGTAACCGAGCATTTTTTCGTTCGTTTCAACCACGGCTTTATCGTAGAGCACCTGGAGCTTTTTGAGGCGTACTTCTTTGTCTTGAATACGGGGAATCTCGGCAGTGAGTGCAGCTTCGAGGGGTTTAGAGGCACGTAAGATGAAGACCTGGCAGTTTTTGCCATAGGGTTCAGGGTAAGAGTCCTCTAGACTCTGCTTGAGTGTGGCAGCCCATTGTTTTGGTACCGTGTGAAGGTACTCGGTGTAGCCAAATTCTTTGAGTTTTTCGGGATTGATGTAGGAGCCGTAACCATTTTCGATATAGACGCGAACAATTTCTTTTTGAGCTTCAGCAGAACCAGCGAAACGGATGAAGCGCCAGGTAGCTAAGAGTTTTTCCTTAGGCGTCGTAGCACAGATACCTAGACCACGAACGTGAAGTTCAGTCGTTTTCTCACCAGAAGGAGCAGTGGGGATGGGTACAATTCCGAGTTCTTCCGGGTTGAGTGCCGAGAGGTTGGTGTCGGCATTGATGAGTAGGTCATTGATGTAGAGAAAAACCATGCCCACACGACCTTTATTCCATAGTGGCCAAGCTGCTTCGGTACGACCAACGCCATAGAGCTCTTCACCCTTGTCGTTTTTCCAAGCACCATCCACGAGTTGGAGGTAGAAATCGGCAGCTTCAACCGCACCTTTGTCGTTAAAAGTGGCACGCCATTCGCCAGACTCTTTATCGCGTTCAATGAATTTTGAACCATTGGCGTAAAAGAGGGGAAGAGCAATCCATGAAGCTCCACCAGAAGTATCCACGAGCATGCCGTAAGAATTGTTTTCTGGTTTGTGGAGTTTTTTGGCAGTTGTGAGCATCTCGTCCCAAGTTTTTGGGTATCCATTTTCAGGATCGAGACCATTTTCGAGGAAGAGGTTTTTTGAGTAAGCTAAAGCGCGAGCCCAATAAGAATAAGGTAGGAAATAAAAGTGCTTTTTGCCATCGGGTCCAACGCGGTAGACGGCGTCTTTTGCCTGACCCTTAACTCGTTCGTTGAATTCATCTTTGTACATGATGTCTTCATTAAAGATCCCTTGAGCTTTCGCTTCTTCTTCAGTGATCTCGATATTGATGAATTGATCGAGAGGAGTGAGGAATTCACGTTGGACAAACGAACCTGACTGACGGCCATTGACAGCAAAAACATCAGGAGCAGTTTCACCTGCAATGGACATGAGTAAGGGAGCCTCTCCAGCCGCACCCTCGAACTTGAGTCCCATGGGATTGCCCTCGGGAACAATATTGGGATACTTTTTACGAAAAGCGTGGTAGACTGCGAGGTTTGCTTTGCCTTCAATACTGAAAGCCGAGTCGGGTGCAGGAGCGAAGTCCGTGGTTTTGAAATGGATTTTCTCCTCTGCGGACAGCGCAAAAAGCAGTGCGAAAAGTATGGAGGCTAAGCGCTTCAATTATTTGTCCTTGCGAAAGAATTGTTTGAGTTCAACTTCCTGCATTTCACTTCCATCAACGGAGTACATGATCTCTAAAGACTTATTGATTTTGTATTGGAAGTAATCGATTTGAATCGGGTGGAGACCCGCTTTGAGTGGGATACTACCTTTCGATTCCCAAGGGTCACGATCCGAGAGGATATTGAGCTCGACAATTTGCTGACCAGCAATTGTGAGGCGTGAGCCATCATCACTCTTGAGGTTAAAAGTATAGAGACCCGTTTTAGGGACTTTGATGTAACCGAAGAGCTGCATGCCGAATTCATCGTGCATTTTAGCGACTTTGTGGGGCTCAATAACTTGAGTGGACCCTTGAGCGGAAGCCGTGAGTTTTTCGAACTCAGGGATGCGTCGGAAAGAGCCTTTAAAGATCTTGTAGTCGAGTCCTTGAGCCACTTTGGTACTTACCGGTTCTACAGCTTCTTGACGCTCGAATTCGAGAGTTGACGTTTCGTAAGCTTTACCCCATTTGTCCCAAGCACGCATCTTGAGCTGACAAGTTTTGTCGAGTGTGAGTGGCTTAGTATAGATAGGTGAGCTCTCGTTAGGAACTGAACCATCGAGTGTGTAGCGCAAAGTTGTTTCTTGGTTGAGGTTCTGAAGTGTGATTTCCATGGGGCGGTAGAACTTGCGATCAACAGGAGAAACCGTGACGAACGTTTTTGGTGTCTTGGCTTTCTTGCCGAGTTTTACTGAAACTTTACCCTGTGATGTTTGAAGCTTTTGGCGCGTTGTGTAAGTCTCGCGAGAATCAGTCCACGCTTTGATGTCGAGTTTAGCGAGGGGATTGTTTTTTACCTCAATATTTTTAGTGAGTCCATCTTTAGTGTGCATTTGGTCAACTTTGACGTGAACCCAAGTGGTTTTTCCATCTTTAGTGACAGGAATATAAGTCTCGAGCCAATCCCAGTTTTCTGGGAGGTGTTCCGTCACAGTGAAAGTATTAGTCTTCAATGAGAAGTCGATACCCGCAATACGTTTGATCAGAAGGTCAACAATTGGCACATCCCAGTTGTAGTAGAGTGAACCCCAAGGGCCGAATTTTTCTGGTTCCCAGCATTCTGGTGCCACAGGGAAACCGTGAGTTTTGTTCATGCCATTGATGTGACTGAGAGTGGCAAATACACCTTCGCGACCACGGTTGTGACGGAAGAGACCTTCTGTGGCTAACCAAGTTGAGATCGAAGATACAGTGAAAACACCATTGGGGGGATCTGTCATGGGACGAATGAGGAAAGAAACAGGACCGAGGAAACCATCTTCAGGATTCATAACCCAACGTTCAGTCATAGCGTCAGCCCATTCCTGAGGCATTTCGCGATTCATGAGTGAGATGATATTCCAGATATCTTTCCAAGGTGCGCCTTTCGCTGCGTAAAAAGAGGGTGCGTAAGCTTCCCAATGCTGGGACCAGTTTTTGTACATTCTTGGATGCATGGCTTCCCAATGCTTGACGTCTTCGTCCATACCAAGTTCTTTGGCCATTTTGATGAGGTCAGCAAGAGCATTGAGTTCTTCGCCCATGGAAGCTTGAGGACCAGCGTGATCCCAGTAGAGTGGCTTCCAAAGTTCAGTGTAGAGTTCTTTGAGGAATTTTTTGTCGCCTGATTTACGGTACATATCCCAAGAGAATTCAACTGAACCCACGAGGTTCATCCAAACTTCTGGCGAGTACCAAGTAGTACCAAAGTTATCGGGGAGGCCGTTAGCTTTATTTTTGAAAGGAACCATGTGCTTCCAAGAGAGAACATTGCCGTAACCCCATTTCCACTTGTCGACTGTCCAAGCGCCAACGGCAGTGTAAGCCCATGAATCCCAAAGGTGAAGACCCATGAAATTGTTGATTGCCGTTTGTGTGTGTGGGTACTCTTCAAAACCTTCGCCGATGTCAGTGTAGTACATGAAGTAAAGTGCCCAGAGGTAGTAGTAAGTCTTTACAGCAGTCTTATCTGAAGCGTCGAAATAAGGGATCTGATTATTGAGGATATCGTTAAAGTAAGTGAATTTATTGTTGAGAGCTTTTGCGGGATCCGCAAGAAGTTTTTTGCTATTGTCGAGAGCAACTGAGTATTTGTCGTCTTGAGCGTAAGTAAGAGTTTCGCTTTTGCCCGCGTTGATATTGATAGTGAAAGTATAAACTTGACGACCCTTATTATCTCTGGTGAGTTTAACGCTATCGCCAAATGAAGCTGTTGAACTAAGCGCAATGCTCATGCCATCATACATGATTTTGCCCACTTTAGTTTCTTTCCAACCAGACTTAGTAAGAGTTGTTCCACCCTCGCTTACGTGGATGGTGTTGCTGCCTTTATCGTAGCGACTTGTCGCCGTTTGTGACTGAGTAAATTTTTGACCGGCAGCATCGCCATCCCAAGTGGGGAATTCGGCATCATTAACAAAGCTATAGCCTGTAAACTCAATCTGAATGTCTTTATCCGAGCTAATGATTGTGGCGAGAACATCATTGTTATCAATGAACTTCACTTCTGTAATATTAGCACCACCCACTTGGTAGACGCATGTGACGCGATCCGGACGCCAGAGCATTTTGAGTGGTTTGGGGCGTTTGAAGCGTTTGCCATCAATAATGACTGTGCCCTCAGCGCCTTTTACATGATTCCAGAATTCCCAACCGAATTTATCGTGTCCCTTGCCACCTTGACCTTCGACGATGCCGTAACCACGAGCGCGACCATCGCGAAACATGGGGTGAGTGAAGCCAATTGTTTCGGAGTGCACTGGCTTCCAGTACTCATCGACTTTACCGCCGATGTAATACATTTTGTTGCCAGCCATAAAGGAATAGAGTTTATCTTGAATATCACGTTCGATCAAAGCGCAAAAGTCTTTGTGGGGTTTTTCAGCAAAGAGGTTGATGCTGAGGAAAAAGGTGAGGACGGATAAAAATGTTTTCATTGAGTTGAGCTCCTGATGGTTTAGACTAATCAGTATATTAGAGATTGGTTCGATTAACTTGTTTCATTCTAATGTCCGAGGAAATGCATTACAATTTCTGATTACGCCATTAATTTATCTGATTGCGCCATGTCTTATGGCTTCAATTTAGTATTTTGAGTTGAAAAAGTGAAATTTCTGTCTTAGTTTTTAATTATAAAAATAATAAATCATGCCAGGAGGTAATTGTGGCCATCTTAAAAGACTACGCTTGTATTTCAGTTGATTCCCGCGATCAACATTTGCCCATGGTTCCCAAATTTGCCGAGCCTTTTCGTCAGAAAAAGATTCGCGGTGTTGGTATCCACGAAGTTAAAGTTCCCTATGAGATTCAACGAGTTTCAGCTCCTTGGCACATAGCACTGATCACAATTTCTGGCTCGGCGCGTTACAGTTGCAAAGGCAGAAGTGGCTTGATTAAAGAGAATACCATTTGGATTGGTCCAGCAGATACTTCCTATCAATACAAAGCCACGGGTGACTGGAAGTTTATATCGGCAGCGCTGATTAAGTCTAACAACCGCGAGCACATCGAAGGCTCAATTACATGTAAAATGATGCAAAATGATGTCAGTCACCTCGTCAATGCAGTGGAAGCCTATTTATCCGAGTCGACCCATTGCCAAGATGGCATGTCCCAGGAAGCACGAGCCCTGGCCTCATATATAAGTCTCTGTATAGATCGCGAGATTGCCTCTGATTTAGAAAATGATTATTCCCGCAATGCCCTCACCCTAGCAAAAGTCTGGGAAGAAGTGAATGCTTCTCCAGAAGCGAGCTGGAGTGTTTCGGAATTGGCCTATAAAGCGAAAGTGTCCGTGCGTCAATTTCAGCGCGTTATGAAAAAGAATTACGAAACCACTGCAGAAGGCATGCTCACTAAGATTCGCATGCAGCGTTCGCAAGAACTCTTGCTCTCCACTGACCTCACCCTCGATGCCATCGCCGATCGCGTGGGCTATAGCTCGGTCTACTCCTTCTCCAAAGCCTTCAAAAATTACTGCAGCATCCCACCCGGGACTTTCCGCACACAGAATAGTTAAAAAAAAGAAGCGAACTGACCACTTCTTTTTTTCGAACTGAATACTTGGATAAATCTGTTGATACAGCACTCCTGTCGTAATGCGATAAATTTTTGTCTTGCTGAGATATTTAGATTTTGCGTTGAGCCCCTTAATTAAGTTAAACTTATAAGGAGTTCCCAATTTATGAAACAAATTCTCATTAGTCTTTTTTTATTTAGCTTTTGCCTGCAGGCCAAGAGTCCCAATTTTATTATGATTTATTTTGATGATCTCGGCTGGGCCGATACTGCCGTCGAGATGATTCCTGGGGATGCGGGCAGTCGCAGTGATTTCTATCAAACTCCCAACATCGTTAAACTCGCCGAGGGTGGCATGGTGTTTTCGAGTGCCTATGCACCTTCACCCGTGTGTACGCCTTCTCGCAATAGTGTGCAGCATGGGATGACCCCAGCTCGCATGCTCAATGCAGTGCTTCACTCAGAAGCCGCATCGAAAGAATATCGTGGAGTGATCACTATTCCGCAGGCCTTAAAAAAGGCTAACCCCAATTACATAAGTGCCCATTTCGGCAAGTGGCACATTCCTTCATTGACCCCTACAAAGGCGGGTTATGAAGTCACTGATGGACCGACGGGCAATGGTGAAGGCGATTATTTGGATGATATGAGAACGCATCTTCCTGAAGATGACCCCAAGCGCATGGTGTCCTTAACTGATAAAACGATTAAGTTCATTGAAGATCAAAATAAAGCGGATAAGCCTTTCTTCGTACAGCTCTCACATTACGCAGTTCATATTTGGCATGATTCATTTGCTGAGACGCGTGAAAAATATAAAAAATTAGCTAAATCAAATCGAGCGGAAGCACACGATTATTTCCCCGATTCAGAAATCACCGAGAGTATGTATAAGCACAATTGGATTATTAACTATGCTTCTATGGTAGATGATATGGACGCACAATTAGGTCGTATTCTCGAGCGTTTGGATGAATTGAAAATCGCGGATAATACCTATGTGATCATCACTGGTGATAATGGTGGCGGAATGAGAAATAACGGGCGCTTATCGGGCTCAAAAGGAGACTTGACTGAGGGCGGGATTCGCGTTCCCTTTATTGTTAGAGGGCCAAAAGTAAAAGCGAATGCCTACACTTCAGTACCCACTGCGGGTTGGGATATCCTCGCGACTTTTTATGATCTTGCAGGAGGTACAGAAGCTTTGCCGCCAGAAGTTGAAGGTGGAAGTTTAAAGAATGTATTAGCGAAAGGAGATAAGGCCTCAGTAGAGCGTAATCTACGCGACTTCGTCTTTTATTTCCCTTGGTATAATGGTGAGCCCGAGAGTGCGTTGATCTCAGGGAAGTACAAAATTCTCAAGAATCTCGATACTAAAGTCGTGCAGCTCTTTGACCTCAGTAAAGATGTTTCAGAAGGCAATGATATTGCCAATCAAATGCCTGAGAAAACAGTTGAAATGGAAAAGACACTGGATAATTACATCAAAAAAGTAAAGGCAGAAGATCTCATGGATTTGCGCATTGGTTACCTTGATCGCATGACCAAGTTATGGATCCCCAATACGGATAGAGAAATTATTGAGAACAAGAAGCTCATGGAGCAGGGCGATGCGCGTGGTAAAAAGGAATACGAACGCCTAACGGGTTACCGTAAATGGATGGAAGGCGAAATTAAATTCACTGTCGAACGTGCGAAAATGCACGGTAAAGATCTAAGTCATTATTTAAAACTCTAGTGACACGGCCATTTCAGCAATCTGTAGAGATCTTGCGAGTGATCTGCAAGTTCGCAGGCCGATATACTAACTTTACTTCTCGCTAAGGCGCTAAGACTTAGAGACATATTTTATGCCAAAGCCCATCAATTTTTGATGGGCTTTTTTGTTTTTTATTTTCATACTAGCAAATACAGGAAAATTCACTAATAATTTGAATGCTTAAACTGTAAGTTTTCATACTTAGTTTATTGTTCACTAATAGATAAAATAATGATTTAGCAGAATAAGGGCATGATGCTTTGCATACGAGAGGAATCCTTCCCCTCGAGCTCCCCTAGCAAGGATTTGCCAATCCTTGACCAGGCGACTGAGCTTTGCTCCTCTTTATGCTTAATCATGTGTAAATTTAGAGAAGGAAATTATGTCGACTCAGAACGAAGTACAGACTTCAGTTGATTCCCCAACGGGGAAGGTTGACAATGGGGCGCAAGCCGAACTCTTTGGGACTTTTCACGGTGTTCTGAAACCGACTTTACTGACGATTATTGGTGTGATGCTCTACATTCGTGAGGGCTGGCTTGTTGGCCATGCGGGCTTACTAGGAGCTCTTGGCGTCATTGTTCTAGCCTATGTGATTACCGGGACAGCGGCTTTATCTATTTCATCGATTACCAGTAATGTGCGTATGGAAAAAGGCGGTGTATTTACTTTAGTGGGGCAGACACTGGGCCTCGAGATTGGCGGTGCGATAGGGATCCCACTGTATTTTGCGCAGGCGATGTCGGCCGCGATGTACTTACACGGGATGAAAGAGGGCTGGTTATCCTTGTTCCCAGCAGAAAGAATGCAAGACACTTTTATGGCGCCGATTGTTGAAGCAGGAATCTACGAAAGCTTCATGGTAGTAGCTTTTTTCTTTTGTGCCATTGGGCTGACGCTCATCAGTACTCGGGTGGCTTTTAAGGTTCAGAATTTAGTCATGGTATTTATTGTTGTGGCCCTGAGCAGTATGTTTTTGGGCTTGAGTGTGCACGAATGGCAGACGCCGCAACTCATTGGCGATTTTGCCGATGGCAATAGCTTCAAATCCTTATTTGCTGTTTTCTTCCCTGCAGCCACAGGCGTCATGGTCGGGGCGAGTATGTCGGGGAGTTTAAAGGATCCGCGTAGAAGTATTACTAAGGGGACTTTGGGGGCTTGGGGGATTTCCTTTGTGGTTTACGCCTCAGTTGCAGTATTGGCCGCTTTTTTAGTTCCAACTCCAGAATTGATTAGCAACACCACCTCTTTGATTGATTATGCCCGCTGGCCTTTGCTCGTTCAGTGCGGCCTCATTGCCTCCTGTTTCACTGCGACTTTGAGTTCGCTAGCGGCGGCTCCAAGAGTTTTGCAGGCCTTGGGTGAATATCGCATTGTTCCGCGCGGTGATTTACTCGAGCAAGAAAATAAAGGCGAGCCTCGCAAAGCTTTGATTTACACGGGTATAAAAGTTTTTATTGTGGTTCTCTTGGGTGACTTGAATGCGATTGCCATGATTTTGACAATGTTTTTTATCTTAGCTTATTTCACCATCAATACGGTCCTATGCATCGAAAAGTCGATGAATTTGATTAGTTTTCGCCCCGTATTTTCGATCCCTTTCCTAGTACCTTTCTTAGGCTCTTTTTGTTGTCTTGGTGCGATGTTTGTGATTAATCCTCTTATGTCGCTCGTTTCCCTGGGGATTATTTTGGCGATTTACATTATTTTGGATCGAAAAAAACTGGAGAAGCCTTGGGAGACAGTGCACTCGGGACTGTTCGGAATTATTGCCAACTGGGCTGCCAAAAAAGTTTTCCGCACGGGGTACTTTGAACAGAAACGTGCTTGGAAACCCGACTTAATTATGCCGGTGGAAAAGGGTTCTCAACTCGAAGGTGTTTCGCCAATTTTAAAAGCCATCACTTACCCGCAAGGTTCACTGCAAGTGGTGGCCTTAAGTTATGAAGATAAGGCGAGTACTGAGCAGTTGCGCGGTGTCAATCAAATTGTTAAAGATCTCAACACGAAAGGGATTTTTGCCACCAGTTCACTTGTGGAAGCGCGGCGCTTTAGTGGTGCGGTGAAGACCGCAGTTTCAGTGATGCGTGGATCATTTTTTAAACCGAACGTTTTGTTTTTGCCAATCGAAGATCGCAGTGATGAAGAGCTGCGAGATTCGGCACTTACGGCTAAATCGGGCAGGATGTCCTTGGTCTTGATGAGCCTGCATCAAGAAAATGTTTTTGGACAGCAAAAGAGTGTTAATATTTGGGTGCGCGATCAATCGCCAGATTGGAATTTAGGTCTCTATATGACCAACGTCGATATGCTTGCATTGACGGCTTACAAAATTGCGGGCAACTGGAAGGGAAAAATTTGCCTCTGTTGCGCAGTTAGCAAAGAAGAGTATAAACGCCCCACGAGAAAGTTTTTCAAAAACCTCACTAGCTTAGCTCGTTTGGGCTCAAATGTGGAGATATTTGTCACAGATGAGAGCTTTTCAAATGCGCTTCATTCGGTTGATAAAGCTGACCTCAATATCTTCGGCCATAGCGATGAATTGACCAAGCAGGCCATGGAAGACCTGACCAAAAACTTAGGAACAACTTGCTTCTTTGTTAGAGGTTCCGGCATCGAAAGTATTATGGCTTAAAAATAAGCCCGCCTAGAGACTCATTAAAATTATTTATTAAAATTGGCGCATGAGAGTCAAACTGATTGCAGATGAACTGAGTACTCGTATATTCAGCGGAATTGATTAATTATGAGGATCAACATGAGTAAAGTTATTGAGTTCAATAATATTAGCCTAGCTAATGATAAGCCCTTCGTTTTGTTTGGTGGTTTAAACGTTTTGGAAAACGAAGCGGACACCCTAAAAGTTTGTGAAAAGTACCTTTCGGTTTGTGAAGAATTAAGTATTCCTTACGTTTTTAAAGCGTCATTTGACAAAGCGAACCGTTCCTCGGTGCATAGCTTCCGTGGTGTCGGTCTCGAAAAGGGAATGGAAATTTTTAAGGCACTCAAACGCGAATTTAATAATGTGCCAATTATCACTGACGTTCACGAAGTTGAGCAATGTCAGCCGGTGGCTGATGTGGTTGATGTGATTCAGCTTCCAGCCTTTTTAGCGCGCCAGACTGATTTAGTTGTCGCTATGGCGAAAACGAACGCTGTGATTAACATTAAAAAACCTCAATTTCTTAGTCCTGGTCAAATGAAAAATATCGTTGAAAAATTTGCCGAAGCAGGAAATGAAAAAACGATTCTTTGTGAGCGCGGATCTTGCATGGGTTATGATAACTTAGTGGTAGATATGCTAGGTTTCAGAACAATGAAGCAGAGTACTGGCGGCGCTCCGGTGATCTTTGATGTAACTCATAGTCTGCAATGTCGCGATCCCCTCGGAGCGGCTTCTGGCGGTCGTCGTGAACAAGTGCTTGAACTCGCTCGTTCGGGCATGGCAACGCGCTTAGCGGGTCTCTTTTTAGAGTCTCATCCGAATCCAGAAGAAGCCAAGTGTGATGGTCCTTCGGCCTTACCACTCGATCTTCTTAAACCCTTCTTACAGCAAGTCAAAGCCATCGATGATTTGGTCAAAAGTTTTGAGGAATTGGAAATAAAATAAATAATTGATTAAGAGCATATTAATATCTTTGAAATCCTTTTCTTGATGATTTTTAGTGAGATGGGACAGGTTTTTCTTTGTCCACTTTATTTCTAAATATCAAAGACTCATGGAGGATAGGATGAGCTTAACGCATAAAGAAGATCCAATAGATTACTTTTTAAACGCCTGTGATAAAGCACAAATTGTATATAAGATTGCAGATCAATTGGGAGAGCGCTTTGGTTCGCAGTCAAACTTATTAAGGGCTGACTTGCAGCAAGTGCTTCAATTAGGTCGGCAAGCACTTATTAATTATCATTTAATGCCTGATGATTGTCAAAAATCCAAACTCGAGTTGCTTAATGTTTTACAGCTCACAATGGATGAATTACGTGATGAAGTGAGCGATTTTTTGGAGCTTAAGCGCTACTCAAAATGGAAATGTAATTCAGCTCAAGTCTCCTTTGTTTATAATTTATCAATTATGGAAGATTATTCCTACAAATCTTATAGTAGTTTTATCGAGAAAAATAATATTGATAAGGTAGCCAACTTATTGATTTGTGTGATCGACCAAACTTCTGATGAATTAAGGCACGAAATTCACGTATTAGAACGCAGTATTAAACGATCAATGAGCATTACCAAAATTAAGGATAAATTGAGTCGTGCTTAAATGGGAGTTTTATGAGCGAGCGATTGAATCGAGAAGAAATTGATTCGCAGGAAAATGATCTTGAAGTTGCTGACTTAAAGGGACAGGTCGACAGCCATTACAATTTACAAGTAAAAGATATGCTCTTTTATTTATTGGGACGTAGAGAGGCCATTTTAAAAGTGGCTCGCAACAGCTCGAGTTTGTGGTATGGCATACTCTTTGTTTTTTTTGCGGGTATTGCAAGAGAGTATGACCAAGAACTCATTAGCAAAAACTTAGAGATTTATTTTATTCCTTTTGCGGCCTCTGCAATTATGATCCTATGGATAATGTTGTGGTTTCAAATCAATACGCGAACTCTCAGTATACTGCTTAAGCAGCGTCAGATGCGGTCATTCTTTACGCTGTTTTGGATGACGGGGCCATTAGCCTTTCTCTACGCATTCCCCGTGGAGGAATTCTTCACCTCTATGGTTGCAGTGAATATTAATCTCAGCCTCTTAACTTTAGTCGCATTGTGGCGTGTATTTTTGTTTGGTCGCGTGCTTCACATTTGTACGGGAGTTAATTTTTATGCACCACTAATCACTGCTTGCTGTGTGGTAGCTTATCCGAGTCTGATGTTCAAATATGTTTCGATTGTGGGCGTTATGAGTGGTTCGGTCTTGAGTCCGGAGCAGGAAGTACTGCGCAACTTCACAGGGGGCAGTATGGGAGTGGTTTCTATATCATTTTTTGTTTCCCTACCGGTGACTTTGTGGCAATTTGTGATGTTTAAAAAAGCGGAAAGTGGACCAGTAGTCTTTCCAAACATTGATCAAAAGGGACGAGTCAGCTGGGTATTTATAGTTTTGGCTAGTCTCATTTCTTGTCTTGCTTTGATGTACTTTCAGCCCAAATTGAATATTCATCACAAGTTCACCTCTTTAGTTCGCCAGGATAAGTATGATGAGGCGCTTGATTTTACTCAAGATTTGAACCGCGATGACTTTGTAAAAACACGTCCACTGATTATCAAGTATACCCATGACGAAGGGATTTATCTCATGGTGGGACTCCAAGATACACATCCACTTTGGTTAAAAGAAGTTGTTTACAACTGGGCGTTAAAGAATATGAGTGAAGGATGGAGTAAAGACGAAGCCCTATTGGCTTTGCTTAATAAAAGGCCCTTATTAGAAAGTGATCTCGAATTTCTAAAATCGAATAAAGAAGTTTTTAACGAGTTCCTTTTTGATACCTTACCAAATACTAAAGCGAAATCCTATGAGAAAAAGAAAGGAAGTCAGTTAATTGAAGCTGTATCAAATTTTGTTCAATATGGAATTATTTCCGATATAAACCTCGAACATTTAAAGCAAGTTCAAAATCAATGAAAATTGCTTTTGTGGCGATGAGTGGGGTGCGAGTTCAAGATGAGGACTTGTTGCGCGAGGGCTTAACGCTTCCGGGTTTTGTGGAGCGTAGTGAAGTCATTGCCTCACTCCCCAGTTTAGGCTTGTTGACTTTGGCGGGGCTAACTCCAGGCTACCATGAGAAAGCCTATTTTGAGGTGAAACAATTTGAGGGCATAGATTTTCTCTCTGCTGATTTTGATCTAGTTGTGATTTCTTCTTTTAGCGCGCAAATTTTCGAAGCCTATGACTTGGCCAAGGCTTGTCGCATTCAGGGCATGAAGGTGATCATGGGAGGTCTTCACGTGAGTCTAAATCCTCATGAGGCGATGAATCATTGTGACGCCATATGTCTTGGTGAAGGAGAAATCCTATGGGCGCAGATTTTAGGCGACTTTGAAAAAGACGAAGTCAAAAAAGTTTACGATGCGTCAGGACAAGAATATTGTCTCCAGAACTCTCCAATGCCGGCCTATGAATTATTAGATCCAAGTTTTTATAATCGTCTCACCATTCAAACGAGTCGTGGCTGTCCGCATAGCTGTGAGTTTTGCGCAGGATCCATTTTACTAACGTCTAAGTACAAGCAGAAGCCAGCTGAGAAAATATTAGCTGAACTTGATAGGATATGTGAATTGTGGGATCGACCCTTTATTGAATTCGCCGATGATAATAGCTTTGTCAATAAAAAGTTTTGGAGAGAATTATTGCCCGAGATTCAAAAGCGCAATATTCGTTGGTTTACCGAGGCGGATATTGCAGTTGGCGATGATGAAGATTTTTTGGACTTGCTCTTTCAGTCAGGATGTAAGGAACTCTTGATTGGTTTAGAGAGTCCCGTTTTGAACGGTTTAGATGGAATCGAATTGCGCAATAATTGGAAAGCTAAAAGGATTGAGACATATAAAGAAAACCTTTTGCGAATCCAGCAAAAAGGCATCCGAGTGAATGCCTGCTTTATCATTGGTTTGGATTCACATGACGAAAGAATTTTTGACGCTGTTTATGATTTTTGCGATGAGTGCAATGTCTATGATGTACAAGTGACTTTACCGACGCCTTTTCCAGGGACGGAGCTCTACAAGCGACTAAAGAAATCAGGGCGATTACTAGAAGATCAAGCTTGGGATAAATGCACTTTATTTGACCTCAATTTTGAACCCATTCATTTTACTTACGATGAGTTAAGAGATGGGTTTCGAGGCTTGGTGAAGCGCCTTTATGCAAAGGAATTCACAAACAAGCGCCGAGAGCATTTTAAGCGTCAATGGAAGCTAGCGCGAACGGTTTAATTCTGCTTAGTGGGCTTATCTTTGGGATTTGGAGGAAAGTTTTTCATCACTTCATTGACGGTCTCTTTCACGACTTCGTTGCGGCGTAAGCGATCCATGTTATTGGGGATGCGTCGAGTTCCCACACCACGCCAAATGAGTTTGTTAGTTTTGGCAGAAAGGATGTCGATGAAAATGGTGCCTTTGCGATAATTGCGAAGCTCAACGTTGCTGGCGTGATAACTCGGGTAATGATGACGTCCGTAATAATGAGGGGAGTAGCCCGAGTAAGAAGTCACACTGCGGATCTCCTGCATCTCTTTGGCAACAACGACATAGTTGACGAGAAAGTGAACGGCCTCACCTTCTTTGGCAGGATGATAGCCATCGAAGTTGAGTTCTTGGTCGATATTGCGGGTTATGCGTCGGTGAAGGAGGTCATCAACTCCAGGAGGGTTTTTCTCGCGTTCATACCATTTGTAAGCACGTAAAAGCCTGAAATCAGCGAACTCATCATAATCACTAGAAGTTTTGACGGGACTGATACTACATGAAGATAAGAAGAGGGTGAATAAAAGGGTGAGGCAAAGTTGTTTCATGTTGTGTCCTATTGATGAAAATAATACTATCTATTATGTGTTATCTAAAGTGAAATAAAAGTAAATAGGCACAAAAAAACCCGCATGTAAAAATGCGGGTTGATCTGAAATCAAAAAGAATTACTTCTTTGATTTTGCGATAGCTTCGCGAACAGCCTCTCTCTGACGCTTGTTGTATCTTTTGCGTGCAGCGCGCTTTGTTCTTTTACGTAGTTGCTGGCCCATAGTGGACTCCTTTTAAATTATGCTTTTCTATAAAAAGTAGGCTAAGTATAGTTCCACTCTTTTAAGTTTCTAGATCATTTTAAATTTTTGAGGGAAGAAGATTTCAGTACGCAGTTATCAGCCGTCAGATTTTAACGAATTTTCGGAAATGGTTCAGTCGTCCGTATGAGGTTATCTATCAGTAACATTCTTATGCCAATTCAATTGAAGTAGAGACATAAGATTTCACGCCAAGGCGCTAAGTCGCCAAGAAAGACATAAATGGTAATTTTGAATGATTCATTATAAAATTTGAATTGATGATTCAGCAATAGGCTTGAGTTTGAAATGTAGGGATTCTGACCCCTGCCCTGCTACGGTGACTATCCATCGACTCTGCGTAAAACTTGGTGCCTTAGCGCCTTTGCGAGAGAAACCTGAGAGTAATTCCCTGCGTCAATTCAATTGAAATAGAGACATAAGATTTCACGCCAAGAAGCCAGTGCTCTAAATCATTTTAAATTTTTGAGGAAGGTTTCCAGTTCGTCTTCGCCACCCTTTTCCCAAGCACGGAGTGAAGCGGTACCGACAATGGCCATGTCCGCTTTGCCCTTGAGGAAGTCAGTGTCTTCTTTAGAAGAGACGCCAAAACCCACCGCGAGTGGTAAGTCAGTGGCTTCTTTACAGCGACTAAGGAAATCTTCGAGCGCAGTACTCATTTGAGTTTTTGTGCCCGTTACTCCCTTGCGAGCGACTACGTAAATGAGGCCTTTTGCGGTTGCCGCAATTTTATGGAGACGTTCAGTTGGTGTCGTGGGAGTCATGAGCATAATGGGTGCGAGACCTTTCGTTTCTGCGAGTGCATGGAGTTCCTCACATTCTTCAACGGGAAGGTCGGGAAGAATAAAGCCAGTGGCACCAGCTTCTACAAGAGCGTCGGTGAATTTTTCATAACCCATTTTCCAAGCAGTATTGAGGTAGCCCATCATCAAGATTTTGAAGCTAAAACGTTCGCTAGCTTTTTTCATGAATGAAAGACAGTCGTGAACGGTCACGCCAGCTTCAACAGCGGCTTGGTTCGCTTTTACAAAGAGAGGGCCATCAGCTGATGGTTCAGAAAAAGGGAATTGAAGTTCCACAATATCAGCACCATTTTCATCCATAAGTTCGAGCATGCGCCAGTTTTCTTCAAAAGAGGGGTAGCCACAGACCACGTGAGTCATGAGCATGAGGTCTTTTTCTTGAGCCGTTTCGCGGCAAAAAGTTTCGAGTTGATTAGTCATAGAGATCAGCCCTTTCTTTAATAAATGATTTCCATTTTGTGTCGTTTAAGGCTTCCGCAACAGTGAAGATATCTTTATCACCACGTCCTGATTGATTGACGAGAATGACTTGATCTTTATTCATAGTTTTGGCTTCTTTCACGGCTGAAACAAAAGCATGGGTACTTTCTAATGCAGGGATAAGGCCTTCTATCGACATGAGTAATTTGAGTGTCTCGGTGACTTCCACATCAGTCGCAGCATCAAAGCGCACACGGCCTATATCAGCTAAGTGAGCAAGAATAGGTGAGACTCCGATATAATCGAGTCCTGCAGAGACGGAGTGAGTGTCGAGCATGTTGCCATCCGCGTTTTGCAGGTATTTAGTTTTATAGCCTTGGGCAATACCTGTAGTAGCATCTGGATAAGCAATTCGAGCTGCGTGCTTGCCGATTCCCGGGCCATGACCACCAGCTTCGACGCCGACGAGTTCAACTGAATCATCATTTAAGAAGCCTTGAAATATGCCCATGGCATTTGATCCGCCACCAACACAAGCAAAAACTTTATCAGGTAATTTTGCCCCATTTGCAAGTAACTGCTCACGTGATTCTTTACCAACAATACTCTGGAAGTAAGAAACAATTTCGGGGAAGGGGTGAGGGCCGCATGCAGTTCCGAGAGCATAGTGGGTGTCTTCCATATTTGAAACCCAGTCGCGCATGCATTCGTTAATTGCATCTTTAAGAGTTTGTTGACCATCAGTCACTGCAATAACTTCCGCACCAAGGTTTTCCATCCAGAAAACATTGGGTCGTTGGCGTGCCACATCGACTGCACCCATATAGACCTTGCAATCAAATCCCATGCGAGCTGACATGGTTGCTGTGGCGAAGCCATGCTGGCCAGCACCTGTTTCGGCAATAATACGTTTTTTACCTAGACGTTTACAGAGAAGTCCTTGGCCCATGACATTATTGATTTTGTGGGATCCCGTATGATTGAGGTCTTCACGCTTTACATAAATCTGTGCGCCGCCAAGGTGTTCGGAAAGATTTTTAAGGTAGGTGACTGGTGTGGGGCGACCCGAGTAATTATGCATTAATTCGACAAATTCCTGCCAGAATTTGGGGTCTTTTTTTGCGTCGTTAAAGCAATCTTTGAGCTCCGTTACAGTGGAGTAGAGAATTTCGGGTATGAAGCAGCCGCCATATTCGCCGAAGTAACCTTCGCGACCGTCTTCGTAATCAAAGAGATTCATTATCTTTCCTAGGTTTAATCAAATTATAAAAAGTGGGTCAATATAAACTCACTTAAGCTTTCGTCACTCTGTGCCGAAAGCAATATAAATCAAGAATCTAAGCGGGGTTAATTATGAGTCAGCTTGGATTGTTTTGTCGAAGCGATCAAACTGGATTGTTTTGTCAAAAGAACTCGAAGAGCTAGTTCCTGAGCCATCGCTAGTTAGGAAGTACTCGGAATTTAAACTCCACCAATTTTTTGCTTTTTCCTGCGTCCAGGTTGCGAGGTCAAGAGAATCGAGTTTTTGGGCGAGTTCCATGACGTTTGTCGGACGATCTTTCGGGTCTTTCTCGAGGCACCAGAGTACAATGGCATCAAATTCTTCTGGGATAGGGAATTTGACGAGTTCAGTGGGTTTCATGGGTGTATCTTCGCGATGAGCGCGAAGAATATCTTCGACTGATTCATCACAAGAAAAAGGGTATTGCCCTGTAAGCATGACTGAAATTAAAATACCAATTGCATAGATATCGATACTATCATTAAGTTCATTGCGAGAGCTCGAGGCTTCCGGAGCCATATAACGAGGAGTTCCAGAGACTTTGTGACCACTTTCATCATTGCTGTCGTGTACGAGGCCAAAATCAAGAACTTTGATGCTATCAAAAATACCACCGCGATTACAAACGACAATGTTTTGTGCTTTGATGTCACGGTGAATGAGATTCATTGTATGAGCTTCGTGGAGTGATGCGCAGATTTGTTTAACAAAATGAATGACGCGCTCTGGAGCAATAGGGCCAGTTTTAGTGATGACTTCTTGGAGGTCAGAGCCTTCGAGGTATTCCATGGCGTAATAAAAGAGACCTTCGCGAGTTTTACCGTAATCATAAATACATATTGTATTAGGGTGTGTAAGTCGGCAAGTGATTCGCACTTCTTTTTCGAATTGAACGAGATCAACTTCACGAGCCGCTTCGTTTTTGAGAACTTTTATGGCGGTTTCCCGCTGCATTAATTGGTGTTCAGCTCTGTAGACAACTCCCATGGCGCCTTCGCCAAGTTTTTCGATAATCTTGAATTGTCCCAGCTCACTAGCGGCTTCAAGAGCAGCGCTGCGGACTTTTTTCTTGAGTTGAATACTGTATAGCGCATAAGCAATGAGGCCTAAAGCGAGTAGGGAGGCAAGACCAAAAATAATGGCAAAGATTTTTCGAATAATTGAGAGCGATCTAAATGCCTCCTCTTTATCAATTTCACTGGTGATAGCAAAGTCATATTCTTTTAGGTAAGTCCAGGCACCGATGACTTCGTAATCACGATAATCTAGGTAGCCCTCTGAATTAACTTGGACTTGTGGATAAGTCGTATTTGGATTGGAGAATGCATCTTCCAAAACAGTTAAAGCTTTTCCTTCTTTGTCGATTAATTGAACTTCGAGAACAGATGATTGATCATCTTTTTCCAAAATGTTGAGCTCGCGAAGTTCTTCATCGAAGCGGCTATGGGAGATCATCCATCCATCTTTATTGATCGCATAAGTCTCGCTTGATTCACCCGTCTGGGCTGTGACCTCCATGATACTACTAAAGCCGTGACTAGGATTGACACTGAAGGCAAGGTAGGCGTAAGTTTCGCCATTTTTATTTTTCAAGGATGTGCCGACGTACATAAGTACAAATTCATGTCCTGTTACGGGATGAGTGGCTTTTTTTGGTAAGCAAACAAAGTTACCATCCTTATCCATGAGGCTCTGAATAGCATCTGCAGTGTTGACTTGGTGGCCAAGGAGGGCGGCATTTTTCGAGGCAATCATGCGGCCGTGTTGATTGATGAGATAGTAATCTAGGAAACCATTATGGCTAAAAAAGCCGTTTAAAATGGATTCGAGTTTGGCTGTTTCACTTTTGAGTTGAGTTTCTTTGCTCTGAGCATAAAGCTCGGTAATTTGCAGAGTAGATTGTTTTATATGAGGGATTTTGCTGATGCCGCGAACGCGCTCCTTATAACCTCGGAGTAAAAGAGTCATGGCCTCGGCGTTACTGCGCAAAGTTTTCTCTAAGGAGTCACGGACAGAGTTTTCAATTTCAAATTTGAGCCGACGTTCTGTGAAGTAGCCCGTGAGTACGAGTAAAAGCAAAACAATAATAATGATGCTTCTATTGCGAACTTCCATATTGTGGATGGACATCAATGATGAACGTGTTTTGGTCAAAATTTTCTCCTAGGCGACTTCCTGAATACAAAATAAGCTTAGTAAGTCATTTAGCAACTTAGTAAGCTTATTCTCAATGCTTTGATGAAGAACTTATACCTTAAAATTTCTGGGCGTATTCCATCATATTGTCTGCTAGTGCTTCAAGACGTTCGCGGAGGTTTTCATCGATAAGTGCCCCGGATTTATCAAAGACTTTGTAGCAGCTCGCCACATTGACCATTTTTGGGTAAGTGTAGCAGCCTAAATGAGCCGTAATGCTATTGAGGTGTTCAAGGGCTTTAAGAGCACCAAAAGGACTCGCTGCCACACCGAGGATGCCTACGGGTTTGCCACCGAGAGCAGAAGGGTAACCGAGATTATCAATAATGAGTTTAATCACAGAGCTGTAACTACCGTGATATTCTGGTGTCGCCATAATAACGATGTCTGCATCGCGTACGAGTTGAGTGATACGTTTGGTATCTTCCGTTTCAGTTGTAGCAGGGTTGTTGAGTTTAAGGTCGAGAGGGTCGAGCTGACTAACTTCTGCACCTAAATCAGTGAATTTATTTTCAACGACTGTTAAAGCTTTTTTTGTGTTGCTGTAAGCACTGGCTGAACCGAGAATGGTTACGACTTTCATGTAAATCTCCAAAATTTGATTTTTATAAAGTGTCCTAATAAAAATGAATGGCAAGTATTATTCATTCGAAAATCGACTTGGATCAGTTGAGAAGGGGATTTAGGCAACAAAAAAGCCGCCAAAATGGCGGCTCAATTGTTTTTCCTTTCCTCACAGATCACTAAGAACTTCCTCCAAAATTTTTAGTGAGACTCCATTTTTCGATGCCTCCTTTCCAAAGTCCACATCGAAACTCCTCTCTCCATCACTTGTCTCCTTTCCCAAAGATCCATCAAGTGATTTCCTTTTCTCATTTAATAATACGGAGCTCAGAAGCTCTATCTGTCGTCACTTTAAAATTTTTTTCAATAATTTTTATTTTTCGTCAACTTTTCTGATGACGCGGCAGGGGTTTCCTGCGGCAACAACTCCTGGAGGAATGTCTTTTGTGACCACGCTAGCAGCACCGATGACGCTGCCCTCACCTATGTTGATTCCGGGACAAATCGTTGTATTGCCTCCAAGCCAAACATTATCTCTAATGCTTACAGGAGCGGCAGTTTCTTGCCATGTGGCTCTTTCTATGGGATTAATGGGGTGCTGTGCCGTGTATATGTGGACTCCAGGGCCAATCATTACATTATCGCCAAGACTGACTTCGCAAGTGTCGAGAATGACGCAATCAAAATTGAGGAAGACTTTGTGACCAAATTTTATATTGTAGCCATAGTCGCATTTAAACGAAGGCTCAATCCATATACTGGAGTTCTCCGTCTGAAAGAGTTCCTTGAGGATCTTGACGCGAAGTTTCTTTTCAGTTTCAGTCGACTGATTAAACTGCCTGCAGAGCTTGCGAGCGACTTCTCTTTCGCGAGTGAGTTCTTTGTTAGCCGGGTTATAAAGTGTGCCGGAAAGCATTTTTTCTTTTTCAGTCATAGGTTCCTCATAGGTGTTAGCAGAGTGTCAATTCTTACTGGAATACTTGATGCGGACTTCGCAATTGTTTAAGAAGAGAAAATCGAAAAAACTCCTTACAATTGTGCCGATAAATCCCACTGGTTAAAAAATTAAGATGCAGTATTCTGTAAGCCTTAATAATCTCCCAAATATAAGGCATGTGTTGATGCGACTCAATAAATTTATCAGTGACTCAGGTTTTTGTTCTCGACGCGAGGCCGATCGCTTGATTGAAGAGGGGCGCGTATTGATTAATGGGAGACGCTGTAAAACGGGTCAACAAGTTGAGGACAAAGACTTTGTGGAAGTGGATGGTCAACGCATTAAAGCCAAGCGTCAAAAAGAGCGCGTCTATTTGGCTTTCAATAAACCCGAAGGGATTACCTGTACAACGGAAGGCTCCGTAAAGGGGAATATAGTTGATTTTATCAATTATCCTGAAAAAATATTTCCGATCGGACGTCTCGATAAATTTTCCAATGGCTTGATCTTTATGACTAATGATGGCGACATAGTCAATAAAATCCTACGTGCGGGCAATGCTCATGAAAAAGAGTATGTGGTCACCATTGATCGACCGGTGACGGATGAGTTTTTGAGAAAGATGTCCAATGGGATTCCGATTTTAGATACAGTTACAAAAAAGTGTAAGGTCACGAAAGTAAGTAAGAATACTTTTCGAATTATTTTGACTCAAGGCCTGAATCGCCAGATTCGTCGCATGTGCGAATATTTAGCTTGCCGCGTTTTGAGTCTCCAGCGGACAAGGATTATGAAAGTCGATTTAGGGAAATTAAAGCCCGGAACTTGGCGTCACCTCAATCCTAAAGAAATGGCTGAAATCAATCAAATGATTGAGAGCTCGAGCAATACGCAAGAGGCTTCAAAAGATTCGAATAAACAAGGTCGCAGATCGCTCCCAAAACGTCCAGTCGCTCGCCAAAATATGAAGACTTCAAGTCAGAGTCATAAGAAGTCGAGTCCTAAACGTCGTGGACAAACGTCTGGTCGTCCTTCCAAACAAAATAGTAAATCACGACCTCAGCGCAAGCGCCGATAAATTACTCCTCTGGATCGATTTTACGGCGATTTTGTTTCTTTTGTTTCTGCACTTCGCGATACTTTCGTTCGCGAACTGAGACACTGCGTTTCTTCCTTGTTGCAACGCGTTTTTTGCGCTTTCTTCCCGCCATCACTAGGCTTTGACGTAGCTTTTTTAAACAGATTTCGCGATTGCGATGTTGGCTACGAGATTCAGATGATTGAACCACGAGGCCCGTGGGGAAATGCACTAAGCGCACTGCGGAATCGGTGGTGTTGACGTGTTGACCACCGGCGCCCGAGGCGCGGAAGGCGGAAAACTGACATTCCCGAAAAAGAGCCTCATCTTCCGTGGGAATGACGTAGCCGAAAGGCAGTTTTTCGAGGCGGTTATTCACGAGTGAATTCCTCGGAGAAATGGGGCCAAGGGAATTTCGAGAGTGCGGAGTTCGCAAAGCGGTGATCAAAAGTGACTTCGCGGTAAGCCCAGGTCGGGAGGGGGAACTCGGTTTCTTCTGAGGGGAGCTCAATTTCGGCGAGTACGAGACCTTGATTATCACCATCAAAAACATCAATCGTCCATTCGAACCCTTGGTGTTCTAAAGTGTAGCGCTTTTTGCTGATGATAGTGGACGTGGCAAGCTCTGTGAGCATGAGGTTTGCGTCGTCTAATGGGATTGAATACTCACATTCGAGACGAGAAAAACTATTTTCTGGAGTTTGGCCCTTAATAGTTAACCAAGCTTGGTTTTGTGAAGTTCGCACACGAACAGTGGCTTTGCCTTCTTTAGCTATGTAGCCTTGACGCAAAAGCTGAAAAGGAGCCTCTAGCCAAGGTTGCCCTTGGACGAGGAACTTCTTTTCAATTTCAATAGACATTAAATATGGAGGCTTGGAGGGTAGATGTGCTGATCTACCGCTTCTTGCAAAGCGTCGATCACATCTTGTTTGTCCTCTTTGTAAGTAACACCAAACCATTTGCATGGACTCTCGATTATATCGCAGTCAGCTTGCTTGTTTTTGATAAGTTCGTCAATCACAGAAGGGATGTAGAATTCAGATTTTGGAGTGTTGAGCTGAGCGCTGAGGAACTCGATGAAAGCCGCTTCATAATGGGCCAGCATTGATGCGCTCATGCACCACATATTCATTGAAACCGGAGTTTTGGCATCGAATTCATTGCCATCTTCGTCAACAATTTTATCGCCTTTTTGAACAAGACCATGAGTTTCGGTGATGTCGCTCAAAGTATTTTTAGAAGACTTCTTGCAAACGCCGCGTGAGACTGTGCCATTTTGAGACAGAGTTTGAGCGAGTTCAAAAGTGACAATGCCACATTTTTCTTCTTCGGAATCTTCCCATGAATCAATCATTGTCGATGCCAACTTAAAACTCTCTAAACCATAAAAGTCATCTGCATTGATGATGAGGAAAGGATTCTTGATGGTGTCGATTGTCGATAGCAAGGCGTGACCTGTACCCCAGGGCTTTTCGCGACCTTCCGGGCATTCGAAACCAGTAGGGAGGTGGTCGAGCTCTTGGTAGCAGTAAACGATTTCAGCGAGGTCATTGAATTTGGGGCCAATGAGCTCTTTGAATTCATCAGCAAAGTCACGGCGGATAATGAAGATGATTTTATTGAAACCAGCTCGTAGAGCATCGTAGACGGAGTACTCGAGGATAGCTTCGTCAGAAGGGCCGAGTTGATCAAGCTGCTTGAGTCCGCCATAGCGCGATCCCATTCCTGCAGCTAAGATAACGAGAGTTTTAGTCATAGATTATCCTTATTTTGGGCGAGCTAAGCCGCGTTCAGATTTTTCACAAAAGTTGACAATGTTGTCGATAACGGGACTATCTGAAAATTCCTCTTTGAGTAAAGTGATCGCTTGCTCAAGTGTGTTGCCTCTTTTGAAAAGAATTTTAAAGGCTTCATTAGCATTGCGAATTTCGTCTTTGCTGTATCCGGCGCGGTCCATGCCAATTTTATTGACAATGCGGCAAGATCCGGGAGCTCCCTCGCAAATAGTGTAAGGTAAAACGTCTTGGATCACACGAGCCATTCCAGCAATCATGGCGTTTTTACCAACATTACAGAATTGGTGAACGGCTGAGAGACCACCGATATTAGCGTGATCTGATACAGTTACGTGACCTGCTAAAGTTGCGTTGTGACTGAGGACCACATGATCGCCGACGATGGTGTTGTGACCAACGTGAGACAGAGCGAGAAGAGCGCAGTTTGAACCCACTTTTGTAATCGTTCCATCATCAGTGCCCGAGTGAATCGTCACGTATTCGCGGATAATTGTGTTGGAGCCAACTTCAGTATAAGTGATATTGCCTTCTTTGAATTTTAAGTCCTGTGATTGTGAGCCAATCGATGCGAAAGCGTAAATTTTGCAATTGTCGCCAATTTTGGTACGACCATCAATGACGACGTGAGATTGTAGGTAGCAGTTATCGCCAATCTCTGCGTGTTCACTAATCGTGCAAAAAGGGCCGATTTCGCAGTTGTCACCCACTTTCGCATTGGGATGAACAAAGGCTTGGGGATGGATGTTCGAAGCCATTTTACGCTTCCTTTTCAACAAGAGCAAAAGCCATTGCGAGTTCAGCTAAGGGTTCAGAACCACAATAAACTTTACAAATACCGCGACCAAGGCGAGACTTGAGGAAATCGAGTTTGAAGTCGATTGTGAGGAGGTCGCCAGGAACAGCTGGGCGGAAGAATTCGGCATCTTCAATAGAGACGAAGAGCCCGATTTTGTTTTTGTTCTCAGGTTGTGCTAACATGTAAACACAGCCGAGTTGCGCGCAAGTTTCAGTGAGAACAGAAATAGGCAAAACGGGTGAAGGGGGAATGTAGTTCTGAGAATAAGGTTCGTTAATACTGACGAGTTTCTCGCCGACGATATGCATATCTTCCATGTGAATGACATTGTCGATAAACTGGAAAGGAAAGCGGTGAGGGATACTTGCGGAGATCGCATTTGTATCCATGACTTTTTCTTTGTACTCTGCGAATTCAGGAAGGGGCTCTGGGATGAGCGTTGTCGGCTCGAATGGCGTGCATTCAAGTGTGCCGAGAGTCAAAGTAACAATGCTGCAAACTTTGCCGTGACCATTTTTTGCGGTAGCACTGAGTTCGGCAGATTTTTCACTTACTTCTGAAATACTGAGCTCGATAATGAGTTGATCGCCTGGGAGGACAGGGTTTTTGAAACGCATTTTATTGATTTTTCTAACCCAAGGAGTTCCTTTGCCGCCTTCAAGTTTGAAAGCAGCACTCGCAACTTGCGATACGGCGGCTAATTGCAATACACCAGGCATGATGGGGTTATTGGGGAAGTGACCCACAAAATAATGTTCGTTTACAGTGACGTTTTTGAGGGCACGGTATTTACCCGTTTCTTCACCGACTTCGATGCGGTCAACTAAGAGCGCAGGAAAACGTTGGGGGATGAGGTCGAAGAGTTCGGGGTAAGAAATGATTTTTGACATTGTTATTTTGATCCTGATGTAAGTTTAAGCATTTGTTGAACCATGGTCACGTTAGATGGGTGGCCAGGTTTTACGGCAATGATATGAGCTTTTAAAGGCTTGCCGAGTAAAGAGAAGTCTCCAACGATATCGAGCATTTTGTGACGCACAAATTCGTCGTCATAGCGCAAGCCATCTTTAGAGTAAATGGTTCCGCCATGAATAACGGTAGCATTATCGAGGCTACCACCTTTAATGAGGCCCGCATTCATGAGGTATTCGAGTTCAAAGTATGAACAGAAAGTTCTAGCTTCGGACAAATCTTTCTCGAAGGAGTCTTGTGTGACTTCCATACTGAGGTACTGGGTGTCGAGCACGGATTGATCGTATTTCACTGTGCATGAGATGCGGAATTTATCGTCGGGAACGACGGTGATGAGGGCGTGGTCCATTTCAAGAGTTTGGACTTCATCAACGGTGAAATACTCTCTTTCGGCATCCTGTTCAACTGCGCCAGCTTCTTTGAGGATTTTTAAAAAGGGTAATGAGCTGCCATCAGCAATGGGGGGCTCAGGCCTATCCATTTCTACATAGACATTATCGATGCTACGACTCATGAGTGCGGCCAAAACGTGCTCAACTGTATGAACGACGGCGTCGCCATCTTTCAAAGTTGTGGCGCGTTCAACATCTGTGGCATTAGTGCCCACAGCGAGGACACCAGGTTGACCCGGTAGATCCATGCGGCGAAAGATAATGCCCGTGTTCGCGGGTGCAGGTTGAAAAGTCAGCCTTGCACGATGCCCTGTGTGAAGGGAGATTCCCGTGAAGGAAACCGACTTTTCAATTGTGTGTTGTTTGTCTGGGTTCAAAGTGCGATCCAAATTATAATTTTATCATCGCCCAATATACGAGAACTTGCCTTTATTTCACGGCAGAGCGAGAAAAATTAGTCGCGGTTTGAGCCCATATAGCGCAGGACATAATAAATTAGCGTCATCAGTGCAGAAATGGCAGATGCTAAGTAAGTTAAGAAGGCCGCATTAAGCACTTTGCCGGCACCATCTACTTCGCGCGGAGCTAATAAGCCCGCAGTCATCATCGCTTTTTTGGCGCGAGCTGAAGCGTCCCATTCAACTGGGAGAGTGACAACTGTGAATAGAAATGCTAGTGCCAAACCAATAATACCAATGAGCATGAAGGGGCGTGAGCTCAAAAATAGCCCTGCTATTAAACATATATTTCCCACTTGATTGCCGATGCCGACTAAAGGGCACATGGCAGAGCGCATATTTAAAAAAGCGTAGGCCTGAGCGTGTTGCAGGGCGTGGCCTGCTTCGTGACAGGCGACACCAATAGCTGATAATGAACGACCATTATAAACATCTGGAGATAAACGCAAAGTTCTCGACCTTGGGTCATAGTGATCAGATAAGAAACCTTGGGTGATTTCTATTGTGCAATTATTTACGCCGTTGCGACGCAACATTTCATTGGCGGCTTGCGCGCCAGTGAGGCCTTTGCTGCCAGGAACTTCTTTATAGCGGTTGAAGGTTGATTTTGTGTGCCAAGAGGCAAAAAGGGAAAGAGCTAAGGCGGGTAAGAAAAAGAAAAGGATGTAAGTCATGTCGAAAGCGAAGACAGCTAAAGGTGTAAAGATCACGTTAATCTCCTTGAGTTTAAAATTTAGCAATTTATTTTAATTTATAATTAATACCAAAAGAAGAATATGGCAAAAAAGAAAAAGCAAAAACAAAATCATGCTGAGCGCTTCGAAAATCTAAGCGAAGAACAGAAAATGGAGATCCTTAGTTCTGCGGCGCGTTTGCGAAAAGCGCATAAAATGAAGAAGAGCGATCGAGGAGATTGGAAGCGCAATTTAGAGAGGGGGCGCGACCACTCGGGGAAGAAGGCTTCGAGGATGGCTAAGCAAAAGCCAGATGCCTTAGAGGACTGGACTCGGAAAGCCATGGAATTAGCTGACTCAATGAACACCCTCGAGAAAGAAAGTGAACGTGAACTCTTTGAGGGCGTCGTAAAAAGTATTTCTCGTGGCGGTGGGATTTTGCGAGGTGCGCATGGAGAAATCACCTTTTTTCTTAAATCCGAATTAGCGATGTTGCAAAAAACAGGCGTTTCAGTTGGCGAAGAAGTCTACTACTCTATGAAAGATGATGGTAGCGCACTGGTGGAGCGTATCGCCAAGCGTAAGAGTATTTTTTCGCGACCCGATCCATTGCGACCCAAAATTGAGCGTGTGATTGCGGTGAATATTGATTACGTTTGCATGGTGTCTTCACTTGATAGTCCCGTTTTTAATCCCTTTTTTATTGATCGTGTACTCATAGGGGCTCGTCAGAGTGGTGCCGAGTTTGTCTTGTGTTTGAACAAGATGGATTTGGAAGTCGAAGATAAAGAGCAAGTCCTCAAGGAATTGGATTACTACCGCCAACTCGGCGTGAGTATTTTTGAGGTCTCAGCCCATGATGAGCAAGGGATTGATGATTTAAAGCTCTTTTTGAAAGGGAAAAAATCTGTATTTGTCGGAACGAGTGGTGTGGGTAAATCATCTTTGCTCAATGCGATTAGCCCAGATTTAGATATCAAAACTCAGGAGACTCGAGAAAAGGCTGGTGGTCGCGGTAGGCACACCACAGTGATGTCGACTTTTCACTATTTAGAAGACGATGACCTCTATATAATTGACACGCCGGGTTTCAGAGAGTTTAATTTAATGGAAATAAGTAAGGATGAACTGAAGTTTTATTTTCCAGAGTTTGATGGTTTAGAAAGTTGTAAATTTAGCAACTGCCAACACATTCACGAAGTGGGCTGTGTAGTTTTAGATGCTCTGGACAATGGTGATATATATGAACGTCGTTACGATAGTTATTTAAGAATTTTGGATACTTTACCCAAAAGTGAAACATAAAAAAGGATAGGAAATGTTTACTTTAAAATTATTAAGGAAGATAGGAAAAATTTTGCGTGGTGGTGCCACAACGCGTGAAATCATGTTGGGCTTTATGTTAGGTATGATTTGGGGTTTGATCCCTGGCTTTAACCTCGCGCAATTTTTAATGTTGTTTTTAGTCTTGTTACTCAATGCCAATTTTGGCTTCATGCTGATGGGGCTCTTAGCGGGTACTTTGGCTTGTTACGGATTGTCGACTCTGACTTTCGAGATTGGTTACGTATTGATTTCAAGTTTACAGGGTTTGTTTACAAGTTTGCATAATACAGCTGTGATTGCTTGGGTCGGTTTAGATAGTTACTGCTTAGTGGGCGGTGTTCCCTTGGGCATCATTGTCGGTGGAGCCATAGGTTTGTTTCTTGGCAAGACAGTCGTATCACTTCGCGAGCGCATGTTTAAACTCGAAGCAAGTGACAGAATGCAGGAACTCAATGATAAGTTGTGGGTTAAAATTCTTTTGTTTGTGGCTTTTGGAGGGAAACTGCCGAGCCAAGAAGATCAAGAAGATAAAAAACACCCCTTCTTTCGTCCCATGGGTCTTGGCCTTGTGATTGTCGTCGGGCTAGTTGTTTTTGCAGCTGAATTCTTCCTCATGGAAAGTATTATGAAGTCTCAGCTCGAAAAGCAGTTGACGAGAGCGAATGGTGCTGAAGTTAACATTGCGGACCTCAAATTTTCTATGGGCCAAGGTAGTTTGACTATCCAAGGTTTAGAAGTCACGGATAGCTCTGACTTAAGTAAAAATAGTGTACAAATTAAAGATATAGCCTTAGACTTACAGATGTCAGATTTGCTTCGTAGCCGTGCGGTTGTTGAACTCCTGAAAGTTGACATAGTGGAGTTTGGTATGGTGCGTGCAAGTCCTGGGAAAGACTATGATTCGAAATCTAAAAAAGAAGAAGAGCCACCCAAAGAGCAGGAAAAAGATAAGGAAGGTGAGTTCGACTTAAATACTTATCTCAACAAGGCAGAAGAGTACAAGCGATTTTACGACAAGGTCAAAGAGTATTTAAAGAATAAGGAACAGAGTGCTGAGGCTAAAGCCGAAAATAAACCTGTAAAAATTACGAAAGAAGACTTGCGTAAGAAGGCAGAAAAACTCGGCTTCCTCAATCTGCGAGCTCGTGAGCTCTATCAAAATGTTGCCGCTTGGCATGTGAAGCAAACGAGTGTGAGCAATATAAAAACGGACTCGCGTTCGTACACGATGGAAATATCTGATATGAGTAGCCACCCCGTGATTGTGGGTAAGCCCGTTTTAGTAAACTTGGGTGATGGCAAGAATATTGAAGCGAATTCGACTTTGAATGTGCATCAGTTGAATGCTCAAAATAGTCTGAAAGTTAAAGTTACTGACTTAAAGCGTAAAGAGGATATCGACTTCGGTGAAGATACGGCAGCGATTCTTCGCGATGGCGACATGAGTTTTGACTTAGAAGGCACTTTCTCTGCGAAAGAGATCAATTTGCCCTTTATGTTGAAATTGAGAAATCTCAATGTGGATGTTCGTCCTGGCAAGAAGGTCTTAGGTCTCAAGGAAGAGGATGCGGAGATGGTGCTCAATGCCATGGAGTCACTGGATGTTAAGGGTGAGTTCTTAGGGTCTTGGGATAAGCCAAAGCTTAAGATAGACTATGATCTCTTGATGGAGCGAGTTCAAAAGGCTTTAGTTGAATCGGGCAAAAAGCTTGCGAAACAAAAGATTGACGAAGAGAAAAAGAAAGCGGAAGAAAAAGTCCGTAAAAAAGCTGACGAGAAAATCGAAAAAGCTAAAGAAAAACTCGATGGTAAACTCAAGGGTTTATTCGGCAAATAAGATTCAGTAAATCTGATTTCAAAAGGCTTGAAGCGGTTCTGTTTCAAGCCTTTATTGCGTACCTTATAAGTCACTGTTAAGAGTTGCTGATGTCAATGGTAGTTGTTTTGTGACTAACATTAGGGGATGAACACGAATCTAGCCTTTCAGAGGCTTAAGTAGACTAATATAGGTACAAAAAAAAATCCCCGGTAAAGACCGAGGATTTTTTGAACTAAGTAAAAAGCTTTTTACTTACGAGAAATAGCAGAGGCTCTCAAGTACTCGCGGTTCATGCGAGCAATGTTTTCAACTGAAATTTCTTTCGGGCAGGCCGCTTCACACTCACTTTCGTTTGTGCAGTGACCAAAACCTTCTTCGTCCATTTGAGCTACCATGTTGAGGGCGCGTTCAGTACGCTCAACTTGGCCTTGTGGGAGAAGTGCGAGTTGTGATACTTTAGCTGAAGTAAAGAGGCTAGCAGAAGCATTTTTACATGCTGCTACACAAGCGCCACAACCGATGCAAGTTGCGGCATCCATTGCGAGGTCCGCATTTTCTTTGGGTACGGGTATTGCATGAGCATCAGGAGCTGAACCCGTCTTGATAGAAGTGTAACCACCAGATTGTATGATGCGATCAAATGAAGAGCGATCAACTCTTAAGTCACGAACAACTGGGAAAGCAGCCGAGCGCCAGGGCTCAATAAAGATAGTTTGTCCATCGCTGAACTCACGCATGTGAAGCTGACAAGTCGTTGTTGCTTTTGCAGGACCGTGAGGCTGACCATTGATGAATAGTGAGCACATGCCGCAAATACCTTCGCGACAGTCGTGGTCGAATACAACAGGAGCTTTGCCAGAGCGTTCGAGTTTATCGTTTAGTGTGTCAAGCATCTCGAGAAAAGAGATCTCAGTAGAAATGCCCTTCATTTCGTGCGTTTCAATGTAACCTTTCTCCGAGCGAGATTTTTGACGCCAGATTTTGAGGGTTAGGTTAAGTAGTGTTCCGTTAGAGCTCATTATTTGTAACTCCTTTGTGATGGTATGCAGTGTTTGAATTCGAGTTCTTCGATATGGCGTTCAGGCTCATTGTCGACGCCTTTAAATTCCCAAGCTGCTACATGCTGGAAGTTTTCATCATCGCGCTTAGCTTCATTATCTTCGGTTTGTGATTCTTCGCGGAAATGGCCGCCACAAGATTCTTCACGAGCTAGGGCATCGCGACCCATGAGTTCCCCGAGTTCAAGGAAGTCAGCTACGCGGCCAGCTTTTTCTAGTGTGATGTTTAAATCAGCATTTTCACCAACAACTGAAACGTCGGACCAGAATTCTTTGCGAAGTTCTGAAGTATCTTTAACGAGTTTTTCGAGGCCATTTTTGTCACGAGCCATACCACAATATTCCCACATCATTTTACCCAAGCGCTTGTGAATATCATCCACAGATTGCTTGCCATTGATATCGAGGAGTTTTTGGTTGGTTTCTTTTACAGCATTTTCTGCAGCTTCGAATTCAGGCATATCAGTACTAACTGTTTCTTGCTTATTGGAACCGAGGTAGTTAGAGACTGTGTAAGGTGCAACGAAGTAGCCGTCAGATAGCCCCTGCATGAGTGCTGATGCACCTAGGCGGTTAGCGCCATGATCAGAGAAGTTGGCTTCACCGAGAACGAAAAGTCCATCAAGGTTAGACATGAGGTTGTAGTCGACCCAAAGGCCACCCATTGTATAGTGAATTGCGGGGTAGATCTTCATGGGAACATCGTATGGTGAGTCAGCTGTGATGCATTGGTACATATCGAATAGATTTCCATATCGAGCTTTAATGGCTTCATAGCCGTCTCTTTCAATTGCCGCGCTGAAGTCTAAGAATACGGCTTCGCCAGTGTCATTTACACCTAAGCCGTTATCACATTCTAGTTTGGCCCCACGTGAAGCAACATCTCGTGGTACAAGGTTACCGAAAGCGGGGTAGCGCTCTTCTAAGTAGTAGTAACGATCGGCATCAGCAATATCTTTTGCAGTTTTAGTGCCTTTGCGAATGGCAGCTACATCTTCTTTTTTGCGTGGAACCCATACTCGACCGTCATTACGAAGTGACTCAGACATAAGGGTAAGTTTTGATTGATTTTCACCATGTACAGGGATGCAAGTTGGGTGAATCTGTGTGTAACACGGGTTGGCAAAGTAAGCGCCGCGTTTGTGTGCACGCCAAGCAGCCGTCACGTTTGAGCCCATTGCATTTGTAGAAAGGAAGAAAACATTGCCATATCCACCAGTACATAATAGAACTACGTCAGCAGCGTGACGATCAATACTTCCTGTGTGAAGGTTACGAGTGATAATGCCTTTAGCTTTGCCCTCGACCATGACTAGATCAAGCATTTCTGTACGAGTGTGCATGGTAACTTGACCGGATTTGATCTGACGACTTAGAGCACTGTAAGCACCAAGTAGCAGTTGTTGTCCAGTTTGACCCTTAGCATAGAAAGTACGCGATACTTGAGCACCACCGAATGAACGATTGGCGAGGTAGCCGGAGTATTCGCGAGCGAATGGTACACCTTGAGCGACACATTGGTTGATGATATTGCCAGATACTTCAGCTAAGCGGTGGACATTGGCTTCACGAGCGCGGTAATCACCACCTTTTACTGTGTCGTAGAAAAGTCTGTAAATACTGTCGCCATCATTTGGATATGATTTGGAGGAGTTGATGCCGCCTTGAGCTGCAATAGAGTGTGCTCGGCGTGGGCTATCTTGTATACAGAAGCAATCAACATTGTAGCCCATCTCTGCTAATGAAGCAGCTGCAGATGAACCAGCTAAGCCAGAACCAACTACGATTGCTTTGAATTTACGGCGATTGGCGGGGTTGACCAACTTCATATTGAATTTGTGTTGTTCCCAAAGTGTCTTTAGATCGCCTTCAGGTACATTTCCGTTGAGTTTCATATTAGTGTTCTCCTGGGCAGCATTCTGTTAACGAACAATCTACTGGATTGATGAAACCGAAGTAGATGGGGAAGATTAAGTAACCAATAGCAAAAATTAGTGCTAGAGCTAAAGATGTTTTCTTTACCAGTGGGGTGTAGCGCGGATGGTTAAGACCGAGAGTTTGGAAAGCGCTCTGAAAGCCGTGCTTTAAGTGGAAGCCAAGAAGAATCATAGAAACTATGTAATAAGCCGAATAAAGCTTGTTGCCGAATAATTCAACAACTGTTCTGTAGAGATCTCGAGTAGCCGGTGCTGCCGCAGTTGGCTCTAGCGCGTAATCAGTACCAAATTTAAATGTTACTAGGTGTACAATTAGGAATACAAATATGATACCCCCTGTGTGAACCATGAAGCGTGAAGAAAGATTACTTTCGCCATGTGTTTTGCGCACAACGTAATCTGAACCACGAGCGGCAGAACTGATCATCTTTGTGCGGATAGCGCAAAAAATGTGAGTTACGAATAAGGCGAGTAATCCGAATTCTGCGGCCCACAAAACGGGGCCTAAGGAAGTCAGTTTATAAGCGTATTCATTGAAAGCTTCGGGGCCGCCAATTGAGGGGAGAAGCAGGAAATTACCGGCAAGGTGTGTTACTAAGAAGCCTGTGAGAAGGAGGCCCGTAGCAGCCATGAGGACTTTCATCCCAATGGTGGATGAGATAAATCTGCACTTGCATTTGCTCATTTTTTTTCTCTTTTTTTAATTCATTTTAAGTCGCGGTCAAATATGTGTCATAGCAAACTATTTACAATACGAAAAAGTACCGAAATCGTAAAAAAACAAGCTTAAACTTACGCAAGTAACCTGTTTTTTTTTGTCCGCAAGTATACATTTATTTCACTAAATAATAATTAGGCAACATGCGATCAATGGTACTTGTAGATAATAAGATTTTTTTTATACAGCTTGAAGGTGATTTAGGCCTTAGTGAACTGCAAGCTTTACAGCAAGAACTTGCCGTTGGTTTTGATGCCTTTGGTGAGTGGGAGCAAATGACTTTGGATCTCTTTAATGCAGGGTCATTATGCAGTGCAGCTTTTGGCTACATAAAATATTTATTTAAAGTTTGCGAAGATCGCGGCTGTCAGTTTATGGTGATTGGCTGCTCTGATGAAACTCTGTCTCGTCTTAAATTATTTCGTTTAAATGAGCAGTTTCCTATTGGGATCAATAAAAGTAGCGCTGAACTCGCTGCCGAAAAGAAATAATTATTTAGAAAATTTAATAATGATTTTTTCCGAGTCTCTATGCAGGGGCTTGATGCGTCGGTATTGCCTGTCTGAGATCTTTAAGCCCTCCGTGCTTGGAGTGAAGCTGAGATGACTGCCGTGTATGAAGTTAAGTTTTAAACCATTGTAAAGGGTGATTTCAGTGCCGTCATTCTTGCCGCGAACTTTGGCATTTTTATCAATTTTCATGTTGATTTGAAATTTCCCTGTAATGGCTTTTTCGGAAGTATTCTTAAAGCGCCAATTTAATTCTAATGCATTTTCTTTTAGGGCAAATGAGCGGTTGACGTTAAGGCTAGGATGCGGAAGGAAGGTTCGCGAAATGATCGATTCCTTATCGTGAATATCGGAGCCATTACGTGAGCGGAAGTTTTGTGCAGTACTGGGGAAGCTTTCTTGTAGATAATCGAAGGCGAGTTCATCATCAAAGATGGCTTTGCCTATGTAGCTACCCTCCGTTTTATGGTAGACGATTTTGAGAGCATCTTGCTTTAGGAGGAGTGCGTCTGAACCTAAGTCTTCAACTTCGGGCTTATTAACACAGGAAAAAAATAGGGCAGTACTAAATAATATCAGCGAGAGTTTGTTCATTCATTTTCTCCAAAAACGCATTAAGTCCCGAGTACATTAATCCTGCAAGCTTACAGCTATCGATGACAGGGCAAGTATTTCGTTCATTGTTAAAGCATTGCACCAAATCCAAGTCGGGCTCAATATCTTTAATAATATTACCAATCCTCATTTCCTCTGGGGGATCAGAAAGTGTAAATCCACCACCGTAACGACCGCGTTTAACGTTGAGGTAACCTTTTTTCTTAAGTGCATTGACGATCTGGGTGACGTTGGCTTGTGTGATGTTGTAGCGTTCAGAAACCTCAGTTGAGGTAATGAGCTTTTCTTTGTTTTTTGCTGCATGAAGCAGGATGCGCAAGGCATAATCAGTTTTTAAATTTAATCTCATTATAATCTTTTATATTTTTTAAAACTATAATTTGAATGTCATCAAATGCAATGTTAATATTAAACTTAACTTAGATATTCATGTTTAAGCTTACACCACTATTTTAGCAAAGGAAAAATGATAATGGCACTTTCACAGGAAACCATTGATATAGTAAAAGCCACAGCACCTGTAGTAGGTGAGAATGCTGAAAAAATAACGAGTAGATTTTACCCGATCATGTTTGAGCGTTATCCGATGGTTAAGGAATTTTTTAATCAGAGTCACCAACGAGATGGCCTACAACAAAAAGCATTAGCAGGAGCCGTTGTTGCTTATGCTTTAAACATTGATAATTTGGGTGCATTAGGCGGTGCGGTAGAGGGAATCACCGAACGTCACGCATCATTGAATGTTCAACCCGAACATTACCCCATCGTGGGAGAATGTTTGCTTGCGGCGATCGCAGAAGTTTTAGGCGATGCCGTCACTCCAGAGATTGCTAATGCTTGGGGAGAAGCGTATGGCTTCCTCGCAGAGATTTTGATTGGAGCTGAAAAAGCGAAGTACGCAAAAACGGCTGAGAAAGCAGGCGGATGGAATGGCTATAAGTCATTTAAAGTGATCAAAAAGGTAAAAGAGTCAGCAAGCATTACCTCATTTTATTTTGAAGCCGAAGATGGTACGCCAATTATCTCATATGACTCAGGTCAATATATCAGCATGAAACTTGATCTTGGTGAAGAACAGAAGTCAGTAAGAAACTATTCTTTATCGAATTGGGGTGGGAAATACTTGAGAATTTCAGTTAAAAAAGACGGTGATTTCTCAACGCACTTACACGATAAAATTAACGAAGGCGACTGTGTCGAACTCAATGCACCATATGGTGTATTTAAGCTTGCTCCAGGTGAAGGGGCAGTGGTTCTCGTCTCTGGTGGTGTAGGTATTACGCCGATGCTCAGTATGCTGAATCAGCTCAGCAAAAATGAATCGACGCGTGAAGTTAGCTTTTTGCACGGAACTCAAAATAAAGATGAGTTAGCCTTTGAAGATGAAGTCAAAGCTTTAACAGAAAAAGATAATTTTTCTTATGAAGTAAGCTTCTCTGATGAAGGTAAAAAAATCAGCATAGATGATTTAAAGAAAGCGAGTAATAATGTGAAGGAAACGGACTTCTATGTTTGTGGCCCAGTTGGCATGATGAAAGCGCTTTGCAGTGACCTCAAATCTTGGGGTGTTGCAGATGAAAATATTCATTATGAATACTTTGGTCCTAGTGGAACACTTTCCTAAGTATAAACTTAGCACTTGATTAAGGCTGGGGCTTCAGAGCCCCGGCCTTTTTTATGTGCATAGACTTCAGATCTTTGAAAAAGAGTAGGAAGCAAAATGAAAAGGCTAAGAAAGTCCCAATGCCTAAGGTGAGATAAAATTCCTTTGAGTTTTGAAAGTGCTGAACAAGAAAGTAGCAGGCAGCACCCTGGAAAATAAAAACGGAACCTAGGGTGAAGGGCAAGGGACGGGCAGGAGTTGAGAGGCCCTGAAAAGCAAAATTGATCATGATACAGAGGGGGATGAAGATGACGTGCAAGATGGCATACTTAAAGTATTCAGAGCCCTCAGTGAAAATTTCATTGTTTTGAGTAAAGCTTTGGAACCAAAGCTCACTTTTGAAAAACATAAAGAGCCCCAGAACTAAGTTGATAGTTAAGAGTACTTTGAAGGAAAGAATAAAGCTTTCTTTGATCCGTGAGTAGTTATCTCGCCCTAAGTTGGCGCTTATGATAATCATATTGGCAGCACACACAGGGATAGCGAGCATGATCAGGAATTGCTCATAGCGTTTTGATAGAGAGTACGCATCGAGTGTAGCGGGGCTTAAATTAGCTAAGATGGCTTGTGAAATCCCTATGGTGAAGTTGGTGCATGCTGGAACTAAAGCCGCGATACAACTTGTTGAAATAATTCGTTTAAAGATTTCTTGTTTTTCATCATTTTGTATTTTCGAGGTGCATTTTTTGAGCCCTTGGCGCTCATGAAAGAAATCAAGAACTAAAAGAAGGGTCATTAAACTATAAGCAGCCACAGTCGATAAGGCCGCTCCCTTGATGCCCATATCTAAGAAAAGTGACGAATACCAAGCACCGCTCGACTCATAACAAAAAAGTGGCGTCAGCACAGCGTTGAGAACCATAGAGATGAGGCTGTAAACCATCGGACGTACGGCATTGCCAGTACCCCGCATGGCCGATGCGATCACGGCTCCCACACCCATAATAGGGAAAGGCAGGAAATACCAAAAACAATAAGTGTAAGATAGTTCAATAATTTCTGGGTGGTCGATGAGCTGTTGCGCCAAGATGGGGCGTCCAGCAAAAATGACCACCAAGGTGATGAGAACTGAAATAAAGAAGGCGAGCCACATGCCTAAGCGTAAACCAGTGGCGGTGTGAGCGTGTTTATCGGAACTAGAGTAGGCCGCAATGGCCGCACTGACTCCCGTTCCTAAGCCACCATAAATAACGGAACTTGAAAAAGTGATGAGAGGAAAAGAAATGTCGATGGCAGTGAGTTCAGCATCACCCAATTTGGCGATATACCAGGCATCGAGCCAAGAAAAACAGATTGCCGTGAACATCATGATGAACATGGGGACGGCAATCGAGGCAAGTGCCTTTACGATTGATCCCTCAGTTAGTATTTGTTTGTTCTTCATCAATTTCCCGCAAAAGCTTTATTACAGATTCGCTGAACTTACTACAGTTCGCTTGGTTTTGTAGTACAGACACAATGACAATCTCACCATTTTGCTTTCTGTAATAGCCACTTAAAGCTCGCGCATCACGAAGTGTACCGGTTTTTCCCCAAAAGCGGTTCTGAGGCAATAGGTTTTTTGAGGTCTTAGAGAGGGTGCCTTCTTGTCCTGCGTAGGCCATGGCTCGATGCCACAGTTCACGATGCTTTGATTGGTGCATATGGCTCAAAAGTTTGCAGATGTCTCGAGTTGAACTGCGGTTAAGGCGGCTTAGTCCAGATCCGTCCATTAACAGACTTTTCTTTAGGTCAATTGACTTTCTCAATGAATTGAAACCAGAGTTTAAGTCTGCGGTCTTTTGCATTCTTCGCAAATGGAGGGCAAGCAATTCGGCACGAAAGTTATCACTAAAGCGTAAGCTCGAGGTGATTAAATCTAATGTGCTGATTGGTGAAGAGAAGCTCTGTAGTTTTTGCGGATTTCGCAAAGCGGTGTCTGATTGGGTGTCGATATGAATGCCATGTTTATGAAGCTCAGCCTTAAGAATTTCATAAGTCCAATTATTTCCTTCAAGCCTCCAGTAATCTTCTGAATTGACATGAGGCTTGTAAAAAATACTGGAATTTGTGCGAGATTGACTGGAGATTTTGGTGTCAGCAATGAGTTCAAAACTACTTTGCCTAGCGGGGGATGTGGTGACTTCAGCATTTTTAACACTGACATCTACGGTGTTTTCATTGAAGGAAATAAATGAAACACAGGGATAATCTGGAAGAGGTTTTAAAAATGGAGTTTCGCAATGCAAATGTAGTGATTTAAACCGCGATTGTCCCGTTTCTTTGATTGCTTGAGCAAGCTGTGTGATGGCGGAATCGATAAATTGCGGTTCACGGTAGCGAGCAGAGAAAAATAAGTTGCCATGGAAATTGAGCTGTAGGCACTTGTCCTCGATGAAAAGTTCTAAGTCATTTCCAGGTGAGGTGTAAGGGTCAAAGGACTCTAAGGCTAAGGCACAAGTAAAAAGCTTGGTATTGGAGGCCGGCATCAAAGCTGCAGATGGGCGGAGAGATTTGATTTCTCGCCCATCTAAACTTGTGACGCAGTAGCTCAGCATTCTAAAGCTTTGCGGATTTAGCTTTCTTCAGTGAATTTATCTAAAGAATTGGCAAGGTTCTTACATTTAGGGAAGCCAGAGCAAGCGTAAAAAGGTCCGCGTTTCCCAACTTTTTTGACGATGGGAGAATCACATTTTGGGCATTTTACATCCGTCTTTTCTTCGCCACCCGATTTAGCGTCAGCTAAGCCTTCAGGGAATAATTCAGCAGGAATTTTTTCCTTGTAACGACCGACGCACTTTTTGAGTGCGGCTGATTGACGCGGCGTTAAAGAGCCTTTGTTAGCGAAGTTGCTGGAGAGAGACTCGTAGAAACTTTTGTCATCATAAGTCATGCGACCGCGTTTTGTTGGAGCATTCCATTCAGTGACGCTTGAGAGAGCTTTGAGAAGGGCAGTGATTTCTTTGCTTTCTTCAGGGTCGATGACGGCTTCTTCTGGGATCTCGAGTTTGAGTTCCGCGGCTTTAGCTTCAAAATTCTCGACTTGTTTCTGATATTTCAGAACCATCTTTTTGAGGGCATTAATTTGGTTAACACTGAGGTTACGTCCAGATTCGCTCTGAGTTTTGAGAGATTTGTAGAAATTTGCTTCGTTGAAGGCACGACGGCCTTTAGCAGGTTTCTGTGGTTCTTCAAAAGTGACGTTTTCTAGGAGTGCAAGTAATTCAGTAGCATTGCTATCGACATTGATTTTTTTCTCTTCTTCAGCTTTTGCAATGACTTCATTTAGTTCAGTGTCGAAACCGAGTTCAGCTGCTTTTTCTTTGAGATCAGGCATGATGTTGTCATATCTCAGTAAGACTTTGAGAAGCGTTTGCCATTGTTTTTCAGAAAGAGCTTTGTTTTCTTCGAGACTTTCGCGAATAGAACCAATAAATTCTTCGTCACTAAAAGCGTTTTTACCTTTGCCTGTTACAGGCTGATAGGTGATATCTTGTGGGATGATGTCGATGACACCCGCAAAAATACTCTTGTCTGGTGCGCCAGCGGTCTTGGCATCTTCTAGCCAGTCTTTGAAGCCTGAGTAGAAGTCGCCAAGCATCTTAGTCCACTCAAGGTCACCGTGTTCAACTTTGTCCAAGAGCTCTTCCATGTGGGCCGTAAATGTCACTTCAAATAAAGAAGGAAGTGTCGTGATGAGGAAATCGCAGCTCTCCATACCTTTATCAGAAGGATTGAGGCGGCCTTTATCTTTAAAAACGTATTCACGATCTTGGATGGTACGAATGATTGATGCGTAAGTAGATGGACGGCCAACGCCGTTAGCTTCTAATTCTTTGACGAGTGTTGCTTCAGAGAAACGGGGAGGTGGTTCAGTGAAGTGTTGCTTAGGAATCAATTGCAGCAGATCGCAGATTTCACCTTCTTTGAGTTGGGGTAAAATGACGTCTTTACTTTCGCCATCTTGACTGCCATCATCGGAAAAATTGTATACTTTCATGAAACCATCAAAGATTAATACGGAACCAGTGATCTTGAAGAGGTATTCGTGACTCATTCCGATGTTTTCAGGCAAGAAAGTGATGCTGTCTTGGCGATAGAGCGCAGGAACCATTTGACTGGCCACAAAACGCTTCCAAATGAGCGTGTAGAGCTTGAGCTCGTCATCGTTGAGGTAAGGAGCCATTTTTTTCGGTGTGCGAGTGACATCGGTAGGACGGATGGCTTCGTGACCACCTTGAGCAGAGTTTTTCGATTTGTAGAAGTTCGGTTTATCAGGCGAAAACTCACTACCATAAATATGGTTAACAAAGTCGATAGCCGCATTTTGGGCTTCTTTAGCAATGGCAACAGAGTCTGTTCTCATATAAGTGATTAAACCCGCCGTTCCTTCACTGCCGAGATCGCGACCTTCATAAAGCTTCTGTGCCAAAGACATCGTTCTACTCGGGCTGAAACGCAAGTTTGAACTTGCAGCCTGCTGCAGCGTACTTGTAATAAAGGGAGGTGCAGGGCGTTTTTTGCGATCTTTAGATTCTATATCTTTAACTCTGAATTGGCTGCCCTCTAATTCGCCAACGATTTTACTTGAAGTCTCTTCGTTGGGGATGTGAGGTTTTTTACCGTCAATTTTATCGAGCTTAGAAATAAAGGATTGGGCATCTGCTGCCTGATTCTTGAGTTCGGCCTGCAAGCTCCAGTATTCTTCTGGGGTGAAGGCACGAATAGCTTTTTCACGTTCGCAAATAAGACGAAGGGCAACTGTCTGAACACGTCCTGCACTACGGGCGTTTCTTTTCCATAATAAGGGACTGACTTTGTAGCCAACAAGTCGGTCGAGGATTCGGCGGGCTTGTTGAGCGTCAACACGATGCATGTCCACATCGTGAGCTTTGTCAAAAGCGCTTTTGATGGCTGATTTAGTAATCTCGTTAAAAGTAACTCGTTTAAATTCGGCTTTACTCTGCTTCTTGAGTATTTCATAGAGGTGCCAAGCAATGGCCTCTCCTTCGCGGTCCGGGTCCGGAGCGAGGTAAATGTTTTCGCAATTTTTTGCGGAGCTTTTTAATTCGGCGATAACTTTCTTTTTATCGGCACTTACCTGATATTCAGGCTCAAAATCGTTGTCTGGGTCGACACCTAATTTTCGTTGAGGTAAATCACGTACATGACCGAAAGATGCTTTTACTTCAAAATCTTTACCTAGAATTTTTTCAATTGTTTTCGCTTTTGCAGGCGATTCCACAATTACTAAATTTTTTTTACTCATATTGCCTTCGATTTGTAAGTTCGTACTTTTTTCCGGGAAGTAGTCTGATAAGTTTGTGTGTCTCTAAACCTAGCAGGGTGGCTAAGACTTGACCAACATTTAACTCAGATAATTCACAAATTTTGTCCACATGCAGTTCACCGGATTTTAAAATTTCCATAATTCTTCGCTCGTTTTCGTCTAATTGCAAGTCGAACTCACGATTCTCTTGCTTTTCTGTTTGTTCTTTTTTCGCGCTTTTCCTATTGGAGCCAAGCTCAAGATTAAATTCTTCATAAATATCTTTAAAACTCTCTGTGAGGATGGCACCTTGTTTTAAAAGTTGATGACATCCTCGTGATTGCGGGATGTCGACCCGTCCTGGAAGGGCGAAAACGGAACGCCCATATTCCAAGGCTTGGTTAGCGGTGATCAGAGAGCCGCTATTTAATCCCGCTTCGACCACAAGTACTGAGCGTGAAAGAGCGGCGATAATTCGATTGCGCATGGGGAAGGTCCTTCTGTCGGGTGGAAATAAGATGGGGTATTCACTCACGAGCGCCCCATGATCACAAATATCTCGAGCTAATTTTAAGTTGTCTTTTGGGTAGATTTTACCAATTCCACCGCCAAGAATGGCAATTGTCGGTCTCTTGAGTTGAACAGCAGTGTGATGAGCTTTGGAGTCTATGCCAACTGCAAGTCCAGAGATAATTGTCCACGAAGCATAGCTTGCTTCTGTAGCAAGGGCTTCTGTCATCTGAAGGCCATAGTTTGTCGGGCGCCGTGTTCCGACTATCGCTATGTTGCGGTCGTAGTTTTTTAACAAATGCGCATTGCCTCTTATATAGAGGATAATAGGTGCATCGTAAATGTTCCTAAGGCTTTCGGGGTAGAGTGGGTCTTGGCGGTTGATGATTTTAATATCGGCCAAGCGTGCCCGTTCGAGTTCTTCTCGAGGATCATAATTTCTTTCATGATTAAGGATCTCTTCGGCAACTCGCGGCCCAATGCCTGGGCATTTAAGTAGCTCCTTTCTTGAAGCCTTGAAAATATTTTCAGATTTTTTAAACTTTTTGACCAGTTTATTATATGTACGCGGTCCAACGCCAGGTAACATATTCAGGCAAACATCATGTATGATTTCACTGTTCATAACTTTCCTCCGAGTTTCGTACTTATAAAGAGTGTTACAAAGTTCGAGAAGTCAATTTTTTGATGAACAAAACTGATTCAGTAATCTATTGCCTAGACCCATGACCTACATTAGTGGAATTTTCTTAGTAATTCACTTTCAAAAGAATTGCGAACGTTCTTGAATAAAAGTTATAAAATATTAATAATGAGTTATCTACAAAAGTACCTAAAAATTAGTAAACGGATTTCTGGATTAAATAACTATATTTTGATTATTCAAAGTGAATATGCTTACGCCACTTAGGATTTTTTTATAAATTTTTAATTAATAACATATAATGAATAAAGTGCGTAAAAAAATGAAATGCGCATTTCAATTCATTGGCTTTAGCCAAAAAATTAAAAAAATGTTAAAAAAAACTAATAAAAAGCCTTCAGTGCTCTTGAGTCTGAGTTTTAGATGTTTTAGGTTTTAATATGCATTTAAGCATATTTTGATAAAAATTAAAATAAATTATATATAATATTAAGGAGAGTCCTTATGAAGACGCTGATAAAAAGCAAAAGCTTCTCGATTGTAGAAGTCATTGTAGTTTGCGCAGTTGTGGCGATTCTGTCTTCACTGATCATGAGTGCAAGTAGCTCAGTTCGTGAAGCTGGAAGAAAAACAACCTGTTTAAATAACCTCAAACAAATCCAAGCTATATACGAAGCTTATAGAAAAGATCATCGTAAGGCTCCTGCCGGTGATATTTTATTATTAAATGATTTCACTTTCGCTAGTGAGTATATCTCTGAGAGCGACTTGGAAACGTTTATTTGTCCTGGAGATGAATCCAATGAACTTCTAGCAAGAGGCATAGATGGTTTAGATGGTTATACTTCTTATTCTTATGTTCCTATTGATCATTTAAGTAATGGACTTGTTACTAGTGGTAATGAATTAGCTAGTAGTGAAGAAGTTCAACTGGCGTCAATGAAATTAGTTGCATTTGATAAAGATGATGGAAATCACCATGGTAATAGGAATATTGTTTATTTTCACGGTTCTGGAAATAGTAAATCAGGTATTGCTCAAACATTAAAAAGAGGGACATTTTCAGACCTTGCTCTCCTAGATACTCCGGACAACGCCTCAGAAGCTGATGACAACGCCTCAAGCGAGGAAGAAGAAGCTGATGACAATGCCTCTAACGAGCAAGAAGAAGCTGATGATAACGCCTCAAATGAGGAAGAAGAAGCTGATGATAATGCCTCAAACGAGGAAGAAGAAGCTGATGATGACGCCTCAAACGAGGAAGAAGAAGCTGATGATAATGCCTCAAACGAGGAAGAAGAAGCTGATGATAACGCCTCAAACGAGGAAGAAGAAGCTGATGATAACGCCTCAAACGAGGAAGAAGAAGCTGACGATAATGCATTAGAAGAAGCTCAAGAAGAACTAGAAGCTCGTGAAGATGAATTAGTTGAAGCCTCTGATGAAGCCGATGAAGCCTTAGAAGATGCTCAAGAAGCCGAAGAAGCTGCTGAAGCTGCTGAAGCTGCTGAAGAGGCTGCAAGAGAAGAAGCCGAAGAAGCTGCAAATGACGCTAAAGAAGTTGCTGAAGAAGCTGCTAGGAAGGAAGAGGCCCTTGAACAAGCTAAAGAAGCTTTAGAAAATGGACCGCAAGGTTACGATAGCCAGAACGTAACTCTGCCAGATGATAATAAAGGTAGTGTCGTTACAGTTAATACAGATGTTACAGTTACCTTGGAGCTCATTGGCTCAGGTTTTTCTTCAAATTCTATCTATTCAGATATCACAGTTGGTAATGAAACCTATAAGTGGGAAGATGAAGGTGGGGATGCTCACACAAGACACGTCGTTGGTGTGGAAGGTTTGGCTATAGACTTAGATGTTGAGACCGGCTTAACTATTGCAGTTAACGGTAGAAGTTCATATTATGACTCATCCAACCTTCAAGGAAAAGATAACTTAATGGTTTACAGAGATGGCGACAAAGCGACTTCAGTTGGTGGCTATAATGGTCAAGATTCAGTTAAAACATTTTTAAGTGATTATATCGATAAAGATGGTTATGTAACAATTGGTGCAGATCAAGTCATTTTCCTGATGGAATTAGGTACGACTAATAAAAGTAAATCTTATTACGATATGCAGGATTTAGTTGTCTTGGCAACTTTTGAGGTTGTTGCGACAGAGGAAGATGTAGCAGAGCTTGAGAAACAAGTTCAAGAAGCAAAAGAAGCTCTCATAACTGCAACTACTGATGCGAATGCCGCTGCAGAAGCTGCTGCTGAGGCAGCCGCAAAAGCTGAGACCGCAGTAATCGCTGCTGAGGCCGCTGCTGAGGCTGCTGCAGAAGCTGCTGAAGATGTCGAAGCTGCTGAAGAGGCTGTGCTTGAGGCAGAAGAAACAGAAAAAATGTGCCGTAATGGGAACACTCAAAATCAAAATAACGGTTTTGGTAATGGTGACCAAGATGCTCCGGGTAACAGCTTAGAAAATAATAATGCTGAAAATGCCCAAGGTAATAATGGCAATACCAACCCTAACTCAACTTCGAGCGAAGCAGATAACTCAGCGGAAATAGCGGAGTTAGAGGAAAAAATAGAAGAGTGGACAACTAAGCATCAGAAATTTGTAAAAAATGGTAAGAAAAACAAAGCTAAAAATATTCTTAAAAAGATTGAAGCAGCACAAGCTGAGCTGGAGGCTTTGAACTGAGATTTTCTTTCTCAATATAACAGAGTATTTGATCATAAGAGCCTTTTCATTAGAAAAGGCTCTTTTGTATTTGTAGTCCTTAAAGTTTTATAGATGTTTGTGCTTAATGTATTTTGTGAATTTTTTAGATGGATTGTAGGTTTTTGCTAGGTTGTTTGACGTTTGATCAATATAAAGAAATTAAAATTGGATATACATTAAGTAAATGATTTAGAATTTTGGAGAAATTATGAAAAGAATAAAGAAAGCTTTTACTTTAATTGAGATGATGATGGTGCTCGGGATTATTGCCATTCTCTTTGGGATTGGCACAGCTGTATTTACAGTGGCAACGGGGAAATCGGAGATAGCTAGTGCAAAAAGTCAAATAGCCCAATTAACAGCGGCAGTAGAAATGTATTATGACCGTTGGGGTCAGTATCCATTGGCTAATGGAGCCGATGTTAATGATGAGTTTAATTTTGGTGAGTGGCTTTCAAAAATAGCGGCGGATAATACTTTAGACAACAACTGGACGGGTAAGCGAGCTATGTTTATTAAATTTAATGAACAAGGATATGATGTGGATAACCCTGATTATGACGCTGATGGGGCTACTGCTACTGTGGTGTCGGATCCATGGGGGACTCCTTACGGGTACTCATATAACACAGCAACTAATAGTTTTATAATTTATTCTGTTGGGACTTTTGATCAAATCGATGGTGACCTAAAAGCTGATTGGGTTTCTTCTGAATGGCAGTTTAGTGATGATTCTAATGGTCCATACGGGGGTAAAGAGGCACAAGAAGTTGGTATAATTTCCAGTCATTTAAAATAAGAAGGGAGTGTGTAGGAGGAAATGAGGTGGTCTTTGGCGCGCAAGCGCATGTATGAAGCTTGTCCTCGTCGTTACAAGTATCATTATTTAGAAAGTCTCTATGCCTTTGACGAGGATAGGGACTTTTTTTCTAAGAAGCTCTATCAGCGGCGGCACGAAAAGACTTGCGAAGAAATATTTGCGTCTTGTGTTCAAAAAATCATTCCACTGGTGTTTTGCGAAGGTCGCAGAAGTTCTATAGTGAATAAGGCTTTAGATAGTACTATTTCACGAGAACTTATGTCTTACCCCGAGCAGGATCGCGAGCCAATTAAAGATCGACTGTACCCACGAATTGGTCGCTTGCTAGAGTCTTTATTGAGCCTAGATCAGTTCAAATGGCTATCGCCAATGGAGATGTGTTTACACAAAAATGAATTTTTACAGTTTGATACAGATGGTGTGACGGTTGATCTGTTTGTTTCATTGGCCTGGCGAATTAAAGGTGAATTAAATATTCTTCGTCTTCAGTATGGTGGTCTTGATCAAGAGGCGATTGCTTTGGAGGCTTTGGCATTTTATAAACTGTATGGGAGTGATTTAGCAAAAATTCAATTTTGGAATTTATTTATTAGAGAAGATAATTGCTATATGTCTGAGAATAAAGTTGATTTGTCAAGACTGTTTGATGTGCGAGAAATGATTCTAAAAACAAGAAGCTTATTGAATAATGACGAAAATGATTTTCCATTCACAAAAAATATGGCATTATGTGAGTCGTGTAAGTATTTGTCGCTTTGTGAAAGATATGAATGAGAATAAAAGTTAGGTTTTTTTGGTGAGTAAGATTCAAGAGATTTATGGTAAAGTCGAAAGGCAGGAAAGAATAAGCGAAGTAGAGGCCGTGTGCCTTTATGAAGATGGTGATTTGGCGACTCTGCAAAAGTTCGCTCATCAAATACGCAGTGAAAAACACCAAGATAAAACTTTTTATAATCGTAATATTCACTTCGAGCCAACTAATAAATGTGTTTATGCCTGTAAGTTTTGTAGTTTTGCCCGTAAGCCAAAAGCAACAGAAGAGGAAGGCGCTTGGGATTATGGTACTGAAGAACTTAAAGAGCAGTTGGATAAGTACCCAGTAGGCAGCTTGACAGAAGTGCATATTACTGGTGGTGTCCATCCCGATCGCGGCGTCGACTTTGGTGAAGAATTAGTAAGTTTTATCAAGCGCGAACGTCCCGAAATTCATGTCAAAGCTTTCACTGCAGTAGAAGTTACTTGGATGGCAAAACTGAGTAAGTTGAGTGTAAAAGAAACTCTGACTCGACTAAGAAATGCTGGCCTAGACTCCTTGCCGGGTGGTGGTGCAGAGATCTTTGACTCATCGATACGTCGAAAAATTGCAGGTGGTAAGGCGCCAGCGGATAGATGGTTGGAAGTTCATGGGGAGGCACATCGAGTTGGCTTGTCATCGAATGCTACCATGCTTTATGGACATATAGAAGATTATTCACACCGAGTGGATCATATGTCTCGATTACGTCAATTGCAGGATGAAACGGGCGGTTTTAATTCTTTTATTCCCCTGCGTTATCGCAATGAAAATAATAGTATGAGTAACTTAAAAGAAGTTAGCTTAGATGAAGATATGCGAAACTTTGCTGTTGCGAGGATCTTTTTGGATAATATTCCCCATCTAAAAGCCTATTGGGTTATGCTTGGCGTGGAAGAAGCTTTTAAAGCTTTGGACTATGGCGTGGATGATATGGATGGCACTGTAGATGATAGTACAAAGATTTATTCCATGGCGGGATCCATTGAGAACCCTGCTTTAAGTCGAGATTATTTATGTTCAAGAATAGCTGAACACGGCTTTAAAGCGGTGGAAAGAAACTCAGTTTACGAAGAAATATAAGTTTATTTACAGTTTTGTCCTAAGTCGACCTCTCCTAGGCTTAGTTGCCCTTGATTTAAGTAGTATTTTAAAACATACTTTTTCAAATTAGAAATGAATCATAGGAGAGACCATGAACAGCAAAGAGAAATTTTCAAAAGTTCACTTTGTTTCACTGCTCGCGATTGTTGCTTCCTTGGTCCTAACTTCATCTTTGTACGCCCTGAAGTTATGGTACCCCATTGAAATTTTTTCCACTTTTATTTACTTGGGAGCCTTCACTCTTTTAGTTGGAGGAATTGCTTGGCAGAGTAATAGGCTAGAAGCGAAACTTATAGAATACGGTCAGCAGGCAAAAAAAGCTTCTGGTGATGCTTTATTTGAAGAGGAGGAAGGTACCGATTTAGCGTTTGCTAAAAGATCCTTGATGTTTTTTGAACGCTATGTGGTTTCAGTTTTTTGTTTTGCTGTGGGCATTGGCGCTCTCGTAGGGATTTATTATTTTTGGTCGCGACTCGCTACAGATCCTGAGCTTGCCCTTGATAAGAGAAGTTCAAATGCAGCGGCAATGATGATGGGGCTCGCTGCAGGCTATTTTATATTTGCTTCTTATGCGGGCGGTGTTTCGCGAGATGTGGGCAGTTCAAAATTACGGGCATTATCCGGGTGGTTTTATTGTTCAGCGATCATGCTCTTTGTCTTAGGCGTTTTTGAAATCACTTCCGCTTTAGAGCTTTTTGATTACAGAAAACAGGTTAATTACGCTTTTGTGGTTATTATTGCGATCTTAGCAATCGAGATGGTTTTAGGCATTGTGATGGAATCATTTCGCCCTCGTCACAGTGAAGAAGAAAGGGCTTTCTTATTAGAGAGTCGCATGCTAACTGTGATGACCAGCCCCGGTGGTTTAGCATCAAACATTGTGCATGTCATTGAATATCAAACAGGTATTCACGTTTCAGAAAATAGTTTTAATATCGTTTTTAAGAAAGTTTTACTGCCGATTTTAGCCGTGCAGGCTGGCTGGCTGTATTTGATGACGACTATGGTCGAAATTAAACCAGGTTATGCGGGAGTTAGAGAGAACTTTGGTAAAATTAGCCGAGATGCTGGTGGCGAGGTTGTGCAACTTCAGCCAGGACTCAATTTTAAATTGCCATGGCCAATGGGCAAGATCTCTATATATAATGTTGATAAGCTCAGTACTTTTACCGTTGGTCAAGTTAAATCAGCTACCTCTGCTTTGGGAGAGCCACCCATGGAAGAGGACGAGTATAAGATTTCTAATGAAGAGAAAGTTAACGTTTGGGGCCGTAAATCACATGGTGCTCATGAAGAAGGTTATGAAGACTTTAATTACCTAGCCTCTGATGCGGCATCTGAAAAATCAAATATGAACATGTTGACGATTAAGGTTCCCGTTCATTATAAAGTGAAGGATATATATGAGTATCTTTACAATTATAAAGAACCTCAGTTAGTTTTACAGTCATTGGCCGAGCAGGAATTAGTCTCTTACATAGGGCAAGCTGATTATAGCGCTTTCATGGGTAATGACCGTACTCAAGCAGCTGATCAACTCAAGAAAGTGCTCCAAGAAAAAGCCGACGCAATCGACTTAGGCGTAAATGTGGTTTTCTTAGAGATTGAAGCGTCGCATCCTCCTGTAGATACCGTTTTGAGTCACGATAGAGTGATGGGGGCTGTTTTTGAAAGTGATGCAAAAATATTTAAAGCACAAACAAAGGCTAAGAGAGAAGTGAGTGCTGCCAGTAGCTATAAACTACAAATGATTGAAGAAGCAAAAACTGAGAAAGTTCAGCGCATCGCTTTTGCACGAGCTCAATCTGAACGCTTTACGATTCAGCAGAGGATTTACGGTAAGGCACCAGGAATATTTAAGTTGGTTTCTTATTTAGACTTTATTGAGCGCGACCTTAATGGAGTGCCCAAATACATCTTTAATTCGCCAAAAGCAGCGAAAAACATCATCATCAATTTTGAAAATAATAAAAATATTGGCTTACTCAAAAGCCTTAGTGTAGAAGAGGATTAATTATGGAAGCTAAAAAGAAAAAGAATCCTATCCCAATGATTGCGGTGTTGCTCGTGGCCGCAGTATTTTTAGGCTCGTCAGTCTGTCGTCAAGTTTCGGAAAATGAGTACCTAATAATTACGCGCTTTGGGAAAGTTAATCGCATCGCGGAGCCAGGGCTTACTTTTAAGTTGCCTTATCCGATCGAAAATAGCATATCTTTAGAGAAACGACTCAATACCTATGAGCGTCCACTGACCCAAACGAGTTTGAAAAATGCTCGTAGCTTAATGGTTTCTATGTACTGCATTTGGAAAATTGCTGATGCGGAAGTTTTTCTTCGCACAGTTAATACCAATGCCGAAGCGCAGAGCAATATTCTCCCCAACATTATTGGCTCAGCAAGTGGTTCAATTTTTTCGCGTTATGAAATGAATGATGTGGTGACGACTGATGCAAAAGCACATAAACTTGCAGAGATCGAACAAAGTATTGCCCAAGAAGCTAAGAAAAATGCAGAGCAATATGGTATCGAACTCGTGAGTGTGGGAGTTCGTCACCTAGGCTTGCCACCCAATAAAACACAACAGTCACTTATCGAGAGAATGCGTCAGGAACGTGAAGTTGAATCTCAAAAATATCTCATTAAAGGTGAAACCGAAGCTCAAAAAATTATTAGTGAAGGTAAGGCAGAAGGACGTAAAATTCGCGACACGGCCTTAGCAGAGGCTGAACGTATTCGTGCAGAAGGCGAGATGGAAGCCGCAATGTATTATGAAGTTTTCAATCAAGCACCTGAGCTCGCCAGTTTCTTGTTAAAACTAGAAGCCTTAAAATCGGCCTTAGCCGATGGCAAAACTGCCTTGATTCTCGATGTTAACACCAAGCCATTTGATCTTCTCAATGATGGCGCGATTAATGTCTTAGGCGAAGGAGCTCGCTAATGGCTCACGATCACCATCATCATGAACATGGTGAAAGTTGTGATCATCACGATCATCACCATCATGAACCTGTCGTAGAGCAGCAAACTGGCGAAGCGGAAAAGGCTGTTGGTAAAGCTTTGACTTTTATCTTTACAGCAATGCGTTTCTTCATGTTAGTCCTCTTGTTTTTTGTGGTTCGCAGTGGTTACTTTACTGTCGAATCGGGTCAACAAGTTATTACCTTTAAGTTTAAAGAGATCATGCTTCACGATGGTGAGGGTTTTATTAAGGACGAAGGATCAGTTCATTTAATTCTGCCGAAACCTTTTGGTGAAGTTCTTAAATTCTCTTCGGCTCACACCCCACAACTGGTGAGTAGTTCGAGCTTTTGGCCGAGCGGTGTTGGGCAAGCTCTTGGGGCTTCTGCGCAAGCAGGCGATTCTACAGCTGACTTAATGATGGGTGATGATGGCTACGTCCTAACTGGAGATCAGTACCTTTATCATGTGAAGGGCCATTTGACTTATCGTGTTGTCAATCCAGTACGTTATTACAAAAGTTTTTACTCCACAAAATTGGATGAAGAAGAAGGTGATAAACGAGCCCAAGATGTTTTAAGGAATATCGTTGACCGTACACTTACTTTTCAGAGTTCTAAATGGAGTGTGGATAAAGCACATTACGTCAGCCAAAATGAGTTCATGCAGATTTGCTTAGATTCCATTCGCAAAGAAGTTAGCACTTTGAACTTAGGCATTGAATGCGACCGTTTCGATATCAAACCAGAAGATAGAAAACCAATTGCGCAACTAAGTGGTAGCTTTGCTGGGGTTTCCCGTTCTATTACTTCGGCAAATAAGGCAGTCTCTAAAGCTCAAGAAGAAAAAGAAATAATCATTTCACAAGCACGTCAAGATGCTTACTCGAGTGAGAAGGATGCAGAAGTTTTTAAGAGTCGTCTGATTTCCCAGCTCAAAAATAGAAGTGAGAAATTCTCCGCATTTCTCAGTGTCTACGATAAAAAGAGCCCTGAGAAATCGCTTCTGCCGCTCTACATGACTTCATTATCACAATCTCTGCAAAAAGTTGAGAACAAGTTTATTATTTCTGGTACAGACAACCCCAATAACCAAATTCGGATCAAGTTATCTCCGTTTGCAGATGAAGAAAAACAGGAGGGCAAGTAATGATCCCACAAAAAAACACAGCGCTTTTTCGTGAGAAATACGATCATGACCATGTGCATGGATCGGATTGTTGTGACGATGGTCATTCCCATGCTCATGTGAGTGGTCCAGTGGTCATGCTCGGTGGAGCTTTGTTAGTGAGCTCTTATATCGCCGATTCAATTTTTGGCGAAGGTTCTTTCCATGGTCAACTTACGGCTTTAGTGGCGGCATTATTATTAGGTATCCCCATTGTGAAATCGGCTATACAGGACGTGATTAAGGGCAATTACTTCATGAATGAATTGGTGGCGCTCGCACTTCTTGCTGCTTTCATTGGTGAAGACTTTCGAACAGCCGCGGCCGTCGCCTTTTTTATGCTCATTGCGATTGCGATTGAACATAGAACGGCTGCAGGTGCGCACGAGTCTATCGAAGAAATCATTCGCTTGACCCCGCGAAAAGCAAAAAGATTAAAAGCAGATGGTTCTGAAGAAGAAGTCGATGCTTTAGAGCTTGCTTTAGGCGACAAGATTGTTGTACGACCAGGTGATGCGTTCCCTGCTGACGGTGAGTTAGTCAAAGGTTCCACAAGTGTCAACCAAGCTTCAATTACGGGCGAATCACTTCCTGTAGACTGTGAAGTTGGAGCAGAAATTTTTGCGGGCACTCAAAATTTGAGTGGCCTAGTACAAGTAAAAGTTACACGTATCGGTAGTGATACGACTTTGGGTAAAGTTCGCAACTTGATTGAGCAAGCCGAGAACGCCAAGCTTCCAGTCATGCGTATGATTGACCGCTATACGGCATACTACCTTCCCACAGTGATGATGATTGCAGCAGCGGTTTACTTCTTTAGTGGGTTTGATATGGATCGTGTTGTGGCGACTTTAGTTGTGGCTTGTCCTTGTGCTTTAGTTGTAGCTACACCATCGGCTTTAGTTGCGTCGGTAGCATCCTGTGCGCGCTTGGGCCTTCTCATTAAAGATGTGAGTGTTCTCGAATTAGCGGCAAAAGTAAATTCAGTTGTTTTTGATAAAACCGGCACACTCACTAAAGGTGATTTAGCCGTTGTGAAGCTCAAACCTGCAGAAGGAACTGAACCAGCAGACTTACTCAAAGCGGCAGTTATTGCCGAAAGTTCTTCCAATCACCCTGCGGCTCGCGCAGTTATTAAATTAGCTGGAGAAGCAGGTGTTACGGCTCCTGCAGATGTGGAATGCCAGGAAGTCCCCGGCCGAGGTGTCGAAGCGGTTTATGGTGGGAAAACTATTAGAGTTGGTCGTAGAAGTTGGCTCGAAGAGTGTGATGTAGATTGTAGTCCGATTGAAGTTAATCCTGAAGAAACAAAAGGCAGAAGTGTTGTGTATGTTGCTGAGGGAGCTAAAGTTCTTGGCTGGATAGGACTTAGCGACACTATTCGTGAGCAAGCACCAATTGCGATTAGCTCTTTGAATAAGCTTGGTGTAAATGATTTAAATATGGTGACGGGTGATAGTGATTCTGTGGCTGTGAAAGTGGCCAAAGAAGTTGCGGTGAATCAAGTGAGTTCAGAATGCCTGCCGCATGAAAAAGTAGAATATGTAGAACGACTCAAATCTGAAGGTAAAATCGTTACAGTAGTTGGTGATGGTGTAAATGATGCGCCAGCCTTGGCCGCGGGTCATGTAAGTATTGCCATGGGTGTTTCGGGTGCCGATATTGCCGTGAATAGTGCTTCTGTAGCACTCATGAATAACGATTTACGCCGCGTGCCTTTCTTTATTAAATTGGCGAAAACGAACCAAGCGGTGATGATGCAGAACTTATTTGTCGGTCTTATCTCGATTGTGGGTGGCTTAGTCTTGTCAACACTGGGGATACTCGATGGTGTCAATGCAGCTTTCCTTCATACAATCTCGACTTTGATCATTATTGCGAACTCCGCAAGATTAGTTCGTCAGGGTGAAGATATTGAAGCAAGTGAAACGGCAGAGGTCAGCTAATGAGCGAAACAGTTGTTGAAGTCAGTAACTTAAATAAAGTTTTTAAAGACTTTTGGGGTCGCCCCAAAGCAAAAGCCGTCAATGGCTTAAATTTTGAGATCAAGAAAGGTCAAGTTTTCGGCTTGCTTGGTCCTAATGGATCGGGGAAATCAACAACGATCAAAATGCTTTTAGGCTTACTTTTTCCTTCTGTGGGTAAAGTTAAAATTTTTGGTGAGAAACCAAGTAATTTAGATGTCAAAAAACGCATTGGTTATTTACCTGAAGAAACCACCCTCTACCGTTACTTGAATCCTGAAGAGATTTTGGATTTTTATGCGTCTCTTTTTAAAATTCCGAAGGCCGATCGTAAAAAGCGCGTGGATCAACTCATTGAAATGGTGGGCTTGACTCATGCGCGTAAACGTCCAGTAGGAGAGTTCTCTAAAGGTATGGCGCGTCGCATTGGCTTAGCTCAAGCCTTAATTAACGACCCTGACCTCATTATTTTAGATGAACCAACTTCCGGTCTTGATCCCGTGGGTTGTCGAGAAGTAAAGGACTTAATTCGCCTCTTGGCAAAACGAGGAAAAACAGTGATTTTAAGTAGTCACTTGTTGGCGGATGTGGAAGATATCGTAGATAATGTCGTGGTCATGTATGGTGGGCACGTTCGCTCGAGCGGACGTTTAGAATCATTGTTGCAAGAGACAGATAAGCATACTCTAACTTTTGAAACGAAAGACGATGAGCTTTTAGCTAAGATTCGAAAATTTGTCACAAAAGAACTTGGTGATGATGTGGATCTCGAGCACCCCAAGAGGTCACTTGAAGATATGTTCTTACAGGTGATTACTGAAGCCAAAGAAGATAGTATCACAACTTCTGGTGCAGATTATAGCGGTAAAGTCGCTGCCTATCTCCAAGAAGATGGGGAGCACGCTAATTCAGATGTTCTTGATAAGTTAACTCAAGCTGAGGTGATGGAAGAAGTTCCCGTACAAGAAGAGCCTGCTGAAGTCAAAAAAGAAATCTTGCAGGAAGTCATGCAGGATGAAGCAGTGGCTGAAGAGGAAACAGAAGAAGTCATAGAAGCCAAGAAGGAAGAGCAAAAAGAAGAGATTAACGATAAGTTATCAAACCTTCTTTAAGAGCACAAAATAAAGTTTCTTTGTGTTCTTAGATCGAGCTTTTCTAAGTAGCGTTTTATTTTTCCGCGGATCCCTCGATTTCCAACATAAGAAAGTATAAATTCATTTTGGAATTTTTGCGTATCCTGAAAATCATAGATGGGGACTCCATTTATTTCGCGGTCAATTAACTTCTTTGAGACATCAATATAAGCTTTGATTGTGATCCCGTACTTAAGTAATTCATCAGAGCGTTTGCGACTTTTGTTTCCTGCACCCCAAATCACCACTTCGTCAATATTATTTTTTTGTAGCTCCTGAGCTAAATAATAAGCTTTGCATGCGTAAAAATTCTCTGGGTCATAAAGTAGAGAACTACGCGTGAGACGTGAGGAGGAGTCATTCCAAGTTATGAGTTTGTGCGGGAGTTTTTCAATTTTGGCTCCGCTCGATAAAGCTTTGAGCCAGTAATCATAATCTTCTGGGAAACTGTTGTGTTGGTATGTTCCGATGGATTCATAAAGTTCTCGTCGAATCATGGTGCTTGGGTTGACCAGTGGCATTTCTATGAAGCGATTTTCTAAAATTTCCTCATAAGTGAGGAGAGTGTTGTTCCAGTCCACAAAGTGTTGGAATCCCTCTGCCTTATCTAAGCATGAATTAAATTCTACTTGACTGGCTGATACCTGTAAGTTGGAGTCGTTGGTCAAATGTTGATGTTGCAATTTAAACCTATCGGGATGAGCAAAATCATCCGCATCCATTCTAGCAATATATTCACCGACGGCATGCTGCATGGCGAAGCTATGAGCTCGAGCGACGCCTTGGTTCTTTTGCTGTATTAACTTGATTCTCTTATCATTGGCGAAGGATTTGGCAATTATTTCACTTTCATCTGTTGAGCCATCGTTGCAAAGAATGAGTTCGAAATTTTCATAATTCTGATTGATTAGACTTTCAATAGCAGTTTTTAACGTCGCTTCAGCATTGAAATAGGGTAGGATTACAGAGATCATCAGATAGATTTAATAAAGTTTGATAATGAGCCAGTCTAGCTTATGCTAATAGGGATAGAGATAAATAGATCATACTTTAATAAAATTATAAGGTCGTAAATGGATTTACTTTTGCTGTTACAAATCTTTGTATGCTTCAGCCTGACGGGCTTGATATGGCTCATTCAGATTGTGCACTATCCGAGCTTTAAATATGTAAGTGAGTCTCATTTTGCTGAGTTCGCAAAGTTTCACGCGGATCGTATATCATTTATTGTGGTCCCATTAATGATAGTTGACCTTGGGACATCTCTTTTCTTGATGGGGAAATACGGGGTCCTAAATGCTCTGTTGGCCATTTTGATTTGGCTTTCGACTGCCATTTGGAGCGTTCCTTGTCATGCTCGACTGCAAAAGCACGGAAAAGATGAAAAATGTATTCAGCGCTTGGTGCTTAGTAATTGGCCTCGGACCATTTTATGGTCAGCAAGATCAATTATGTGGATGTTTGTTCTGCTTAAACTTTAACTTGCTTTGAGAAGCCCCTTTGTTTTAGGGGCCTCTTCACTTCTAACTGAAGAAAGGATCAAAGCATCGAACTCCTGACTTGTGATGTAAGGGATGTTCTGGACAATCGCTAAAAGCAACTGCGACTCGCTAGAGAGTTCGCTTGGGGGCTTATCTTTTACTTTCAAGAATAGCTTTTGTAAATTGATAATGAATTGTTGCTTAACTGTATTTTTAGCTTTGATAGCTTTTTGGTATTCGTTTTGTAAATTAACCATTGTATGTCTCTTAAATTTATATTGATTTTTGGGCAAAAAAAAGCCCCGCAGATTTTTCTGCGGGGCTTCGGAAAGTGTATGTGGATAAATCTATCTATTGAAATCCTTTTGCACATGTCCATAGCCCCGCGGTCGTATAATGCTTAGGCATTACGACTGTGGTGTTCCAGCGATATGTTGTGCAAAGTGCGTTCATGATTTGTATCCAAAATTTTTATTTGTCCTTTACAATTAGGATGATTTGGTTTTTTTCAAGTCGCATTAGTGAATATTTTTTTTTGGGATAAAAAAACTGTCGCCCTGCTGGGAGTGTCAATAGGAGGGAGGGGAGGGTGCAGAACGACAGTTAAATGATGAGAAGCTCTCCTTCTCTGCACATAGTATATGGCTAGAAAAAGTAGATAAAAAGTTTTAGATGTGAGTCTTTGTGAAGCTGTTGTTCATTATGTACACCTAACCTCCAAAATTAATATTTAAGTTGTATTTAAAAGAAGTGCTGAAAAAATCATTTTCTTCGACTGAATTAGGTTTCAAGCGAGCTATATTGAGAAAAATTTTAAAGGATATTTTATGGCTGAAATAGCTCAAATTACACTTGATGGCCCTGCCGCATCTGGTAAAAGCTCTGCAGCAAAAGGGCTTGCAAAAGAACTTAATGCGTATTTTGTAAATACGGGCGATATGTATCGCGCTTTAACTTCCGTGGTTATCGCTAAAGGGATTGACCCCGAAACTCAGGCGGATGCCGTCGAAGCAATCCTTCCAGAGCAAGATATTCGTTACGTTTCTGGTGAAGGGTTAGATCTATTGTTACATATCAATGGGGAATTAGCTGAGGCCTCGCAGGTACGTTCGCCGGAAGTTGCGGCAAAAGTTAGTCTTGTGGCAAAGATCCCTGCTGTTCGAAAATGGTTAGTGAAACGCCAACGTGAAGCAGCTGAATTAGGCTTGATCGTTATGGAAGGGAGAGATATCGGAACAGTGGTTTTTCCCGAAGCAAAATTCAAATTTTATGTGAGTGCATCACCCATGGTAAGAGCCCAAAGACGCTTGGCTCAAGAGGGAGAAGTTTCTGAAGGAGCTACAGTTGAAAAAGTAGCTGCGGAGATCGCAAAGAGAGATGAAATGGATATGAATCGTGCTGTTTCACCTTTAAAGCCTGCCGAAGATGCGGTGATGGTTGATACTTCTGATCTTAGTTTAGAAGCAGTGATTGCGATGATGGCAGAACGAGTAAAAAAAGGCTTAGCAGAAGGTTAATCAAATGGTTGAGGCAGAAATTTCTTATCGAGTACCCTATGCAGACACAGATCAAATGGGTGTGGTTTACTACGCTAATTTTTTCGTTTATTTTGAACGTGTTCGCAATGAACTTTTAAGAAATATGGGACTGCCTTATACGACTTTAGAAGCCGATGGTTTAATGTTGCCAGTAGCATCTGCAAATTGTGACTATAAAATCCCTGCGAAATACGATGATATGTTGCTTATTAAAGCGAGTATTTCAGAAATGAAAGGTTGCCGCATGCTTGTGAAAAACGAAGTTTTCAATCAAAACGGCGACTTATTAGTAGTAGGCGGAACGACGCATTGTTTTGTGAGTGCAGAAACGCGAAGACCAGTAAAGATTCCAGAGAATGTAATGACTTTGTTCAATGATTATAAGGAGAGTAAATAATGGCCGATTATCAAAAAGCCCTTGAGCTAATTTTAGAAAAAAACCAACTTGATCCCGATAAAAAAATAATTGATGGAAATGAAGTCGGTGCGAATGTGCTTTACTCTAAATGCATGGGAGAATGGCAAGAGCGCCTTTATCCAGAAGTTGACGAAACTATTAAGCTAGCAGCAAGAGCACAGCATATTTGCCGTTGGGAATTGAAGCGCAATGATTTTCCAGAAGGTAAAGCGGGATACTTTAAATGGCGTACCACATTAGCTAAACTTCACGCTAAAATCCTTTCTGAAATCATGGAAGAATGTGGATACTCAAGTGAAGAAATTGTACGTGCAAGTGAAGCGTGCCAAAAGAAAAACTTTAAGAATAATAGCGATAGCCAATGTGTCGAAGATTGTGCCTGCATGGTTTTTCTCAATTATTACTTTGATGACTTTATTGCTAAACACAGCGATGAAAAACTAGTAGATATCGTACAAAAAACTTGGGGAAAAATGAGCGAAAAAGCTCATGAAGCAGCTTTGAAACTCGATCTTTCAGAAAAAGCTTTGTCGATTGTGAAAACGGCTTTAGGGGCCTAAATGGCACGAAAAAAGCGAGTTAAAGGCAACGCCAAAGCCAAAGAGAAATTCATGCAGATTTTTGCTGAGGTTCGCTGGAAGCATCGCTTTGATGCGGAACCCGCATGTCAACATTTTGAAGAATGCGGTGGTTGTAGTTTGCAGCAACATTCTTATGAGCAACAATTAGAAATAAAAAAACAGGCCTTAGAGCGCTTAGTGAGAGAAACTCCAGGTATGTCTTCTCTGGCGAAATTAGAAGTAGAGGCGGTTGCGTCTGCGCGGGATTATAAATATCGCCAGCGCATGGATTTTATTGTGACTCCAGAAGGTTCTGGGCAACGTCGTTGTGATGGTCAAAAAGGCATTGTCGAACTCAATGAATGTTCATTAGTTGAAGACGAAAATTATGCGATCTACGCAAAGACCTTGGGATTAAGTCGCGAAGTTGGCTTGGAAGCCTATGATCAAAATAAGTATTACGGCTGCCTTCGCTATATTATCATTCGTCGAACGAGGTCAGGTCAACAATTAGTATCTCTTTTGACCACTTCTTCTGCAGATGAAGCTAAACTCGAACAGATAGCACAAAAGCTTCTAGATGAAGGAGTGCAGTCAGTTTATTGGAATGTAAACGATAATCGCCTTGACGATAGCTTGGGTGAATGTCGCAAGTTTTGGGGACAAGAGTTCATTACGGAAAACCTCTTAGGACGCGACTTTATTTTAGGTCCGCTCACTTTCTTTCAGGCTAATCATGATGTGGCTTCCGCAGCTTATACCTCAGTTCGTAATTTTATTAAAGAATGTCAGCCAAAAAAAATCCACGATCTTTATTCAGGAACCTGTACAATGCCAGTGATTTTTGGCGACTTGGTGGACTCAGTTACAGCGGTTGAAAACTTTCCTGAAAACGTTCGCATGGCGGAAAAAAACCTTAAGGCCAATGGTATAGAGAATGTCAAATTTATTGAGCAGGATGTGGCGGAATTTCTCAAGCAAAGTGATTTAGAGATGGAGTTCTCTGTGCTCAATCCTCCTCGCAAGGGAATGCACGAACAGGCTCTTCGTAGAATATTAGAATTAGCTCCGGATAATTTGGCCTACCTCTCCTGTAGTCCACGCTCATTATTAGAAGACTTAGGGATTCTGTTTCGTGAGTATAAGCCGCTTAAAATTCAGTTGTTTGATATGTTTCCTCAAACGGAACATTTCGAAACTTTAGTTCTCTTGACAAAAAAGGGTCGTTGATTTTTGTGATTTAAGTCACTAATTTGCGGGAGGAAAAAAATGGAAATGTGTCAATGAGTGTAGCAGTAGTCGTCGAAAGTCCAGAAGAAGTTAAGCCACTAATTGCCTGGGCTTATCAGATGGCTTACGCCGAGAGTCATGACCTGTATATCTTTGTGATTCGCAAAGTGAGGCAAGATGAGACTAAAGTAGAACAACTCGACTTAGCTGAATACGAAGGTAAAGATGGCGTGCCAGGTCAAGTGTATGCGCGCATTGTACGCGAACAACGCCGTATTCAGACTCATGTGGCTATCCCCAATGAAAATTTCACTGAGACTCCAGAGACTCCCTTCATTCCAAAAATCACTTGTTTGCAGCTCAGTGGAGAACGCTTCACTAAGGTGACAATGAAGTTGCTCTCAGAAAAGAAGTGCAAGCAATTATTTTTGAGTCGCAGAGCGGCTGGGAGTAAAGAGCATTATACCGATAAACTTTTTGAATTAGCTCCTTGCTCAACGACTATTATTCGTCCGGGCAAGGCCGATGTGGGGCGAATTGAAAAGATTTTGGTGCCATGCTCGGGTGGACCTCATGCCCTTGATGCGCTCAAGCACTGTAATTCATTGGTGAAGTCGCAAGGTACACATGTTCACCCCCTCATGGTTAAACCACCAAATAATCAGCCCGAAATCATGGAAGAAGTGGGTATTCACCAACTCTCGAAAATGTTAAAAAAAGTCGACTTAGAATTAGATGGTCATTATTTAAAGGGTCGTGTGGTTCATCATAAAGATGTTTTGGAAGGAATTGCAGAGACGGCAGAAGAGGGCTACGACTTTGTCGTGCTTGGGGTTTCTACGGGCGGTTCAATTCAGAAAACTCTCTTTGGAGATATGGCGGATAAGCTCATCGAGAAAAATAAAGATATCTCGGTGGCAGCACACCGCGTAGCCAAAAATAAGGCTGAAAGATTTAAAGATAAATTTGAGTATTATTGCAACTTAGCTGTACCGCAATTGACACGTGAAGGGCGCATTGAGCTTCACGAAGCTTTGTTGATGAACTCCACCTGGAATTTCGACTTTGTTTCCTTGATGTTGCTCTCCACTTCTATAGCCGCCTTGGGCTTAATTAGTAACTCAGTGGCCGTCGTTATTGGGGCGATGTTGGTAGCTCCTTTGATGACACCTATTTTAGCTACGGGCTTGGCTTTAGTCCAAGGCAATGTGCCGATGATTATTAATGCCTCGCGCTCAATTTTATTTGGTTTTTTGGCATCTTTAGGGATTAGTTTTCTCATTGGCTTGTTCACCCCGATGGAGCATTTAACCAGCGAGATTTTATCGCGTGGAACTCCACGAATGGCGGATTTATTCATTGCCTTCGTTTCTGGTATTGCCGCAGCACACTGTATGACGCGAACGCACCTTTCTGCAGCCTTGCCGGGTGTGGCAATTGCTTCGGCTTTAGTTCCGCCAATTGCCTCCATTGGGATAGCTCTCTCCAAAGGCATTGCGGCAACGGTACAAGGGGCAACGGTTTTATTCATTACTAACGTTATCTGCATTGTCTTAGGCTCGGCACTCACTTTCTTTGCAGCGGGTATACGAGCTCGCCCAGATCAGTCAGCCAATAAGTTGGTTAAGCGCCTTTATCTATTGCTTATCTTTTGCATGACCCTTTTGTGTATCCCTCTGAGCTCACGCTTGGTGAAATATGTGGTTAAAAAAGTAAGCGATAGTTCACTTCCCAACCGCGAAGAATTTGTGGGCATGACGGATCCAGTTTTGAAAAAATACAGAATCACCAACGTGACAAAAGTGAGCTACAAGGATTTAAAAGAAGAAGGCCTGAGCGTATGGATCTGGGTTCAAGTTGGCCATGTTCCCGACCGAGTCATCATTGATGAATTCGAAGCTTTACTCAGCAAGGAACTTAAACGCAAAGTTGTCGTCAGTATCTGGCCAGAATTTGTGATGACCAAAAACTTAGAATTTATTAAGTAGAGTCTTACCTAATTATTTGGAGTTCTCTTCAATCAGCTCTGGACTTGAAAAGTCCATGTCAGCTTTATGCAGTACTTCTTTGGGCATAGCCTTTTTACTTTTGATACCGAGTTCTTCCAAACTTTTACAAGTACGAATGAGGTTGCCTCTTCCGGTCATCAGTTGGCCTTCAGCACTATCGTAAGCTTTGCGAGCCTGCTCAATGCCCTTGCCGACTTTTTGAAAGCTTTCTACATAACCAACAAATTTTGAATAGAGGGCTTCTGCCTTATCGACAATAGCTTGCGTATTTCTGTTTTGATTTTCGAACTGCCAAATTTTACTGATGGTACGCAAAGTGATGAGAAGGGTGGAGGGGCTCACGAGCATGATGTTTTTCTTATAGGCATCGAGAAAGAGTTTTTCGTCAGCTTCCACTGCGAGGCGGAAAGCACCCTCCACTGGCATGAAGAGCAAGACGTAATCCAGAGAATTAATGCCGGGCAAATTTTCGTAGGATTTATCTGAGAGTTCTTTGATATGATTTTTGACTGAATCTAAATGAGCTTTACGCAAAGTGAGACGTTCATCTTCATCAGCAGAAGAGCAATACTTCTCATAGGCGACTAAAGAAACTTTAGAGTCAATAATGATCTGCTTTTCATCGGGCAAATGAACGATGGCATCAGGCATGTAGCGTTTGCCATCTTCGGCAGTCTCAGTGACCTGAGTGAAGTACTCAGAGCCATTGCGAAGGCCAGAGGCTTCGAGGACGCGTTCCAGGATGAGCTCGCCCCAAGTTCCACGAGCTTTGGAATCGCCTTTTAGGGCTTTGGTGAGCTGCAGGGCATCTTCACTCATGCGGGTATTGAGTTCTTTGAGGCTCTTGATTTCCTTCTCTAGGGAGAAACGTTCTTTGGCTTCTTTATTGTAGCAGTCCTGAACTTGCTTTGAAAAAGTATGGATCTGCTCTTTCAGTGGTTTAAGTGTGAGGTCGAGCTTCTCTTTGTTGGCTTGACTTTGGTTTTTACTTTGTTCTTCAAAAATTTTATTGGCAATTTCTTTGAAGTTTCGACTGAGTTCTTCCTTGCTAGCCTTGAGTGACTGCAGTTTTTCGTCATGGAGGGTGCGATCGGCTTGCATTTGAGTTTTCAAAGTCGCATTGAGGGTGATGATTTCCTGTAGCTGAGAGGTCGATTTTTGTGCTTCGTCTTCAAAGCGGGAAATGAGTTTTTGGCGTTCGTTCAAGAGGCTCGTTGAGCTGGCGACTTCAGCTCTGAGCGTACTTATTTCATTTTGTTGGACTTGGATCTTTTCTTCTTTTTCAGCTGTACTTTTGGCCTGATCGCGAAGCTTTTCCAGTTCAATTTCTAGTTCTCTTGAGGTACCTGAATCTTTCTTGAGGAAAAACATGATGGCAGCTCCAATAATTAAGCCCAGTAATGCGTAGACAATTTCCATATTTATCCTTCTAGTTCTTTGATGATGACTTCGACAGTGTGATGTACGGCACCCTTTGCGGCACTAATGATCTTATATCCCGATTCTCCTATCTCAAGTTGTTTTTGCGGATCTCGCAAAAGCTTGTCGAGTTCTTCGCTTAACTCTTCCATAGTGCATTGCAAACCTGCATTGGCCTGTTTGCAGAGTTGGTAGAAACCGGGTTGTGAATAGGTATGAGGGCCAAAAACAAAGGGTTTCTTGTAAAACGAGGGCTCGAGGAAATTGTGGCTTCCAACTTTTCCAGTAAAACTTCCACAGACAATTCCAATGGTGCCGATTTGATAAGCTTTCATTAATGCACCCATCATGTCGATCACAAGAATATCTTCAGCAGCTTGATCATCTCTTATTTGCGAAGCTCGCGAAAATTTTGCACCGGATTTTTCGAGCATAGCGCAAACTTTATCAAAGCGCTCAGGGTGACGTGGAACAATGATTGTCTGTAATTCGGGAAAATTCTTTTTGAGTTTATTATGAGTTTCGAGGGCTAATTCTTCCTCGCCGGCGTGAGTCGAACCGTAGATGAGGCAATGATTAAGGCTTGTGTCTTGCAAACCGAGGGAGCTTTTGAAATCATTTAGTTCACTTTCACTAAGAAAGGGAGGATTGGAGTCGAGTTTGATGTTGCCGCTTACTGTGAGTTTGTCCTTGGCGATGCCCATTTCTTCAAAACGTTCTCTAAAAGTCTCTGACTGAACAAAAAAGTGGTGCATGGGTTCGAAGAGAAGTTGGCCAAACTTAGCAAATTTTTTGTAGGATCGCAGGGACGAGGCGGATAGTTTGGCATTGACCTGATAGCAAGGGATGTCGCGTACTTTGGCTCCGTGAAGGTAATTGAGCCATAAGTCATTTTCGACGATGATGACGGCGTCGGGTTGAATATATTTGAAAATTTTGTTGGTCAAAGGCCAAAGATCGTAGGGAAGATAGAAGTGGCCATCTACATCTTTTAGTTTAGACGCCACGGCTTGCCCCGTTTCGGTGACAGTAGAGACAAAAATTCGGCAGTTGGGATCTTCGGCTTTGAACTCACTGGCAAGTGTGCCAGCAACTTGAGTCTCACCCACAGAGACGCTGTGAATGAGGTAGGTCTTTTTGCTTTTGTCGGCTTTAGGATAACTTTGAAAGCCCAAACGAGGTAGGGTACTTTCGCGATATTTACTCCCCATGATAAGACGGATGATGTGAACCGGTGAGTAAAGGATCAAGAAGACCGAGACGAGAGCGTTGTAGAGGATGAAAGTCATGTAGGGAAGAACCTAATTCTGTTTAGACTTAATATTGGCAGTTAATTCATTTGAACAAATTCTATTAGGGCATAAATTCGGGCTTATTTACAATTATTTATCTAATGAAATCATAAGGAATTAAAGATGTCTAAGCCAAAAGCTATTTTATTGTTCGGCCCTCCCGGTGCTGGTAAGGGTACAGTAGGTGCTAAATTAACGAATGTTAGCGCTAACTACCACCTCTCAACTGGTGACATCTTTCGCGGTCTTCCTCCGGAAAGTCCTAATGGTAAAGTATTTTATAGCTACGCGAACGAAGGCAAGCTCGTTCCTGATGATGTGACAATCGAAATTTTCTGGCGTTACATGCAGGGACTCATTGACACAAATAAATTTGATCCTTCAACTCAGTACATTTTCCTCGATGGCATGCCCCGTACAGCAGAGCAGGCCAAGATCCTCGATAAGTATGTTGATGTGGTAAAAATCATTTCACTCAAAATCACCAATGATGACGAGATCGTTGAGCGTTTAGCGAAGCGCGCAAAAATCGAAAAGCGTGCCGATGATGCAGATAAATCAATTGTCCTAAATCGCTTGGCTCAGTACCGCGAAAAAACGCAAGTGGTTCTTGAGCACTATGACGACGCAATTATTTCTGAGTTTGATGCGCAAAAAACTCCTCTCGAAGTTTTCCGCAACGTACTCGACGGAACACTCGACGTTCTTAATCAAAGTCCTGCAGAAGCTTAATTATGGGTCTCGCAACGGCATTTAAAGCTTTTTTCTCTATCCTTGGCGATGGAGAGAAAGCGGAACTTTGGGAGAAAGCTTGCGGTGGTAAGCTTATTGAGGATACTCAAGTCAAAGATTTGGAAGGCAAAGTAGGGGCATTAGAGGGCGAGCTCAATTCTGAAAAGAATACCGTGACTCAACTCAAAGATGAACTCAAAGCTGCCAATTCAAAAAATGACCGTAGCGATGCTATTTATACGCTTACACTGCTCCAGCGCGAAGGCCGCCTGATCGATTTCTTGAAAGAAGACATAGGTCCTTATAGCGATGAACAAGTTGGAGCTGCAGTGCGTCAGATCCACGAAGGCTGTGCAAAAGTTTTAGAAAAGAACTTTAAAGTTCAGCCTCTCGTCGACTCTGCGGAAGGCGATGAAGTAGAAGTGCCGAAAGCCTATGACCCAGCTAAGTATAGTCTCAGTGGTCAGGTGAGCGGTGAAGGGCCTTTCAAGGGTTCACTCGTTCATAAAGGTTGGGTCGCTTCTGCACTCTCACTTCCCGAAAGATCAAAAGATACCGACACATCTGTTATTTGCCCTTCTGAGGTAGATGTCTAATGGAGTTCTCCCTGTTCAAGTTGCCGATTAAGGTAAGGAACAGCTTTTTCTTTTTGATTGGCTTTCTTGCCCTTATGTGGGGTAATGGCCCAGATGGAGCCAATTTAATGATTTCTGTTTTGTGGTTTATTACACTTTTTACCGCCATACTCACTCATGAATTAGGCCACGCTCTTTTTGCTCGTTGGTATGGAATGCAGCCACGGATCGAGATTCACGGCATGGGTGGAGTAACCATCTGGCAAAGCATGAAACGCCTCGATTTCCGTCAGCGCTTTGTGATTAGCTTTGCTGGTCCCGGTACGGGTTTGGTGCTCGCCGGTTTATTTTTTGGCCTCTTGCAAATACCTAACTTGCCTGCCTTAGTCCACGCCTTATTAACCATGCACCTTACAGTTTATATCTTCTTAAATCTTATGAACCTACTACCGATTCGTCCTCTCGACGGCGCGGAAGTTCTCAGTACACTCATTGGTTGGAAAAAGGGCAGTGTCAATGAGAAAATTATTGATAAAGTTTCCTTTGTTACGGCAGCTGGTTGTGCTGCTTATGCCTACATCAGTGGCTTCTTGATTCTAGCCGTAATGGCGGGGTATTTGGCTTGGCGTTCTTATAATGCAGCGAACCCCAATGCTCGTCGATAAACTTAGTTCAGATTGGCAAAAGGCCCTTGGGCTTGATAAAAAGTATTTTGCGGAGCTCGCAAAGTTTTTAGATTCCGAACGTGAAAAGTATAGCGTTTACCCCAAGCAAGAAGATTTATTCAAAGCTTTTGATTATTGCGATTTTAAAGATGTGAAAGTTGTCATTTTGGGGCAAGATCCATACCATGGCCCCAATCAGGCAATGGGCCTCTCATTTTCAGTTCCACGTGGTGAAAAGATTCCTCCTTCCCTAAGAAATATTTATAAAGAACTCGATTCCGACCTTGGTATCTCTCCTGCTTTAGATGGTGATTTAAGTCCTTGGGCTCAACAGGGGGTACTCTTACTCAACACCAGTTTGTCAGTTCGTGATGGTGAGCCAGGCTCGCACTCAAAAGGTCATTGGGAAGAATTTTCCGCACAAGTTCTCAAGAGTTTGTCGGAGCAAAGTGAGCATCTAGTCTTTGTTCTTTGGGGCGCTCATGCACAGAGTCACAAAGATTTGCTCGATGCGCAAAAGCATCTCATTATTGAATCGGTTCATCCTTCACCACTTTCTGCAAGCCGTGGCTTTTTTGGATCAAAACCCTTTTCAAAAATCAATAAATATTTAGAGTCGACTAAGCAAGAAGCGATTGATTGGCGCCTCGAGCAGCTATTGTTTTAGTTGTTAAACTTATTTTTATAAAAGGACTAATGTATGGATAATACTGATGAAAATAAGCTCAGTGAAGAAAAAACAGCTGATGGTATAGTACCTGAAAAGTTCAATGAAGTAGAGCTCGATGAGCTCGTCTATGGGGAGAGAAAAAAGAATCCCATGGATGGGGTGACACTCAAAATTATGCTCATCAATCTCGAGGAATACTACGGTTGGGAAGGCCTCGGAGAACGTATCGAAATCCGTTGCTTCAATCACGATCCCTCCATGAAGTCGAGCCTTAAATTCCTTCGCAAAAATGAGTGGGCCCGCAAAAAAGTCGAAAAACTCTACGAGATCACTTTTTTATAAACTTAGATTATTTATTACTATCGTTAAGCGTCTTATCTTGATCGTCTTTGAGGCTGGGGTGTTTGACGTGGTGCAAGATCTGAGAACTATAGATGCTTGAATGTCCTGAGAAGATGTAGGCGACGACACAGGATAAACCCAGGTAGATGCCGATTTGGGCTCCAAAGAGTTCGATGCCCATGAGTGTGCAGGCAATCGGTGTATTTGTTGCACCGGAGAAGACGCCGACAAAACCAATGGCCGCGAGTAGAGCTAGGGGTAAGGGGATGATAAATGAGAGCGCTGAACCTAAAGTGGCGCCGATGAAAAAGAGTGGAGTCACTTCTCCGCCTTTGAAACCAGCTCCGAGAGTGAAAGAAGTGAAGAGCAGTTTTAGGGCAAAGTCATAGGGCATCATTCTTTGAGTGAAGGACTCTTCAATGACAGGAACGCCCAGACCTACGTATTTAGTAAAATCAACTGAAGTTTGACCAAGAGCCCAAAAAGCAAGGGCAAGAACAATGCCACCAATAAAGGGACGTAGGGGTGGGTAGGAGATTTTTTTGGAAAAAAGATCGCTCCAAAAATGGTTGGCTTTGGAGAAAAGCATCGCAGTCCAACCAAAGAGAATGGCCACAAGGAAAGTATAGAAAAGTGTACTTGGACTAAGAGCAAGCGCTTCAGGGTGGAGGTAGTGGGTGTGGGTGACCACAGTAGGGTATTTCCATTGAACACAAACTTGGTCGGCAATAATCGCAGAAAGAAAAGCGGGCAAAATGGCTTGGTACTGCACGCGACCAATGATGTAGACTTCTAAAGCAAAAACGGCCCCTGCTAAAGGGGTGCCAAATACGGCGGAAAAACCCGCTGCGACCCCCGCAATAATGAGGATGCGTCGTTCATCTTTGTCGAGTTTAAAGATTTGGCTGAACTGATCGGCAATAGCTCCACCCATTTGCACACCCGTACCTTCGCGTCCTGCTGAGCCACCAAAAAGGTGAGTGGCAATTGTGCCGAGGGCCACGAGTGGAGCCATGCGTAGTGGAATGATTTTTTTTGGTTGAATGATCTCATCTAGGAGCTGATTGTTGCCTTTGACAACATTTTGCCCAAGGTAGTGATAAATGAGGCCAATGCACAAACCTCCAAGGGGTAGAAGCCAGAGGATCCACATGCGATTATCGCGAAAATTCCCGGCCCATTCCAAGCCCATGAGAAACCAAGCGACGGCAGATCCCACCAAAAGGCCAACAATAATTGAAATGAAAAGCCACTTCGCTAAGTGACCTGCATCTCTGAATTGGCTGGTGAGTTGTTTTTTCATTAGCGTTTAAATTCGACCCAAGTCACGGCGTCACCTGCGGGATCTTCGGAGAGATCGGGGCAGTAGAAGCGTTGGATATATTTTTGTGAGGCAAGGTGTTTGTGTACGGCACGTCTGAGTTGGCCTGAGCCACGACCATGAATGACTTTCACTTGATCGTGATTACTGCCGTAGGCTGAGGAGAGCCAAGTGTCCAATTCACGCAAGGCAGCTTCGGCGTACATGCCGATAAGTTTAATTTCCATGGACACATTATTTGTCAGTCGATAACTCTGCTTAGCTTGCTTGACCTTTGGTTTTTTAACTTCAGGAACTGATTCAGCCGTGCCTAGTTCACTACGTTTAACGGCAATTTGCATGCCATCCGCATCGAGTAGGAATTGTTTGCCACGTTTCTCCACTTTAATGATTTTGGCGTGGCTTTGAAGTTTTTCGACCCAGACTTTATCGCCTTCTTTGAGCTCTTGATCCTTGATGGGCTCAACGGGAGTAGCTTGGTTATTATCGAGAGCCGTGCGCAAGCCATCGCGTTTTTGGATGACCTGTTTGCGAAGATCGCTAATGTCTGCTTCAGGCTGGTGTTTTTTGAGTTTGCGCTCGACTTTTTCCACTTGGCTTCGCGCATTATTGAGGATGCTCTCCGCTTCTCTTTGCGCTTGTCGCAAAATATCTTTACGTTCGCGACGTAGAGTGGTGAGTTCTTCTTGGACGCTCGCAGCTTCTTTTAAAGCTGTGTCGCGACTGTTGCGAGCTTCGCGAGCATCTTGTTGCATCTGACTCTGTTGCTTTTGCAGTTTGCCGATGACGTTCTCGAGCTTGAGTTCTTTGTCGGAGAGGAAGCTCTTTGCATCTTTTAGGATATCGTGGGGTAATCCATGGTTGCGAGCGATTTCGATGGCGTGACTGGCGCCAGGGATACCAATATCGAGAATGTATTCAGGTTTTAGACTCTGACGATTAAAACGTACCGCAGCATTCATCATGCCTTCTTGTTCTTGGGCAAAAACTTTGATGGAACCAATGTGAGTCGTTAAAAGGGTCAATGATTCACTCTTGGCGAGACTCATGAGGATAGCATTGCCCAGGGCACCGCCTTCGACGGGGTCAGTTCCCGAACCCAGTTCATCAAGAAGTACGAGGCTCTTCTTTTTTCGAGCCAGCTTAAGAATGGTACTGACAGATTTTAGGTGAGCAGAGAAAGTTGAAAGATTTTGACTAATGGATTGTTCATCACCAATATCCGCTAAAATATCTTCGAAAAGTGGCAGTTCAGAAAACTCATTAAGTGGAACTGGCAAGCCACTTTGGTGCATGATGCTAATTAAGCCAATTGTTTTGAGGATGAGGGTCTTACCGCCAGTATTTGAACCGGTGACGGCGAGGGTGCCTAGGTCAGAAGGAAGTTCCATGTTCAAGGGGACTAAGTTTTCCTCATGACCTTGCTCTTTGAGAGTTTTAAAGAGTAGAGGGTGGCGTGCATTAATTAACTTGAATGTTTTACCTGTTTGCGGGAAACGTGCTTTGACTTCTTCGGCCCAAGCCTGGACGGCAAAACACTGGTCGCAGAGGGTGAGTGACTTAAAGGCATTCATTAAATCGGGGATCTCGGAACGAATTGAGGCACAGAGTTCCTGGATGATTTTAAGGATGATTTTGCGCTCTTCGCTGAGCATGCCGGCGCGCTCATTGCCTAAAGCAACGATGGATTCGGGCTCAATGAAAATTGTTTGGCCCGTGGCGGATTCGTCGTGTACAATTCCTTTGAGCTTACTTTTTTGATCTCGCTTCAAAGGGACACAAAAACGATCGTTGCGCGAGGTGATGTATTTATCTTGGAATATGTCGTTTTTATCATTCTTTAAGTAGTAATCTAAGCGGTTTTTGATCGCTTTTTCACATTTGCGAATCATTGGGCGGATGCTGGCGAGTTCCTTGGAAGCACTATCCTTGATTTGATCTTTCGCATCAAAAATTTTATTGAATTCATCGCGAAGTTCGCGAAAGGGCAGGATGCGTTCATGGAGTTCGCGAATACTATCGAAAGTTTTGAGTGATTCCTTGTTGAAGCAAGCATACATTTGCGCTGAATAAGTGATGAAGCTTCGGACTTGAATGATTTCATCGGGCTCAATCCATGAATCCACTGCGTTGAGAGCAGTAAGATCTGGGAGCGAAAAATTACTGCAGGGAATGCCTTCTGGGATCAATTGAGTGACGGCATCAAAGTCGCGATAGAGTTTTTGTCGACGGGGGACTTTGGCTGTGCTGGGTTGCAAACGGGCAATAGATTCTTGGCCCGAAGTGCTTCTTGCGTAAGAGGCAATCCAGTTTAAGAGTTCAGGGAATTCCAGGATTTGTTGACTGTGTTGGTTCATACATATAACTATTGTTGAAATTGAGGTGGCAATGTAAAACGCAAAACAAGCACTTCAAGATGAGTATGGGTCTTGCTTTCCCCTATTGTTAAGCTAGCTTAACAGAACAAATAGTTAAAAAACGAGTTATATGTCTTATTCGAGTTACTCTGGAATTGATACAATCTCTGCTTATATGCAGAACGTGGCTAACCTGCCACGATTAACCAGTGAAGAAGAGGTTTATTACTCTTCTAATTTCCGTGAATCACGCGTTCATTTGAATGAACTACTCGCCGCTTTTCCCAAACTCGTCAGAGAACTCTTACTTAATGAAGGTTACCACGATCACGCGGGGCGTAAGAGGCATTATTTTACTGGCGAACGTTCAAGTGATTACTCCGTAGCCGATGTGGTAGAATATCTTTCGAATACAGAAGAACAGAGCGAGGGACATGATCCTGAAGAAAACTCTTTGATCTACAAAGTCTTAGCTAACAAAATACGTGACTTACAATTTTCCGTGGCATTTTACACGGATATGAGTGAGAAATTTAAGCAAAAAGAATTCGAGGATTGTTTTATTTTAGAAGAATCACTCAAGAAGCCTTTTGCCGATGGTTTTCGCAAATCTTATTATCGTATGGAAAATTCGGTCAATGCCATGGTGGAAGGTAATTTGCGCTTGGTTATTTCAATTGCTCGAAAGTACTCAAATTCCCAAGAAGGCTTTCTCGATTTAATTCAAGAAGGCAACATCGGGCTCGTTTCAGCGGTAGAAAAATACGATGCTAGTTTTGGTTACACTTTTTCAACTTATGCGACTTGGTGGATCCGTCAGGCCGTTTCTCGTGCACGAACTGAATTAGTTCGTACGATGAAGCTCCCAGCCAATATCATGGTGAAAGTTAATAAGATTTATCGTACAGAACGCGAGCTCTTTCAGAAATTTGGTCGCGAAGCAACGATTGATGAAGTTTCTGAGGCTGTGGAATTAAGTCCTGCTAAGATCCGCTCCCTTAAACGCATGTGCCAACAGCCCATTTCTTTGCAAACAACTGTTTCGGAAGAGCATACGGGTGAACTTGGCGACATCGTGAGTAATGATGATGACGTCTTGCCTGATGCTGAAGTGGAACAAAAGCAACTGCATGAAAGTTTGGTGGCTATGCTTGATATCCTCAATGAGCGCGAGCAAGAAATTTTGCGTATGCGTTTTGGTTTAGCCGATGGTGAATATCATACACTCGAAAATATTGCTAATGAATTTGGTATATCACGTGAGCGTATTCGACAAATTGAGACTTCGGCACTGAAAAAGTTGCGTCGTCCAACAGCAGTAAAATGCTTAGGCTTAGACCTCTAAAAATCCTAAAAAACTGACTTTTCTAAGTTATTCTAAATCAAGGCTTGTCAAAACAAAGCTTTTCGGTATGTTATGCGCGATTTATATAGACTAAAACTGACCGCATAACGGAGAGACCAGAGATGTCAGAGAACATACAGAAAGAAGAAAATGAGCAGATTGCGATTCGCAAGCAGAAGCTCAAGAATTTAACCGATGCAGGCATCAATGCTTACGGTGAAAAATTTACAGAAACAACTCATTCAGAAACCGCCAAGGCAAACTACAAAGAAGAGACTGAAGGTCAAAAGCTTCGTGTAGCCGGCCGTGTGATGACTGTACGCGTTATGGGCAAGGCACTTTTTGCAACGATTCAAGACGCCGAAGGCCGTATCCAGATCTACGCAAGTCGTAACGAGATGGAACAGCTTGAGTTCAATCGCATGAAGAAAATGGATATCGGCGATATCATTGGTGTTGATGGCGAACTCTTTAAGACAAAGAAAGAAGAAATCACTGTGCGTACCGCGACTTATAAAGTGCTATCCAAAGCTCTTCGTCCTCTTCCAGAAAAATTCCACGGCCTCAAAGACGTAGAAACTCGTTACCGTCAGCGTTACCTCGATCTCATTTCTAATGAAGAGAGCCGTCGTGTTTTCCGTCAGCGTGCGGCGATTATTTCCGCAATGCGTGAGTACCTCGAAAAAGATAGCTACATGGAAGTGGAAACTCCCATGATGCACCCCATTCCTGGTGGTGCTTCCGCTCGTCCTTTCGTGACTCACTACAATGCTCTTGACCAAGAGATGTTCATGCGTATTGCTCCTGAGCTCTACCTCAAGATGCTTCTCGTAGGTGGTTTCGAACGCGTTTTCGAAATCAACCGCAACTTCCGTAACGAAGGTGTTTCAAAGCAGCATAATCCTGAGTTTACGGCGATTGAAGCTTATCAAGCCTATGGCGATTGCTCCACAATGATGGATCTCATGCAGGGCATCATCCGTCACTGCGCACAAAAAGTGATTGGGACACTTCAGGTCACGCACCCCGATGGTAAAGTCATCGACTTCGAAAAAGATTTTAGAGTTGTGACTCACCGCGATTTACTCATCGAACACACGAGAGAAGATTGGTTTGAAATCACTGATGAAGAACGTGCCAACATCGCTCGTGAAATGGGCTGCACAATCATGCCAGATTGGACTGAAGAAGAAATTACTGAAGAAGTTTACTCAAAGAAAATTGAGCCGACGCTCATTCAGCCAACTTTCGTGACTAAGCTTCCAGTTCACATGGTGCCATTAGCCAAACGTTGTTCAGAAAATCCTGAGCTCGTTGATGTTTTCGAATTAGTTTGCGATGGTAAAGAACTAGCACCTGGTTACTCAGAGCTAAACGACCCTATCGAGCAACGCCAGCGCCTCATGGCTCAGTTTGAACGAGCGAAAGGCACTGAAGAAGAAGATAGTGGTCGCATTGACGAAAGTTTCCTAACAGCTCTCGAACACGGCATGCCGCCAGCTGGTGGTATGGGTATGGGCGTTGACCGCCTCGTGATGATGCTCACTGGAGCGCCTACAATTCGCGACGTGATCTTATTCCCCCAGCTTAAAAATATTTAAGTTAAGCTGACCGTAATTAAAAAGGCGAAATCATTTGATTTCGCCTTTTTAGTTTTTAAAGCTGAACAGTTAGTTGCTCAAAACCTCTAGAGTGGGGTTCACTCGGGTGCGAAGTCTTGGCCTATACAGTTGATTTTCTAAAGAGTTTTTGACTGTTAAGCTCCTTGTTATCTGAGCAGTAAAATATTCATACTTGGATAGCTAGGCTCCAAGCTAGCTGTTCAGGAATGCCCCTTTGGACCGCCAGGCTCCAGCTTGGCATTTGCGGATAGAAATGAATTAGGTCAGCATTGTATAAGCCGGTCAGGAATGCCCCTTTGGACCGCCAGGCTCCAGCCTGGCAGTTGCGGATAGAAATGAGTTAGGTCAGCATTGTATAAGCCGGTTAGGGGTCACCCTTTGGACCGCCAGGCTCCAGCCTGGCATTTGCGGATAGAAATGAGTTAGGTCAGCATTGTATAAGCCGATCAGGAGCCCGGCGGTCCCATCATAAATCCGGTCAGGAGCCCGGCGGCCCCATGAACACCAGTTTGGACGCTGTGGACAAAAGTAGTTTCTTCCAATAAAATTCTTCCATTTTTATTGTTGATCGTTTAGGGTATTTCCAATGGAGAAATGAGATGAATAATAATAGTGTATGAAGAAGCCGAGGCTATTTACCTCATTATGATGAAATGGGGATTTATCAGTCACTTACTTTTCGATTGTTTGGTAGCATCCCTCAAAAAATCATTCAGCAGTTTCGTGAAGAACTTGAAAATGTCGATGCTAAATTACTTCATCAAGAAATGAAAGAGAAAATTGAGGAGGCTTTAGCTCAGGGTATGGGATACTGTGCATTTAAGCACGATGAATTAGCTGGAGTCATGCAAGAAGCCTTGTTTCATTTTGATGGAGAACGATATGATTTAATTGCATGGTGCATCATGCCAAATCATGTCCATGTACTTATTAGGGTCAATGATCAATTGGCAAAGATAATTAATTCTTGGAAGTCTTTTGTAGGGAAATATGCCTTGAGTAATAGGCGTAAATTTGGTATAGAGGAGGATCAAAAAAGCTTTTGGTTGCGCGAGTATTGGGATCGTTATATACGAAATGAAAATCATTTATTAAAAACAATAAACTATATCCATCAGAATCCAGTAAAAGCTGGTTTGTGTTCCGATGTCATAGAGTGGAAGTGGTCGAGTGCCTATAATGGGAAGTGAATAAAAGAGCTCTGCTTTCGTCGACTAGGAATAAGCCTTTGGATAGCTAGGCTCCAGCCTGGCATTTGCGGATAGAAATGAGTTAGGTCAGCATTGTATAAGCCGGTTAGGAATAAGCCTTTGGACCGCCAGGCTCCAGCCTGGCATTTGCGGATAGAAATGACATTAGGTCAACATTGTATAAGCCGGTCAGGAGCCCGGCGGTCCCATCATAAATCCAGTCAGGAGCCCGGCGCGCCCATCATAAAGCCGGTCAGGAGCCCGGCGCGCCCATCATAAAGCCGGTCAGGAGCCCGGCGCGCCCATCATAAATCCAATCAGGAGCCCGGCGGTCCCATCATAAATCCGATCAGGAGCCCGGTGGTCCCATGCTGAGAGAAGAATTTTGAAATTAGAGTCCATCTACTCTCTGATCAAACCCACCTGTGCTGGATTCCACATGGCCGTCACCCGCTAAAATGTTGGCGCGACCACCGGTTTTGTGAGTATCTGCGGTAGCTTCGGAGCCTTGAATATAACTTTCGGTAGCGACTCGACTTTGAGGATCTTCGATATATTTAAACTTGGCTCCTGCAATACCCTCACAAAAGCTATAAACTTTAGCTTTTGGATCAGTTCCAGTATTTCGTTTTGCCATGCATGATAGAGCTCCATATTCTAATTCCCAAACATCGCCTGGGTCATTCTTAGGCGCCGAGCTATAACTTTGGAGGTACGAAGAGGAAGATGTGGGTATATTTGTCTCAGCACCATCATGGAAATACATGATCATTGCAGTCCCAATCATTTTTAGGTTACCAGTACAGCCCTTTTGTCGAGCTTTGTCACGAGCTGATCCAAGTGAGGGTAAAATAATGGGAGTAAGTAAGCCCATGATGAAGATGATAACTAGTGCATCAATTAGTGTGAATTTTTTTCTCATGAAAAAAAATCAAAAACTTTCCATTTCCATTTTTTCTTGCTCAATGAGTTTCTTGATGAAGTCAAGATTCATTAAGTTCTCGGTATATTTGGCGAGATTCGGCCATTGCGTGGCATCTATTTCGTAGCCTAGATTAAAGAAATTGGCAAAATTGCTCGCTAGACTCAGGTCAGCTAAAGTAAGGCATTCATTGACGAGAAATTTCTTACCTTCTAGTTGTTCTTCGAGGTAGTTGAAAATGACGGGGAATTGCATTTCTTTACTTTTAATTATGGCTTCATCGGGTTCACGGCCAAGAAATTTGGGGGCGCCGAAACGTTCGAAGAAAATACCGGAAATTATTTCTGAGACTTTGGTGTCGGAATACTCATCAAACCACATGGCGCGCGCTAGACTATGAGGTTCTTGGGGAATCACAGGGTTCTGTGCATATTTCTTATCGAGGTAATGCACGATGACTGAGGAATCGCTGATACTAAAGTTGTTGTCAGTAAGGTAGGGGATTTTTCCAAGAGGAGATTTAAGCAAGACTTCGGGGTCTTGACTCGGAGGTACCATGATGTGTTGATATGCAAGGTTTTTTAATTCGAGAACGAGGCGAACTTTTCGAACATAAAGTGAGACGCTAAAGCCATATAAAGTGATCATGATTTCGGTTCTTTCTCACTTTGAGGGGATGAGGTTTGGTATCCCAGTTAAATTTCCTTTAGTGAAATAGAGCATCATTTTTAGATATTCTTTAGATCTAAACCCTCTGGCCCGTCTTTTAACTGCTGAGAAAACGGAATTAATTCCTTCCAATACAGCATTACTTGTTCCGTGCCTCCATCGAGCAATAATTCCATCAAAATGTTTTGTAAGAGATTCGGCAAATTTCTTTAGAGGGTTTAAAAAGTATTTCCACATTTCTTTTTCAGCTTCATTATGAACCCAAGATATCCATGCTTTTAACCCTAACAAAGCTTTGATTTCGGACTTCGTTTTAAAAATATCTTGGAGACTTAAGCGCATTTGGTATGCCATGGCTGTTGCAGTGTTCAGCTCTTTTAATTTTTCTATAGTTTGCTGATCTTTTTCCTTGAGTTTGTCTCTGTTCTTTTGAAATAAACGAGGCTTTTTTAGGAGGTTTCGAATATCACCTTTTGTACGGCGCTCTCTGGAACAAACTTTGCCAATTGCTTTGTTTAAGTTTTGTGCAATATGGAAGTAGTCAAATACTTTACGAGCATTGCGCATATTTGAATCAACGCCACTTTTATAAGAGGGACTCATATCCATGCTAACTTCAGTAATTGCATGAGGGTGACCGTCTTTCAGGTAAAGTTCCTCGGTGAATTGTTCAAAAACTTGTGCATCTTTGCCGTCTGCAGCGAATAGAACACTATGGTTTTCCATATCCACAAAAACACTTACATAACGATGACCTTTTGCGATACTCAACTCATCTACTCCAATTCTCGTGAGTTCACTCCAGTCAAGTTTGGCCCGTTCTTTATCAATATATACTCTTAGAATCCTCCATAATTTTTGATCATCAACTTTCATTAATTTACCTACTTTTGACACGGGCATATGACGCATGAGGGTCAAGGCTAATGCCTCAAAGTCTTTACTGGAATGTTTATTGACACCTTCCCAAGGAGCTCGAATTGTCCACGTTTTTTTACAGGATTTACAAAGGGCACGAGGCAATCGGCATTTTAATACAGTTTTATAAGTCCACATTTGTAGATGATCCCATAGCCTTTCATTTGCATGATCTTTTATAATTAAATCGGTTCTCTTACAACAAGGGCATTCCATACCTTCTAAAAGTTTAGCTGTATCTTTAATTGTCACTTCAATACATGATTGCTCTGCCAAAACTTCTAGTTTACTAACTTCCCATTTATCCCCGAGATTTAACATTTCTGCAAAAAGTTGTTCGGTCATCATTAGCTCCTATTTTGATAAGCTTAACAATACTCCTTGGAGCATCTATCCACAAAAAATGAGAAAGAACCATGATTTCTTTCCTAATTATTTGTTTCAGAAGAAATTATATTCGCGACTCTCGCAAAGCAAAATTTATACGAATTTTTAATACTTCTAAGCCTCAAGGAAAGACTTACTTGACCGTTTTAAGTGTCTCGTAGGCTTGGTTGATTTGGTGGAGTTTTTCTTTGGCCCATTCTTGTTTGTCTTGGGAGGCTTTAACAAGTTTATCTGGATGATAGAGCGAGCATTGACGTCGCCAAGCTAATTTAATCTGCTCTTGATCAACCATGGAGCCAATCTGCAGTGTGTGATAAGCTTCCGCATGGGGATTGAGGAATTGTTCTCGAACGGGCATATAGTTAATGGGGTGTAGCTCAAAATCTTTAACGATTTTGAGGAGCCACCTGTCGGCTAAATAAGAAATCTCTCCATGGCACAAGGACATAGCGAGGCACATATTAAAGATGCGTTGAACTTCGGTGTTGTCGTGGCCCCAAGCTTTGTTGATTTTTTCGATCTGCGTTTTGGCTTCGGTCTCGATATCGTGCACACTCTGGATACGATTGAAAATTTGAACTGCATAAGTCGCCGGGCGTGAATGCATGGCAAGCTCATCTTTAATTAAATAATGCAGTAAGCTAGCTTCGCGTTTGGAGATAAAAAAATCTGATTTGGCAAAGCAAGCAAGCAGGGTAAAAGTCCCTTGCATGAGCGTACGACTGCGTTCCGCAGCACTCATAGCAGAGATATCTGGGGCTTTGCGCTTACCGCCAATAATGAGCATTTGCAGTTTGCGCGCAGTGATATTTTTTGAATTAAAAATACTCGCAATTTCAGGGGAGAAAAATTCTTCTGTCCAAGTCATGAGAGTTCTGCACTTGTGCCAATGAGTTCTGCAGTCTTTCCAAAAATGTTTGTGCCCTTACCAAGTTTTTTCACCATTTCTTCTAAATCGGCAATGACTTCTGCATGGCGTTCGCCACCCGGGAGGATTTTTTCGATTTGAGGCACAAGGACCTCGGGACGAACATCGCCTTGGAGGTACTCACGATAGATTTCTTTCTCGGCAATAATATTCACCATGGTGAAGTAATTCAGATCCACCAAGCGTTTGGCGAGGAAGTAGGTGAAGGCATTCACTTTGTATATAGAAATTAAAGGCAAGCCAAGTATGGCTGCTTGAATAGTGACGGTGCCCGAAGATGCGAGTCCCGCAATAGCTTTTTGCATCCAATAAACGCTACGCCCATTTTCAATAATGAATTTGGATTTGTCGGGAACATCTTTTATGGCGTCTGTAATCATAGGTATAAGGTATTCCCGTGCAGCAGGGATCACAAATTTCAAATTGGGATGTTTGGAACTAATTTCCAGTGCCGAATCAATCATCGGTTTTAGAAGCGTGCTGAGTTCGCTTTTACGGCTGCCTGGGAGCAGAACAAATTTGTCGGGATCACGTTTATCTTCAATTTTTTCTTCACCCAGTAATTCAATCAGGGGGTGGCCCAGGAAATCGGCTTGAAAGTTGTGCTTTCTCCAGAAATCAACTTCAAAGGGGAAGATGACAATCAATCGATCGACTACTTGCTTGATGGTTGGGATGCGGCTTTTGTGCCAGGCCCAGACTTGGGGACTGATATAATAAATAGTTTTGATTTTGAGTTCGTGCAATTTTTTGGCGAGGCGTAAGTTGTAACCAGGATAATCCACCAAGACCACGGCGTCGGGGCGCTCTTGTTCTGCGCGCTCTACCATCTTGTTAAAAATGCGTTTGAACATGGGGTAGCGCTTGATGACTTCTACGAAGCCCATGACTGCCATTTCACTAGAGTCTTGAATGATTTCGGCGCCAGCTTCTTGCAGTTCACGGCAGCCCATGGCTTTGATATGCACGTCGGGATATTGTTTTTTGAGTTCAGAGTAAATGCGTGCTCCGTAAATCTCGCCGGAGGCTTCACCTGTGATAATCCAAATGCATTTGCTCATAGTTTGTTCCCGTGTTAAATGATCGCTCAATTTAGTGGGAAAGTGAACTCTTGCAAAGATTGAAAGTCATTCATCTATGCTTAAATTATGTGAAAATTTTAAAAAGGAAAAATGAGATGACTCAAGAAGAAATTGAAAAGATCATTATTGCGGGTCTACGTGCAGAGAAATCTTTGAATGAGATTCACAAGGAACTTCAAACTGAACACAATGTAAAAATGACTTTCATGGAGCTTCGCCTCCTGAGTGCTGATTTAGATATTGATTGGGATTCTTTAGAGCCAGAGCCTGAAGTTGTGGAAGAAGATCCAGCTGAAGCGGCGGCGAAAGCCCAAATGTTGGAAGATCAGGCTTCTTCAGTACAAATTGAAGTTTCAAAAATCTCTCGTCCTGATGCGGCCTTGAGTGGCACAGTGAGTTTCCCTTCTGGCTTGAGTGGAGAATGGACTTTGGATCACTACGGTCAATTAGGTATGGATCTAGGTGATCCGGAAGCACGTCCTTCAGAAGAAGAAATGATGGAGTTCCAAAACACACTTCGTGCCCAGTTAGGCGGGTAATTTCATCTCACTGAGCTTTATGCGCCTTAATCATAATCGGGGATAATTATGCCTAAATTTGCACGGGTACTCCCCGATATGTCATTGGATAAAACTTTTGACTACAAAATCCCTGCGGGCATGGATTTGCGTTTGGGTTGCCGTGTACGCATCCCCTTTGGTAGAACTGAACGAACGGGCTATGTGGTCGACCTCGTTGATAAAAGTGACTTCCCCGAAAATCGCCTCAAAGCTATAGCCGTTAATGAAGGTCATTTAATTCCTGAAAAAATGATGCAACTCGGCCAATGGATTGCCGATTATTATTGCACTGGCATGATTCAGTCCGTGCGTAATATGTTGCCTGCTCCCGTACGCAAAGACAAGGTCAAAGAAAAGACTCAAAAACTTTTGAGTTTTGCCGAAGGCATTCAGCCTCCCTCCCTCGTTCCCGAATTAGAAAAAAAATATCCTCCGCGTGCAGCGGTAGTCAAAGCTTTGCTTGGCCTCAAAGAAGCGCCACAAGCATTGTTGATGAAAGTGGCGAATGTTTCGGCTTCTCCAATCAAGAGTCTTCTCAAAGCAGGTATTCTTGAAGAAGAAGTTCGCCATGTTGAGCGCGATCCCTTTGGCGATGAAGAGGTCATCATTAGTAAACCACTAGAATTGACTGACGAGCAAACTGACGCATTTAAACTCATTACCAATGAAATGGATGAAGAAAAGCCTGCGACTGTGGTGCTGTATGGTATCACCGGTAGTGGTAAAACAGAAGTTTATTTACAGGCGATTGCCGAAGCTTTATCTCGTGGCAAACAGGCGATTGTTCTCGTTCCAGAAATTTCGCTAACTCCGCAAACTGTGCATCGCTTTCGCTCGCGTTTTGGGAAGCAAGTGAGTGTATTGCATAGTGGCCTAAGCGAGGGCGAACGTTATGATCAATGGAAATTGATTTCACGCGGCGAAACTCAAATTGTTGTTGGGGCGCGTTCCGCACTTTTTGCTCCTTTTCATAATCCAGGAATTATCGTTGTTGACGAAGAACATGAACCTTCCTACAAACAGGATAGCCATCCAAGATACAATGCGCGAGACATTGCTGTCATGCGCGGAATTATGGATAAATGCCCTGTGGTGCTGGGGTCGGCAACCCCTTCTTTTGAAACCATGAATAATGCCAACCAAGGCAAATATAAAATGGCGAAATTGACGCAACGTCCAAGTACTGCCGTTGTGCCCAGCATCAAACTGGTGGATATGCGGACAGAAGCGGCGGCAACGGGAAGCAATCAGATTTTTTCTAGAGAACTCATCGAGTCGGTGAAGCAACAATTACACGATCGCATGCAGACCATCCTCTTTCTCAATAGGCGTGGTTATTCAACTCATTTGACTTGCGAAAAATGTCAGTACACCTCCAAATGTGGGGATTGTAGCACATCGCATACCTACCATCGAAAAAGCAATGTTTTGATTTGCCACCTCTGCGGTGATATCAAAGAACCTCCCACAAAATGTCCTGATTGTGGGCATAAAGATCTTTCTTTTTCAGGGCTTGGTACGGAAAAGATTGAACGACTCTGTCGTGGTGTTTTTCCCAATGCGCGTATTGCTCGCATGGATAGCGATACGATGACGCGCAAAGATTCCCACAAGACTATGTTGGGAGATTTTCAGCAGGGCAAATACGATATTCTCATTGGCACACAAATGATTGCCAAAGGTCTGCACTTCCCTCGTGTTACATTAGTAGGAGTTGTCTTTGCCGATGCGGGGCTCAATATGGCGGACTTTCGTGCGGCAGAACGAACTTTTCAGCTCTTGGCTCAGGTTTCGGGTCGTTCGGGACGTGGTGATGACGCGGGCCGCGTCTTGATCCAGACTTATAACCCCACTCACCCTGCATTGCAGTGTGCTTTAGAAGGTGATTTTGATGCATTCTATGAAGACGAAAAAATGGGTAGGGAAGTGATGAAGTTTCCACCTTTTAGCAAAATGGTACTGATTCATTTTCGCGGGCCAGAAGAAGGGCCGCTTGCGAGCCTCGCAAGTGACTTTAGTCAACATCTTAGTAAAGCGTGTACAAAAGATGATCGTCTCATGCCTGCGGTGCCTTCGCCAATCGAAAAAGTTCGTGGTCAATACCGTTATCAGCTCACTATTTTTTCAGATAATATTCGTCGTCTCGTGCGAGTTTTGAATTGGTTACGACTCAATTATAAGGCTCCCAAAGAATATAAAATCATTATCGATGTGGATCCGCAATCATTGATGTAGATTGATGCTTATCGTGTCTTATGATTTGTTTAAATTCTCGCTTTGAGGTCTATTAAGCAAAATTAATTGGAGAACTTTGATGAATGAAAAAACCATAAGTAAAAAATTTATTATTGGTGATGTGCAGCTTGGCTTTGTTTGCGATAGCTTTGGAGCGAAAATCCTCGCTTTTTATAAAGAGGGTAAGAATTCTCTTTTCTATGCAGAAGATGACATCTCTCACAGCGGTATACCTTTGTGCTTTCCGAGTTTTGGCCCCTTAGAGAATAATCATTTTCTTTGGCAGGGGAAAGCCTACGAAATGAAGCAACATGGCTTCGCTCGTGATAATGATTTTGAACTTTTGAGTCAAGGTGAATCTAGCCTCAGCCTCGTTTTACGAAGTGCGCAAAAGACTAAAGAGCGCTTCCCCTTTGATTTTGAATTTAAAGTCACTTATTCTTTAGTAGCTGGCGAACTCATTATGGACTATGATTTCAAAAATCTTTCTGCAGAAGCGCTTCCTTTAGCGCCAGGTATCCACCCTTACTTTGCCGTTGATGACCCCAATGAAATTCTCTTCTCTTCCAATGCGCAGTCAGTGAATAATAATTTACAAAACTACGCCTTGATAGACATGGCTGAAGCCGAGTGTTTTGAGCCTGTAGGCGAGCAAACTTATCGGATTCATGGGGCACCCGATTTACATGTTTCAGGACATACGCAATCAAGGAATCTTCTCAATTTAGGCAGTCAAAAAATCGAGATGACCTTTGATTCCTTGCTCTTCAAACGTTACACCATTTGGCGAAAAGATGCCGATGTTAATTATATTTGTTTTGAGCCCGCCAATGAAAAAAATGCGCTCAACGCAAATCCTCAGATGATTGAGCCAGATAAAAGCTGGCAAACGCGAGTTATACTCAAGTAGTTCAAACAAAGACAAGTAAGAACAGTTCTTGAAATGACAATGGGGTTAGCAAGAATCAGAAAGGACGCTAAGCTTGCTAAAAATCAAACTGTCTTAAGCCGAGTGTCTTGCGCTAAGAGACTCCAGATAAGGAACATACTATGAGTTCAAAAGACTTTGCCTCGCTGCCGCTTTCGGAAGACTTAATCAAAAACGTGGCTTCTTTGGGTTATGAGGAAATGACCGAGATTCAAGAGCTCAGTTTGCCCGCAATTCTCGATGGCAAAGACCTCATTGCTCAAGCTAAAACGGGAACGGGCAAAACGGCCGCCTTCGGCTTAGGAGTTTTATCAAAGCTCGTTTTAGACGATTATAGAATTCAGGTCTTAATCTTGTGTCCGACACGCGAATTATGTGAGCAGGTTTCTAAAGCCATTCGCGATTTGGCACGAATGATGCCCAATATTAAATTATTGAGTTTGGGTGGGGGCATGCCTTTTCGCCCGCAAATGAAATCTGTTGCTCATGGAGCTCACATTGTGGTGGGAACACCTGGTAGAATTTTGAAGCACCTCAATAAATCCTCTTTATCTTTGGATCATGTTAGAACTTTAGTTTTAGACGAGGCGGATCGCATGTTGGATATGGGTTTTCAAGACGAAATTGATGCCATTATTGATCAGACAAACAAACAGCGCCAGACTTTGTTATTTTCGGCAACTTACCCGAAGAAAATTGCGACGATCGCAAAGCGTGTGATGAAAGACCCTCTTCGCATTGAGTTGGATTCCCAGGTCCATGAAGAAAGTACAATTGAACAACATTTTTATAAGGTGACGAGCGAGAGCCAGCGTTTACTTGGCCTTCAGCTGCTCTTGGATAAGTTTAAATCTGAATCTGCGGTCGTTTTTTGTAACACCAAGCAAGAGGCAAAAGATATTTGTAAAGACCTTTCGAAAGTAGGTTTTAGTACTTTGGCTTTGCATGGTGACTTGGAACAAAAGGATCGCCAGGAAAACTTAGTTCGCTTTGCCAATAAAAGTGTGGCGGTTTTAGTGGCAACGGATGTAGCTGCACGAGGTTTGGATATTGATTCCATAGACTTGGTGATTAACTATCATATTTCACGTGACTTTGAGGTGCATGTTCATCGTATAGGGCGAACAGGACGGGCTGGGAAAAATGGCATTGCCTGCTCGCTACACAGTCAAAAAGAAGCGCACAAGATCTCTTTGCTCCAAGAATTTTTGGGACAAGAAATTGAGAGTGAAACTTTGCCTGATAGGTCTGTATTAAAAGAACTTAAATATCGCCCTCAGATGTCCTGCCTGAAAATACTCTTTGGTAAAAAGCAGAAATTACGTGCAGGTAATCTTCTAGGGGCGCTCACAGGGGAAAAAGGTCTCAAGGGAGATCAGGTCGGTAAAATGCATATCTTTGATTACTATTCCTACGTGGCGATTGAACGTCAATCGGTGAATCATGCTTTGAAGATTTTGCGAGATGATAAATGGAAAGGGCGTGCGTATAAATGCATGCTGATTCGCTAAGGGCATAAAAAATGCCGTGCATAACTCGGCATTAAATGAATTTATTTTTTCCTTATTCTACACAAATAACGGCCTTGAGGTCACGGTGGTAGATTTTTCCATTGGCATAACTTAGAGAACCTACAGTCCAAGTTTTTCCTTTTGCACCAAGATCATTTACCGCAATAAGCGCTTTTTTGTTTAAGACTGGAGCTTTCGCATCAATCACATAAGTAAGACCGAGTGCACTCGTGAAATAAACTTTGCCATTCACTGCAGTTGGTGATCCTAAGAAGCATTTTTGGAAGCCATCACCTCGAGTTCTTGAATCGCCCGCATGACGTTGACCCTTGGAGTTTAAGCCATCATTCATTTCTTTTGTTTGATAGAGCCACTGATCATCTTTTCCCTTTTCACGAATGAGTTCTGTGGGAAGTTCTAAAGCTTCTGTTTTTCCTGTTTTAGTATTGTGACGAACGACAAAGGGGGCATAGCGCATGAGGTATAATGCATGGTCACCAACAATGATGTTGCAGTGGCGCGATTGATCCTGCCTTCTGAGCTCAGAATTGAGTTCGACTTTATACTTTGAAGTTTCAGTATCGTAAATGTAACGATCCATTGTGTTGAGTGGAAGCTGATTGATTTCTTTGCCAGTAGTGGAATCAATTGAGATATGAGATATTTGAGCTGGGTTGTTAAACCAGTAGGCTCTGCCTTTATCCCAATGTTGAGTGGACAGAGCACCCCAGCCAGAGGTTTTATTGTCGTCCTTGGGCTCCCACTGCCAAAGGATCTCACCGGCATTTTTACTATCAAGACTCACCATACTGAGTCCGACGGGACGCTCTGGAACACCATGAGGTCCACCACGGCCAATGAGTACAGCTTGAGTTCCATCAGCCATTTTCCCAAGAACAGGCGCATTATAATGAGTGATGGCATCTTTGCAGACCCAAAGAGTTTTGCCCGTCGTTTTGTCTAGAGCACGAATATAATTCCATTCTGGATTACGTGTTGTGTCGCCTTTTTCAGGTGGCTCAACATTAAGGATAGAGCTTGCTGTCATGATGGAGTCAAACTGTTTATTAAAGGGACGGCCGCCTGTGGGCATCCAAGTGCGAGACCAAACTTCATTGCCTTCGAGATCAAAGCAGGCCATGCCTCCACTCGCATTAATGGCCCAAACATGTTTGCCATCAGATGTGGGGCAAGGAGTTGTTGAGTCACTGAAGCCGTAGTGATAACCGCTCGACATGAGACCTTTGACAGGCTTTTGCCAAAGAATTTTGCCATTGTTACTATCAAGACAAATTAGAGTGATGTCGGGGCTTGAGCCAGTTGTTTTAAAATACTTTAAATTTTTTGATAATTCGGCATCCAAAGCTTTGAGCTGCTTGTCTGAATTATGTATAAAAACACGAACATTATGTTCTGCTTTTCTTAATGCTTTACCTTCATCAGTGGATGAGAGTAAACGTTTACGACTGCGTTCAATTTGGTTTTTAGGCATTTTTTTACTACGCTTAGCAAAGAAATCATCCCATGTTTTTTGGGCTTGGCTTAAAGCAGTCGTTTTTTCAAGATAAGTAGGGGCATCTTTGATTTTATTAATGACAAGTTCTTTATGAGTATCATAGGCTTTTTGAGCTTTATCTAAATCACTGGTGATTTGATCAAAGGGGGGAGTGTCTAATTCTGGGTTAATCGTTAAAAATAATTTATCACCCCAAACCGCGATGCCGCTCTGGCCACCTTCGGGAAGTTCTGTGCGCCATTTAACATTTTTACCTGTGCGTACGGACCACTCAGTTGGTACGTGTTGATCTGTCGTGACTTGCCAGTTTCCTTCAGGGCCTCCTGACATTGGCCAAGAATTGGCCTCTGAATCGGCTGCTAGAGGCAAGAGAGATAAGGTACTGAGTAATGTAAGTTTTTTGACGAAATGTTTGATCATGTAAAGGCCCTTATGTGTTAGTGAGTTATAAATACTACTGTTCACATAAGTGTAGGTTTACAGGTTCTGTTATAAAAAACTTTGTTTATTGCCTAATTTATAATATCTGACGACTTGAGCTCTAAAGTTTAGGTGAGGAGCTTGTTAGGCGGGGATAGCCATCAAGTGTTTCTACTAAAACTTGGTGAATACGGGCTCGACTTGATCTCAGATGGATGAAATTATTGGGGAGTTTGGGACCTGTGAGGATTTCATGTAAGCGATCCATGACCATTTTCTTGAGGTCAGCTTGAAGGTGTTGAAATGCACCTGAATAAATGAGCCATGAACAAGGTAAGTCTGACATGCGCTCATCAAACTTTAACGTGTAGAGGCTATCGCCATTGCTTGCCGCGGGTTTGCCTTTAGCAAAGTCTTCTTTAAAATTCGCACTGCCTTCAATAGCGCGTATATGAACTTCATCCGTAAAAAGCATGTACTCGAGAATTTCTTCACTGGCATTTTTGAGAATTTTTTGTGTGAGAGGGCGGCGACCTGTTTCACCTAAAGCACGGTTAATGGATTCTTCGGCTGCAATCATTTTGATGGCTTGGAAGTTTCTTTGGGTAAAAATATTATGCATTTGAACCTGATGTTCAAGTACCATGAGAGCTTCGATGTCGCTGCTTTGCGCAAGGTATTTATCAGGATTAAAGAATTTTTTTAGCGCATGGGTGGTGAGAGCTTTGTGGGGTTTTCCGATGCGCTTAGATCCGGTGGCGTAAATTGTATTACCACGGTGGATTTCGGTTTTGTTCCCTGTGACGTACCAGCCACCCCAACGGTCACCAATATCAGAACTATGATCAATCGTATCAGAACCGAGTCGGCTTATGGGTTCACCATTCTCATCGGGAAATACAGAGCGGATGAAAAAGCCAGGCTCATTTAAAGTTCGACTCGAAGCATGACAGGATAAACATGAGTCATCGCGATTAAGTTGAACCGCATCGCTTTTCTTTTGTTCCAAGGTGTAAAAGATACCGCCGAGTTCGGGGTCGGCAACGGCAATTTCCAGTAAATCAGTGCCTGGAACCCAGCCCACATAGATTTCGTCGTTAAAATAGAGGGCACGCGGATTACTAGGATAAATCTGTTTGCGATGAAAGCTCGTTTTAGAGAAAATCAGTGATTGAGAATTAAGTGGTATTTTGAGCTCTTTAAGCAATGCATCTAAATAGCCTCGTTGATCATTGTATTCGAGGGTGATTTGCTTCTTGCGAAGAGCGTCGTTGAGTTTTTCGACTGCGTTATTTGCTTGGCGACCTTCATAATTTATGAGCGTAGTTTCATATAAATCGTTGGCATGGATATTGTTAATGAACAAGCAGAAAAATGCTATAAGCAAAGTACTATTAATACGTGTTGAGGAGAAAAGCCTTGATGTGTAAAGAGACATAAGAAATCCTTACTTGATTATTATAGTCAACTTTAAAACATATGAGGAAAAAGTCAAGTTTAATTAGAAAATAAGCGTTTTTTCATAAACGGGTATCACTTCTTTGAGTTGTTTGCGAACTGCCTCGCGAGTTTTTATGGGGTGTTCTTTTAAGTTGGCACCTGGGCGTGAAATAATCGCTTTCAAAATGGGGAAACGTTTACCCCCACTCGCAGCGACACGGCTATTGAAGCATAGAGTCAGCTTTTTCTTATTCCTGTGTTCAGCTTTTAGCATAATGGAGTCGGCTTTGACTTTGTAAACAAAATTGATGGGTGCGTTAAAAGTATATGATTTTTGATACTGCATTTGTTCCTGCATAATGACTTGCAAATCTTTAGGGCTAACTTCCGCAGTGAATACGTCATTTTCATAGGGAATGATAGAAAACAGTTCACGTTCACCAATTCGCCCAGCCTTTAAACTCCTAGAACTTAAGCGCCCGTGAATTGCGATGTCCGCAGAACTGGCTTCTAAAATGGCGTGGCCAATGAGGTGACTGATTTCGCAATTAATTCCGACCTTCCCTGATTTAATGTTTTTATCCAGTTGAGTGATAGGCGTATTGAGCCGATTGAGAAACTGATCATAATGCTTTTTCACAATAGCTAAGGCTTCTTTGTCAATTGGAATCTTTTGATCAATTGGGATGAGTTGAGATTCTATCTGTGGCGATCCATTTTCAGGGAAAGTCACACTGATATTGGCAAAGCTTCTCGCATGGGCGCCAGCTTGGATGTAGACGACTCCATTGCTAAGGACTTGAGCAGGAAAGTCTCGGTGTGTGTGACCTCCAAGGATTAAATGAATTTCGGGGAAGAGTTTGGCGATTTCAAGAACTTCATTCACTTTGCGACTATCGCGAAAGGCGAGTCCTTGGTGAAGAGCCAAGATGATGAGGTCTGCATTTTCTGCGAGTACTTTTGGCATGATCTTTACTAATTCCTCTTTAGCACTCCAAACTCGACAATTTGAAAATTGACTTCCCGTTGACCAGTAATTTAAAAATGAAGCCTGCATGCCAATGACAATAATCTTCTTATTAGCACGCTGGTAAACTTTATATTTTTGAAATTGAAATGCATCTTTGGACGTAAACTCAAAGTTGCCACTCAGTACTGGGATACTTGTTTTATTACAGAGTTCATGAAAACGCTGTGTACCAAAGTCGAGTTCATGATTGCCGGGTACCCATGCATCATAGTTAAGATGATTAAGCATTTGAATAGCCGTTTCTCCTCGAGAAAAGACTCCTGAGAGACTGCCTTGGATGGTGTCGCCACAATCGATGAGTAAGGTGTTGTGACTCCCATGTTCAGCACGAGCTTTTTTTAGTGCAGATGACATGCGAAGCCAAGAAGTGGGAGCATTAGAATCTTCGTCGTAAATAGCGCTATGGATATCCGTTGTTTGCAAGACTAGTAAGCTTTGATCAGCATGACAAAAAAGACTAAGGAAAATTAATGTGAAAGCAGTGTGTATGTATGGCATAAGCTCGTTTTTCCCCTAATTTATAAAAATTTACAATCGCAAGGACTCAAAACCAAATGATAGAGAATAAGATGAATGAAATGATGGTCATTGGCTTGGGTGAAACGGCGGGTGATTTGATTGCAGATTTACCTGAGATGAATAATTTTGCCAAATTAGTCGCCTTGCGTGAAGGAAAGCGTTATGGACGTGATAGCAAAATTAAATTAATTAATTTGAAAGAACGAAATCCCTGGCGTGAGTTATGGGTTCCCGAAGGTGGGATCATCGTGCTGGCAGATTTAGATAGTCTTGAGCGCGGGGAAGAACTTCTTAAATTAAATAAAAAACTCTCTCATAAAAAAGTTGTCTTTTTATTGATGCGTCCTCACCGTTTAGAGGGTGATCTCAAGCTCAATCGTGCGAACCTCATTATTGAAAAATTACTAGAAAATAAAGCGTCAGTTCTGTGTTTTGATGACGAAGTTATGATTTCCAATATGAGAAGTAGTGTGAATGATGCTTTTGCAAATAAGCGCAATTTGATGACTCAGAGTATCGCTTATTTTCTTGATATGCTGCGCGATTTGGGGCCCGTTAAAATCAATCTCGATGATCTTCGTTCTCTTTTGAAAGAAGAATACGGAATTGTGAACTTTGCTTATGGCAAAGGTCACAGAATCAGTGACTCTGTAGAAGACCTTTGGAGTTCTCCCCTGTTGGGGAAATCTCGCTCCTCAGCTGATGTTGGATTACTCTACATGCGCATGGGCTCAGCTCATGGAGATTTAAATGTTTTACATGATTTAGGAACCACGGTGGAGTTAGCATGTCCAGAGCATTGTCAATTCCTTCGAGCTTACGGCAATGGCTATGGCGACCCAGAGGAAATCGAGTTGCTCTTGGCCTTGATCCGTACAAATAAAGTCGAGCAAGCTCCCAAGCCAACTTATCAGAGTAAGCCCGATATTAAAAAGCAAGTAACTTATGATGAGGATGTTATGCACATGTTTTTACGCCATGAAAATACTCCAGGATTAATGACAAAATTAAAAGTGCCAACCTATAAACGCTTGGGGCTTAAGGTTCAAAAATGAGATTTATTTTTATAGTTTTTCTCGTCTTATTGACGAGTTGTGATGAAGAAGCTGTTTCATCACGTATTGATGGTGAGTACTGTATGGCTTTGGTTCAGAAACAAATTGATTTTGGTCCGAGGGTACTCAACTCCAAGGCGGCAAAAGTAACGACGGAATGGATTGCTTCGGAAGCCAAGAAAGCGGGTTGGGAAGTTGAGATTGATGAGTGGACCGAGAAGCATCGCGGCAAAGTGAACACTTATAGAAATGTTATTTGTACCTTGCCAGGGGAAGGTAAAGATTTCATTTTATTGGGCTCACATTATGATACTAAAACGATTGCAGGGATGCCAAACTTTGTAAGTGCGAATGATGGTGGATCCAGCACAGCTCTTCTCATTGAGCTAATGAAGCACATACCCAAGGGCGGAAAGTCAGTCCGCATGGTTCATTTTGATGGTGAGGAATGTGAAGTTAATTATGCTCACAACGATGGTTTGCATGGGAGTAAACGCTACGCATCTCAGCTAGTTTTGAGTGGAGAATTGAGAAACTGCAAAGCGATGATTCTTTTGGATATGATTGCCGATAAAGATCTGCACATTGCGATTCCCGCAAATGGGGATGATAGCTTAAAAGATTTAGCTTTAGAAGTAGCGAAGAAAAATAATTGGTCCCAACATTTCTCTAAGGGTAAAACGTCAGTTCTTGACGACCATGTTCCCTTTGTCGACTTAGGTGTTCCGGCCATAGACTTGATTGATTTTAATTATGGCCCTAACAATTCATACTGGCACACTGAAGCAGATACAATTGAAAAACTATCTCCCCGCAGTTTTGAGATCGTCGGTGAAGTCACCCTGCAAATGCTAGAAAAACTCCGTTAAATATAAATTTTGTTGTCGGCTTTCGGCACAGGATCAGGCTTCTGTACGGACTCGCTAGGAGCGTCTTTGACAGCATCCTTCTCTTGGGTTGAAGGCCTTGTTTTATTCACTTCTGTAAAGCTTGGAGCTTCTAATTCATTGGCTTTAGCAATGTGTAAAATTTCTTTCTTCGCAGATTGAATCATCGTTTCGGGAGCGTGGCCACTCTTTATAAGAACGCTGAGTAGTTCAATCGCTTCTTCAGCTTTATTGAGGCGCTTATAAGCATTGGCTTGTCTAAGAATCGAAGTGTTGATTCTAGCGTGATTAATTTTGTCTTGCTGCTTAGCTAAGTCAATAACTTGCTGAAAGGTTTCGATAGATTTTTCATACTGTTCTTGTGTGTAAAGAATGTCGGCGATAAAGAAAAGACAGACTAACTTTTGATTATCATTTATTGCTGATTCTAGCGCTTTATTATAACTTTGTATTGCGGAGTCATACTTTTTTTCTTTCCGAAAATCATTGGCTTCTTTGCTGAGCTGACCAAAGGAAGCATCTGCTAAAGCGAGAGTTGAGGTGAAGATGAGTATTAAAAATTTACTGAACATGATCTATTCCTTGTTTTAGTTGCCATAGGAAACCAAATCAAGCTCAAGGATCTTAACAGTATCTTAAAATTGTGAGAGAATTTGAGTAAAAACTTCTTGGCGGCTTTCTGCAGAATCATACTGAAAAATTTCTGCACCCGGATGTTGATTGCGAAACCAGGTGCGTTGACGCTTGGCGTATTGGCAGGTTTTGATAGTGAGTTTTTCTTGAAGCTCTTCTCGGCTCAGCTCCCCATTGAGGTGCAAGGCAATTTCTTTATAACCGAGGGCTTGTGCCGCAGTTGGCGTATTAAGTAAGCCTTTGGCAATGAGTTTCTCACCTTCCTCAATCCAACCTTCATTGAGCATTTCAACGCAGCGTTTAGCTATGAGTTCGCGACTCAAATCAGCACTGGGCATGAGAACAATTTGTCGACAGTCAAATCGAGTTTCTTGGGCAAAGCTTCTCTCTGGCAAAGGTCCATTCAATAGAGATGCGGCTTCAAAGGCGCGTAAGAGTCTACGCTTATTATCCTTTAATTTCTCAGCACTCGAAGGGTCGATTTTTGCGAGGTCCGCATAGATATTAGCAATGCCTTCACGTTCGTAGCGTTCGCGAATTTCTTGAGCTAAGTTTTTATCGCTGGGCAAGGTGTCAGCACCATAAAGAAACATTTTGGCGTAGAGTCCAGTTCCACCAGCCATGACGAGAGGGAGGTTTTCTTGATCGAGACGAATTTCCTCAGCTTGTTTACAAAACGCTGCGGCAGTCCAAGTTTCTTTAATATCGAGCTCGTCCACCATGTGGTGTTTGACTTCTGCTAATTCGCTTGGAGTCGGTTTAGCACTGCCAATATCGAGCTCGCGATAGATCTGCATTGAATCGCAGGAAATGATGGGGCATTGGAGTTTTTTAGCGAGGGAAAAAGCGAGTGAGCTCTTGCCACTGGCGGTAGGTCCAAGGATGCTAATCAGTTGCTTCATCTACTTTCGCGGGAGCTTTAGGAGCTTTGAGAGAGGCAATGATATAAATGAAAACGGAAACGCAAATGGCGCTATCGGCAATATTAAATGCAGGGAAGCGATACCAACCCTCTTTGTAGACGAAGGGGATAAATACTTCGACCATATCCACTACGCCCTCGGGACGGAAAGCACGATCAATACCATTGCCCATGATACCGCCGAGCATCATTGAGATGGCTAAGAAATTGATTTTGCGCTTTTCGCAGAGTTTTGGAAATTCAAAAAGTATGGCGAAGAAGGCCACAAAAGAAATGATGGCTAAGATATTAGTATGAGAACTGCCCATACCCCAAGCAGCACCTAAGTTACGGTAGTGAACGAGGTTGAAAAAGCCAGGGATGATTTCTCGGATCAAGCGCGGGGAATAGGGCGTTGCTTGGATAGTCATGACCTTGGTAATTTGGTCCAAGGCAATGATTGAAGCACATAAGATTAAAGGCCAACCATAAAAGTCGACCTTTAATTCATTGAGTCTCTCGGAGACTAATTTTTTGATGCGGCTCAGAATAACTTCTCTATTCAGTGAAGTCTTTGGCAACCGTGTTGTTTGTGAAGTTTGTTACGCCTTGAGATTCGCGTGTTTCTTTACATGCAACACAAAGTTTTGCGTAAGGAATTGCATCGAGGCGTGCTTCAGGAATATCGTCACGGCAATCGACACAACGACCATACTTACCTTCGTCAAGTCTTTCGATAGCTTGTTGAACGAGTTGAACTTTGATGCCTTCATCACTCATTACATTGAGGTTGATTTCGCGCATGAAGTTGTCAGAACCGACGTCGCCGCCATCTTCACCAGCGTTTCTTTCTACCTGAAGGTTGACACCGTTTAACATAGAGACTTGATCTACGAGTTGTGCTCTGAGAGCAAGGAGTTGCTCATAGCGTTGTTTTTTATTCCCACGGTATCTGGGAAGATCTAATTGGATATCAACTTGTGTAGGTTTGCGTGTAGACATATTGTATATTTCCCTATAGTGCGAGTGGTTAGTGTTTTTAGTGGATCAAATAAAATGCAAAAGCATAGCAATTCAAGACATAAATAATTGAAATATTAAGGCTGAGCTTTAGATTCAGCGAAAATTAACATTATTTCAGGAGAAAAAGATGAATAAACCCGTTTCAGTGGTGATCATGGGTGCATCAGGGAATTTGGCTTTAACAAAATTGTTGCCAAGTTTGTACACATTATATACATCTGGGGCTTTGCCAGCTCAGTTCACAATTTCAGGGTATGCCCGTACAGGTATGACTCACGAAGAGTTTCGTGCCAAAGTCAAAGCTAATTTAATGGATAGCGTTGAAGAGACTCAATTAGTCGAATCACTCGTCAACACCTTTATTAGCAAGATTTTTTACCATGCAGGTAACTATGGTTCAGTCGAAGACTTTGGTCAGCTCAAAACCGAGTTGGATGAAGTCAATGCTGAATTTGGCGACGATATCAAGCGCGTTTTTTACCTTTCTATTCCTCCAGCTGTATTCGAGCCAGTTATTAACTCACTTCGCGAAAGTAACTTAGTTGAAAAAGGTAACCTTGATCACTTTGTTGTTGTAGAGAAGCCTTTTGGTTACGATACAGATTCGGCTCGTGAACTCAATGCAACGATTGAACAGACTTTTGACGAAAGCCAAGTTTGCCGTATTGACCACTACTTAGGTAAAGAAGCAATTCAAAACCTTATGGTTATGCGTTTCGCCAATATCATTTTTGAGCCCGTTTGGAACAGAAACTATATCGAATCAGTAACGATTAGCTGGGAAGAAGACAAAGCTATTGGTGATCGTGGCGGATATTTTGATGATGCAGGTATTATTCGCGACGTTATTCAAAACCACCTTTTACAAATTCTCGCACTTGTAGCAATGGAGCAGCCTTCTGAGTTGACTTCAGATGAAATCGCCAGTGAGAAAAATCGCGTTCTTCGCAAAATCACTCCTTTTAAAGCAGAAGATGTCGTGGTCGGTCAGTACACAGATGGTGTTTGTTCAGGTCGCTCAGTGAACTCTTACCGCGATGAGCCAGGTGTTCCAAAAGACTCCATGCGCGATACTTTTGCAGCTGTGCGTTGCGAAATTAATAATCAGCGTTGGAGCGGTGTGCCATTTGTTGTGAAAGCTGGTAAAGCTATGACGAAGAGCTGCACGGAAATTATTATTCAATTCAAAGATGTGGTGGGAAGTATTTTTGCTAATCAACCTCATCATGCCAACAAGCTCGTGATTCGTGTTCAGCCTGAAGCTGGTATGATTTTCAATATCACCAATAAAGTTCCTGGTAAAGGTATGGTCCTTAAAGATGTTAAAATGGACTTCACTTATAATAGTGGTTTCGATGTCGCTATGCCGGGTGCTTACGAAAGACTTTTACTTGATGCAATTAACGGTGATAAGAGTCTCTTTATTTCCTATGATGAGCTCATTCAGTCTTGGGAATTGTTTACGCCGATACTTAAGAAGATTGATGCAGGTGAAAATGAAGTTCATTTCTACCGTGCAGGAACTTCTGGTCCTGAGGAAGCTGACTTTAAATAGAAGTACCTTCTACTTAGAAAAAAAGGCTCGCTCATTAGCGGGCCTTTTTTATTGTCTAAAACCAGTAGATCTTACTCATTATTGATGAGTTGTTTTAACTGTGAATTAAAATTATTTTTGTAGGAATTATTTTTGGATTTGGAAACTTTTTCTGCAAGGAAACTTAATTGACTATAAATAAAAAGTCGATCGAAACTATTTCCTCCAGTGTAGTTATGGCTCATGAGTTTTCGAAGCATGCGGAAAGCGCGTTTTTCGGCATTGAGTAAGATTAACATCTGGGCTTCTTTCCTCGCTGAACGAAAGAGTGCGTAGGCGAGTATGGGGTTTTGATCTAGGTGGATTTCAGCAAGCATGCGGCATTCCTCGAAACAAAGAGCAGCACGAAGATAGTTCTTATTTTTTTGCTCAGCATCACCAGTGAAGAGCAAAGAATAACAATGAGTTATTTCTCGAGGTAAAGTATTTGTCATTTCATTTCTCCATATATAGAATACGGATTTACAGTAATGACTGAAAATAAAATATCAAATTAAAATGAGATTAAATCTCAATAAATAATATGGAGTGTTTTTGGGTTTAGTTACGTTCTGTGTTTAGTTTGCTAAGAAATCTGCGATCTCTTGGATCTCGTAGGGGCTCAAATTTTTGACTCGCTGAGCCATTTTATGGCCCTTTTTATCTTCTGGGCTAGCGCCTCTTCGTCCAGCTTGGAAATCACCGCATTGTTTAACGATGTACCAGGATTCGAGTTCGAGGATAGAAGGACTTCCGGTGAAGAATTTCCCCATAGTTCCTTGGTGGCAACCATAACAATGTTGTTTGTACAAGGCTTCGCCATTGCCTTGATGTACTGTGTCAGAGGGGATTTTTTTACTTTCTTGTGAGGCAAACCAAGCGTTGATTTCTTTGAGATCATTATCTTTTAAATTAACAATGGCTTCGCGCATCGAGATCGCATCTTTGGAGGCCTTTTCGCCCCCGCGTAGACCCTTACGGTATTTATCAATCTGAGCATTCATATACTTGAGCTCGAGACCGTATAAGGAGGGCGCTCCAAACTTCTCGCCTTGAGAATGGCAGCTATTGCATTGCTGGATTTGGTTTTGCATCTGCACGCTGAGTTGATTGAGTTCTTTGTTGCTTTGGCAAGAAAATAAAAATAATAGGGTAAATAAGGTGAATAATTTTTTCATAGCTAACCTGAGTTAAATAATAGTCTTTTTAAATGTGCCATCTCGATGGACAGATGAAAACTAAATCAAGTCCAGCAATCCTTAATTTAGAGTAAGTTATTTATTCAATTTCTGATAAAGTTCTCATCAGTTCCATTTTTGAGTTTTTTAATAAGATATTTGAGATTTAGCGCACTTCATTAGATATCATCTATCATGTCTAAATAAGTGCTCGTGAAAGTGCTGCTTTAGTTGAATTTTTGACTTGCTAAGGCAATATAGAAGCTGAGATAAAACAATAAGGAGACAAGATGTTAGTCCATACAGTATTTTTCTGGTTAAAAGATGATTTAAGCGCAGAACAAAAAGCAGATTTTTCTCGTGGTTTAGAAACTTTAAAAGAAATCCCATCTTCTGGTCCTGTAAGTACGGGTACTCCTTCAGCAACAACTAAACGTCCTGTGATTGATGATAGCTATGATTTTGGCTTAACCTGCGTTTTTGAAAGCGTTGAAGAACACGATGTTTACCAGCAGCATGACATCCATCAAAAATTTATTAATGAGTGCGCACAATATTGGAAGCAGGTGAAAGTTTATGACTACGATTAAATCTTTATTGATTGTAGCGCTTGGTTTGTTCCTGAGCTCTTGCGAAAGTCACGACTGGGACAAAGATGATGCTCTTCAAGAAATGGTTCAACTCTTTGCCATCTTGCCAGCCAATGCACCCGATAGTCAGCTGACCCGTTCAGTCCCTGGAGCTGATGGTAAACCGATCAAAGTTAACCGAATTCCCATGCTCACGAATTTAGAATTGGCCCATGCGGAAACTCGTTACCACGATAGAGATGATGATATGATGATTCTCAAAGTGAACCTCAGTGGCTTAGGCGAAAATAAATGGCGTCTCGCGAGTGCAAACTACGCAGGTTACCGAGTTGTTATGATGGTGGGTGAAGAGTTTAAATGCTTTGTAAAATTTGACCCTTATTACCAGAAGGGAACCGTGAACCTTTATTGCTATTTGACCTCTGCAGAAGCAGATGAGGTCTGTAGTCTAATTAAGAAAAATTATAAAGCTTTAGTAAGAAAATAAGAAGGTAAATATGTCAGCAGACAAATTAGAATCATTAATTTTAGCCGCCAGTGATGAAGGCAAAGCCAGTGAAGAGGCCCTTACATGTGCACGCGCTTTAAAAGCCGCCGATCTTTCGACTGCGCAACGCGCAAGCATTGGTCAGGCCACAGAACTCTTTTTGGCCTCGGGTGCCAGTGATCAACAAAGTGTTGAGCTCGCCGTAGCTTTAGCTTTACTTAAGCCTGAAGGTGACTTCTCAGCTGCTTTCAGTTCATTAGCACGCGATATCTTTTCCGCATACACCGATCCAGGAGCTGTACAAGAGGCTTTAGGTGAAGGCAGTGTAGATGAAATAGCAAAACGTTTTCAAGTCCTCCTCGTTATCTTGAGTGACTCAAGTTCTGTCAAAGTATTTGGCAAAATTAAACTCGCCGATCTTTCCGTTTATCACGTAGACTTTGGCTTTGGTCAAGTTGAGTCCTTGGATTCAATTACGAGTCAAGTTTCCGTGAAATTCAAAGTGGTGCAAAAAGTTCCACTTAAGTTTTTTGCGAAAAAATCTCACATCCTCTTACCTGGAACTTTAGGTGCGAAGTTGGTGAAAGGCGAAAAAATGGTCATTAAAAACGTCCTCTCAAAAGACTTAGTTAGCCAAATCGAGTCTGAAACTGTTCCAAACCTCAAAGTTAGTCAGGCGATGATTACTCGTTTAGTCATGCCCACTTACATTAAAACAGCGAAGGCTTTTGACGAGTGGTTCCGTCGTCGAGTTTTAGTTGATGCGACTAAGAAATCAACTTCTGCAAGTGGCCGTTCATGGGATATGAGTCGTAGTTTAGATGAACTCAAAGTTGCCTTAAAAGATACTGAGACAGTTAAGTTTGGTGAAGACGAGAAAAATAACCTCATCAAAGCCTTTAAATTTGCTGCGGCAAGACCAGCTCAAAACAAAATTTTTGCTGAATCCATCTCAGGCCTTTGGGATATGGTTGCAGAAAAAGAGTATGTGGTCGACATGATTCAAGAACTCGCTGACACCGCTTCTATCTGGAAAGATACTGAAGGTTTTGTAAAAGTTTCTACCCCGATGAATGTCAAGACAATTTCTGCTTGGTTTGCAGTAACTTTGGAAGCTAAGGGTATTGAGTACTTTGCTAAAGATGTGATGCACTTGCCGATTAAATTCCTCAATGCAATCGATAAGATTGGCGATGATCGCAATGCACAAGCTTTGATTACTTCTGCAAAGCTTGAAGTCCTTTCTGGCAACCTAAGTGCTGCCGTTGCCTGCTGGTTATGGAATAAACTCTCTAAAAAGCCTGCGGAACTCGCAGAAATCATTACTGCGCCAATTCAAGTTTTCCGTGCTTTATCAAATGCAGAAAAAGCTGACAAGTCTGGTAAAGACTTACGCAAACTCATTATGTCAAACGAGAAATTCCTCGAGTTCTTACTCGGTACGGGTTCTAGCGAAGATGTGAAAAGTTTGGTGAGTACCGTCAAAACTTTCCCGGGTCTCGATAATGGCGAACGTCAAAGTTTACTCGTTAAAATTGTTCGTATTAAGCCTGATGCCCTCGACCAAGTTCAAACGAAGAAAGTTGAAGTTAAAGTAGGTAAGTTGCCACAAGTCACTTCTCAGCGTTCATACAAAGCCCTTCAAGAAGAACACGAAAGACTCGTTAATACTGAGATTCCTGATAACTCGAAAGCTATTGCGGCGGCCCGTGAACACGGTGATTTACGTGAGAATTTTGAGTTTAGAGCGGCGAAAGATCGTCAGAAATATCTTCAGTTACGCGTGGGGGAGCTCGATGCCATGTTGAATAAAATTGGTCCTACAGATTTTTCTGAATTCAAAGTGAAAAATCGTGTCATTCCAGCTGCTAAAGTGACGATTAAGTCACCTGAAGCCGAAACGACATATTCTATTGTCGGCATGTTAGATGGTGATCCCGATAAGAACTGGCTTTCGTTCGAAACACCTTTAGCGAAGTCAATGTTAGGTCACCAAGTGGGTGATTCCATTGAACTTCCAGGTGGTGATGAAGCCGAGATTCTAGCAGTCGAACCCCTCGATACAGAAACACTTAACTTTTTTGTAAAATAAGGATAATTAATGTCTACTGCTTATGTATTCCCAGGTCAGGGCTCCCAGAAAAAAGGTATGGGTGCGGAACTTTTTGAGAAATTTCCTGAATTAGTTGCTTCTGCAGATGAAGTACTGGCTTGTTCAATTGTCGAACTTTGCACGGAAGACCCGCGCGAAGAACTCAATAAAACTCAATTCACACAGCCTGCGCTCTACGTGGTTAATGCTCTGACTTACCTCGATAAAATCAATTCAGGTGAAGCGGCTCCCGCCTACCTTGCTGGTCATAGCCTTGGTGAATATAATGCCTTGTTCGCTGCGGGTGCCTATGACTTCGTGACGGGTTTAAAACTCGTTCAAAAGCGTGGCGAAATAATGAGTAAAGTCGAAGGTGGCGGCATGGCAGCTGTACTCGGTATGAGTGCAGAGCAAATTGCTGAAGTGCTTTCAGGTAATGGTGCTGGCGCCATTGACGTGGCTAACTTCAACTCCCCAGCTCAAACTGTGCTTTCTGGCATGAAAGATGATATCGTAGCCGCAGAAGGTGCTTTTAAGGATGCTGGCGCTAAACGCTACGTCGTTCTCCCAGTAAGTGGAGCTTTCCACTCGCGTTATATGGAAGCCCCCCGAGAAGAGTTCCGTTCATTCGTGAATTCCTTCGAATTTGGCAAGATCAAAACTCCCGTTATTTCTAACTTTGAAGCTGATCTTTACGATAGCTCACGTATTGCTGATTTGCTCTGTTCGCAAATCGCCGGTTCAGTACGCTGGGTTGAGTCAGTGAATAAGATGAAAGATTTAGGTGTTGAAGAATTTGTGGAATGCGGTCCAGGTCGTGTTCTTGCAGGTCTTATTCGCCAAATTGGCTAGAGAAAAAGCTTGTTTTTTAAATGCGGAGTTCGCGATTGCGAACTCCGCATTTTTTTGTTAAGAAATGGTGACAAATGGCTCCAAACTCAATCTCCCGCTTGGGTGAGAGAGAAAGTGGTAGTATAATTTCTTTAGCTTTAGAGGATTTTTTATGCGTTATATTGTTGCTGTGAGTGTTTTTTTAGCTTGGGTTTCCTGCGGAAGTTCAGGTAATTCTACCAAGCTTTTTGATTTGCCCGAGATGCAAACGGTGAGTTTGACTCCCGTGGGCCAAATTAAGAATAAAGAAATTTCCGAAGCTTCCGGGCTCATTAAGAGTCGAACTTATCCCAATGTCTATTGGACTCACAATGATTCAGGAGGCAAGACTCGTTTATATGCCCTCAGTTTCGATGACAATGATGACTTGAGTATAAGTGCTCAGATTGACTTAAAAGATGTGAAAAATCAAGATTGGGAAGACATAAGCATTGATCGGCACGGCAAGCTCTATGTGAGTGATACGGGCAATAATAGCCAAGGGCGTGAAACCATGAGTTTCTATGTGTTGTCTGAGAAGTCCAAAACAGGTTTAGCCAAAGAGTATAAGTTTAAGTATCCCGATTATCAAAAACCAGTAAAATACGATAACTTTGATTGCGAGGCGATGTTTCACTATAAAGAAAAACTCTATTTATTAACCAAGCATCGCGATGATGCGAAAACGAAATTGTATCGCTTTAATGACCTTCAGCAAGAAGTACTCATGGTGCCCGAAAAGCTCTATACTTTTGATATTGGGGGCATGGTCACCAGTGCGGATATGTCCGCAAAGGAAACACAATTGGCAGTACTCACTTACAATAGTGTATGGTTATTTAAAAATTTTAAGGAAGATAAATTCTTTTCAGGAGATGTTTACTTCTTGCCGATTTCAGCTCAACAATGCGAGGCCATTTGCTTTGATAATGAAGAAGAGCTCATTATTACGAATGAACAGAGAGAAGTCTTTCGCTTGGCAATTCATGACTTTATTAAAATTGAAAAACGTTAAAAATCCCACACCTCCTGTCAAAAAATATGTTCCCAGAGCCATAGTTAAGAAAAACTTTCGGAGCCCCCATGAATAAACTATTTTCTCTACTCTCTTTTTGTCTGCTCTCTGCGGTATACCCTGAAGAGAAGCCCAATATTATTTTCATTGAAGTGGATGACTTGCCTGCACATTACATTGGAGCCATGGGGGCCGACTTTGCCGAAACCCCAACTTTAGATCGCTTGGCAAGTGAAGGCGTGTTCTTTAATAACGCTGTCTGTCAGGGGACTCAATGTGGCCCAGCAAGAAATTCATTGATAGCCGGAGTATACCCTCACAATATTGGTATGTATCAGAACGGCCCTTTTAAAGGACTGGCTCCCGATGTTTGGACACTTCCTAGGGCTTTACAAAAAGCAGGCTATAAAACGGCTCATATTGGCAAGAGTCACATACATCCCAGTAACGAGGGTTTGAGCGGGACAAAAGAAGAAGTTCGCACAGAGGGTCACCGTCGTTTAGGTTTTGATTACGTCTGGCAATCTTTAGGCCGTGCCGTTGTCGGTGGGAAAGAAGCTAAAAAGGGCGAGGATGCTTACGTTGATTTTCTTATTGAGGAAGCTTACTTCGATCAAATGAAAGCGGATCGAGGAAAACCAACAAGTCTACCTGACGATATCTACCTCGACGGACTTTTTACTGACTTAGCCAAGAAATTCATTGCCGAACAAGAGCAGCCTTATTTCCTTTGGTTAAATTACTCAGTGCCTCATGGACCTTATGATGTGAAACAAGCGTACCACGATCGCTTTGTCGATGCACAAATTCCCGAGCCGAATGCCAAACATGACAAGGGCGAAGGCATTCCCAAAGAGTTGCGTCCGAGCCCACTAAAAGATTTTTCAAAGCTCGAGAAAACGCAGAAGGGCAATTGTGCGAGCATCGCATTCATGGATGATCAATTAAAGGCAATCATTGAAGCAGTGGAAACAAGTGGCGAAAAAGATAACACAATCATAGTTTTCTTTAGTGACCACGGTATCCTTGTTGGTGAACATGGCCTCCATCATAAAACGACGCTTTATAAAGAAGTCTTAAATCCCAGTTTAGTCATTTATGATCCACGTCAGAAGAGATCGAAAGTTGTTAGCCAGCCCGTGCAGTTACTCGACTTAGTGAGCACGGCATTAGCGTGGGGCAACGCCTCAGACGAAGACAAAGCAAAGCCCTATGGCGATAGCCTTGTGCCATTATTAACGGGCGAAGGTGAATTCGCTCGTGATTACGCCGTGGGTGAGTGCCCAGGTTATTACGCCATTGTCACAGAAAAATATAAATACATTGCCCCATTCGATTATCAGAAGAATGGCAAAATCATTTTATTTGACTTGGATAACGACCCAACAGAAGTGAGCAATGTGGCCGATCAAAACCCAGAACTCATTGCGATGTTCAAAGATAAAGCCCAAAAATGGCTCGCTGATTCAGGTGAGGTTCTGGTTCAAGACCCCGTCCCCACCAAGGAAGAAAAACGTCGTAAAAAAGCCGAGAAAAAAGCGAAAGAAGCCAAGCGCAAAAAGAACTAAGCTTAGCCATAGAGCCATCTCAATAAAACAAAAAAGCATTTCGACTAAGAGCCGAAATGCTTTCTGTAATGTGACTACTTAAGTCTATTTTATAATTTGATCACTAGTCTAACCATCACTTCGATTCACTGGTTCTACAATTTCTTATTATGCAGACCAATCCATTTTTAGCTTTCTGTGTTCAGATACACAATCTTGTAGGTATAGATTAATTAAAGATTGATAAGGAATACCAGATTCTTCTGACATGTCTTTAAAATAATTAATTACATCTGGTCTAACTCTAATAGTAACTTGTTTCTTGAGAGCCTTTGCATAAGGGTTTTTGCGTGACTCCATTGTGGATAAATCATATTCTTCTTTCATCTTCATCACCTCTTATAGTTTTTAGCTTCATTTTTTGTTGCTTTTCGAGCTGAAATAATTCTAATTATATTATCATTATCTCGATAACAATGACAAATAAGTAATAATTTGAATTCAGTGCTAAGACCTAGCATTAAAAATCGGTCCTCCCATTCAGAGTTGTTTTTCTCAAAAAACTCTAATGCTCGTTCATCATAGAAAACAGTGATTGCTTCCTCAAAGGAAACTCCGTGTTTTTCCAAGTTGCTTTGGGCTTTATTTTTATCCCATTCAAATTTCAATTTACTCATATTTACAATGTAAATACATTATATATAAAAATCAAGTTGTTTTTATTTGTGTAGAACGTCCTAGATCACCTGTAGCTAACAAACTATTAATATCTGATGATATTCGGCGAAGCCGAATTCATCAGGTGCGACCCATGGTTAGAGATTTTTCTATTTCGTTTTTCTTGTTTTTATTAATTGTGTTTTTAACTGATCTTGAAATTATAGATGGAATCGCAGGAATAATAAAGAGGAATGTGATTACAACCATATGTAAATTAACTATTTCTTTTAGGTCTATTTCTTTCCAATTATTTCCGTTAATTTGACCTTTGATGAGCATGATAAAAATAATTGTGCATAGTAAAAATAGAAAGGCTACGGAGAAACTAATTAGTATTGATTTAAGTACTTTCATTTAATTAAATATATTCTCTAACGACCGAGATTAGTGAGATTTGAGCCTAAGCGAAAATCTTCACTGCAGCTCATGGTTGAACGAAGCCGCCCTGCGGCAGGCTGTGCTTGTGTAAGTCATTTTCTCCTCTTGTCAAAACTTTCCTCGGTGCCTTTTAATTTGTAGTTTGGTCTTCTTTTACGGTAGTTTTTCTCTGTAGCTTATCAAGGACACAGTTTTGTGTTCTGGCTTAATTAAACGGAGAAAAATGATGAATGATTCATTCCAAAAATATTATAGAGCGATGCAATTGGAGCTTAAGCTCCAAGCTAAGGCAAAGAGTACAGTGGACAACTACTTGCGAGCTTTGCGTCGCGTCAATGATTTGATTGCTTCGCCTCTTGATCAACTTAAAGAAGAGGAGCTCAAGCTCTACTTTTCTGAATTGGTGGATACTTATTCCTGGAGCACGGTGAAGATGGATCGCTGTGCCCTAAGTTTTTTTTATCAATACGTGCTCAAGCGCGAGTGGAAATGGCTCGAAATTGTTCGTATCCCCCGAGTAAAATCCTTACCCGATATCCTCAGCCAAGATGAAACTTTACTGATTTTGTCTCATTTGGAAAAAGCTCGCTATCGAACTTGTCTCACAGCAATTTATTCCATGGGTCTACGCATCAGCGAGGGTGTGAGAATTCAAACGGGCGACATTTGCAAGGATCGCATGCGTTTACATGTGCGCAATTCCAAGGGCTACAAAGACCGTCTCGTTCCCTTGCCCCAAGTGACTTACCAGATGCTAAGGGATTACTGGGTGATGCACCGCAATCCGCTACTGCTATTTCCGCGTTATGCCGGGAAAAGTCGTAGCAATTCCAAAACGACTTTGCACATGGATAAGGGCGGGGTGCAGTCGGCCTTTAAAGCGGCTTTGGCTGATAGTGGCCTCGCCAAACAGGTGTCGGTGCATTCCCTGCGTCATTCCTATGCAACACATTTGGTGGAAGCGGGAGTGA